>CAYZMR010000349.1:0-4023 GCA_964479515.1 uncultured Hyphomicrobiales bacterium | reverse complement strand
TTGCGGGCCAGCAGCGGCCCGGCGAGCGCGTCGGCCTCGACATTGACCATGACGATGTGCTTGCCGTGCGCGATCGCCGCCAGCGCGTGCACGATGCCGGCATGCGGCACGCCCGTCGCCTCGACGATCACCTCGATATCCGGGCACGCGATCAGCGCGTCGGCATCGTCGGTGACATGGAGGCCGCGGTGTTTGAGCGCTGCGTCGAGTGAGGATGCCGCATAGGCCTCGGCCGGCCAGCCCGCGACTTTAAGCTGATCGCGCGCGCGGCCGGGATTGAGATCGGCGACGCCGGCAACCTGCATGCCCTTGGTGAGACGCGCCTGGCTCAGAAACATCGTGCCGAACTTGCCGGCGCCGATCAGGCCGACCGTCACGGGCCGGCCCGCGGCCTCCCGTTCGAGCAGCAGGGCGTGCAGATTCACGAGCGGCTTCCTCCGCCAATTTTCTTGGCGGAGATGACATCACACATCGATGCGGGAGAACAGCGCCTTATTGGCAGACGGCGCGCGACACGAAGGACTCTTGTTTGCACTCGGCCTCCGTCGGCTGGCGTCCTTCGAGCCAGACCTTGGCGGGGCATTTATGCGAAGACGTGATGTCGAGCGACCTGCCGCGCTCGAAACCTTTCGTCTTGCACAACGCAACGCTGGCGACCTCGCAATCCGGCGCGCCGTTCGGCGCGATCGCGCAGCGCTCAAAGCCGCTCACCACGTTGGTCGCCGGCAGCCGCGCGATCGTGGTCGCCGCGTCGCCGACACCGCGCGCGATGTCGCCCGCGGCATTGGTCGTGGTGCCGAGCGTTTCTCCCGCGCCCTTCATGCCCGCCCCGACGGTCGAGATCGACTGGTCGATGAAGCGGCCGATCGCCGAGACGACCTCGGGGGGCGTCGGCAGCAACGGAGCCGGTGCGGCGGCGGGCGCCACCGGCTCGATCGGCTGGACCTGCTGTATCGCAGCCGGCGCGACGGGCTGCGCCTCGACGACCGGCGGCGGACCCGCGACAGGCGGCGGAGCGGTGGCGGGCCGGGGCGTCGGCAACGGCTGCTGCGCGACCGCAACGGACGCAAAAACGGCAAGCATAAGCGTGGCGCCGAAAGCGCCAAGCCCGCGCGCTCGCACGTTATGCAGTCCGGAAACCACCATTGGTGCCGCCCGCAACCATAATCAGGTCATCAGGCGGGCGTTGGTGCGCGCCGGACATGGCGAAAATGAGATCAGCCCCGCAGGTAGCGGACTGCGAAGTAGAGCAGGATGACGAGCGCGGCCGCGATGCCGGCCAACAGCCCGAGCCGTTTCTCGATGAAGTGGCGGATCGGCTCGCCATAGCGCTGCAAGAGCCAGGCGAACACCGCGAAGCGCACGCCGCGCGCAACGATGCAGGACAGGGTGAAGAGCCAGATGTTTACGCCGACCGCACCCGAAACGATCGAGACGACCTTCATCGGCGGCAGGTGCGCGAGACCCGATGTGATCAGCATCAGCAGGACCACATCGCGGCTGTCGGACGAGCGAAGCCTCTCGAACGCTTCGAGGTTGCCGTAGAATTCGAGCATCGGCTTCGCGATGTATTCGTAGGCGTAATGGCCGAGCCACCAGCCAAAGATGCCACCGAGCACCGACGCGATGGTCGCGATGATCGCGTAGCGCCAGACGCGCTCGGGCCGAGCAAGGCCCATCGGCACGAACAGCACTTCGGCCGGGATGACGAACACCGAGCTTTCGACGAAGGCGATGAACGCGAGCCACCATTCGGCGCTCTCGCGCGCGGCAAGCGACAAGGTCCAGTCGTAGAGGCGTTTCAGCATAGGCCGGCCTGCTTAGCGATGCGGCGGCACAAAGTCCATGCAGCGCGGCGAACTCACCGCCGCTTGCGCAGCCGGCGCGGCTCCAGCGCGACGATCTTGCGGCGCGGGTCGGGGTCCTGCGTCACTTTCAAGAGCTTTTCGGCGATGCCGAACAGACGCTCGCGCCGGTCCATCTCTTTCCAGACGTCCTTCGGGTTCACGCCCGCCGAGACCCACAGCACGACGAGATTGTAGATGAGGTCCGCGCTCTCCTTGACGACGGCGTCGCGGCTGCCGTGCATGGCGTCGATCACGACTTCGACCGCCTCTTCGGCGAGCTTCTTGGCCATCTTGGCGCGGCCCGAGCGCAGCAGCCGGGCGGTGCGCGAGCGCGCCGGATCGGCATGACGGGCCGACAGCACGGCTTCATAGAGGCGATCGAGCGAATCACTCATGCGCCGGACAATACAGCAATCATGTCTACTAATTGTTAACGACAATATGTTTGGCGCAACATCTGGTTAATCGCGCCGCAGTGCAGCGCACTACGCCCCCTCCGCCAGCAGGCTCGCATTGCCGCCCGCGGCGGCGGTGTTGACCGTGACGGTCTGCTCGGTCGCGAAGCGCCGCAGATAGTTCGGCCCGCCCGCCTTCGGCCCCGTGCCCGACAGCCCGGCGCCGCCGAACGGCTGCGTGCCGACCACCGCGCCGATCATGTTGCGGTTGACGTAGACGTTGCCATTGGCAAGTCGCGCGACGATGCGTTCGGCGGTGTCGTCGATGCGCGAATGAATGCCGAGCGTGAGGCCGTAGCCGTTGGCGGCGATGTCGTCGAGCAGACGATCGAGCTGATCGGAGCGCCAGCGAACAACGTGCAGAACCGGGCCGAACACCTCGACGTTGAGGTCGAGCACGCGCTCGAGCACGATCATCGTCGGCGCCACGTAGGTGCCGCTCGGCGGCACGGCGCCATGACGGAAGATCACGCGGTCGGCGTGGTCGGCGATCCAGCGATCGAGCTTGTCCTTCGCCTCCCTGTCGATCACGGGTCCCACATGCGTCGCGATCTCGCGCGGATCGCCGAGCCGCAACTCGCGCGCCGCGCCCGCGATCATCTCTATGATGCGATCGGCCACGTCCTCCTGCACGCAGAGGAGCCGCAGCGCCGAGCAGCGCTGCCCGGCCGAGCGGAATGCCGACGTGATGACGTCGTCGGTGACCTGCTCTGGCAGCGCGGTCGCGTCGACGATCATCGCGTTGATGCCGCCGGTCTCCGCGATGAGCGGCACGATCGGTCGGTCTTTTGCCGCGAGCGCGCGATTGATGAGCCAGGCGACCTCGGTCGAGCCCGTGAAGGCGACGCCGGCGACGCGCGCGTCCGCGACCAGCGCGGCGCCGACCTTGCCGTCGCCGAGCACAAGATGGAGCGCGTCGCGCGCGATCCCTGCTTCGTGCATCATCGCGATCGCCTGCACGGCAATGCGTGGCGTCTGTTCGGCGGGCTTCGCGATCACGCAGTTGCCGGCGGCGAGCGCCGCCGCGATCTGGCCCGTGAAGATCGCGAGCGGGAAGTTCCAGGGGCTGATGCAGACGAACACGCCGCGCCCGCGATAGGTGAGCGCATTGGTCTCGCCGGTCGGACCGGGCATCGGCTCGGGGAACAGCGTCAAGCGCGCCTGGCTGGCGTAGTAGCGGCAGAAATCGACCGCTTCGCGCACTTCGGCGAGCGCGTCGTCGAGCGTCTTACCGCCCTCGACTTGCAACAGCGCGATCAGCGCATCGCGGCTTCGCTCGTAGAGGTCGGCGACGCGCTCCAGCGCCGCCGCGCGCTCGTCGACGGTTTTTGCGCGCCATCGCGGAAAGCCGTTCGCGGCCTGCGCGAAGGCTTGCGCGATCACCGCATCGTCGGCGTTCGGCGGCGCTTGGCCGTCCTGCGGCATCGCCTGCGCGACGCCCGCCAGCAGCGCGTCGAGGCTCGCGCGGTCTCCGAACTCGACGCCTGCGGAATTCTTGCGCACTGGGCCGTACAGGTCGCGCGGCAGCGGGATGCGTGGATGCCGCGCGTGGCTCGGATCGGCGATCCAGTCCCGCGGACGCTTCAGAATTTCGGCGACCGGCACCGACGGATCGGCCGCGACCGACACGAACGACGAGTTCGCGCCATTCTCCAGCAATCGCCGCACCAGATAGGCGAGCAGGTCGCGATGGCCCCCGACCGGCGCATAGACGCGACAGG
>CAYZMR010000348.1:0-4029 GCA_964479515.1 uncultured Hyphomicrobiales bacterium | reverse complement strand
CAGCTCCATCGGCAGTCCCGCGGCATCGCGCACCGAGAGGCGCACGTGCCGCATCAGCCGTTGCCGCGTCGGGATATGTTCGGCGAGCGAGGCCATCGGCGATTGCTGCTGCGAGAGGCGAATCGATTCATCGACGAGCGTCTCGGCAAGCGCCATCGAGGCGGCGATCTCGACCCGTGTCGAGGTCCGCGCCTTCACGATCGCGACGGCGCCGAGCAGAAGCGCGGCGATCAGGTCGATCAGGACGAATACCAAGATCAGCTTGGCGCGTAGCGACAGCCCGTGCCATGCGCGCGGCAGGCGCAAGGACATGCGGCGCGCGAGCGCGCCGGAAAACTCAGGCTGTTGGACGAGGTTGACGCTCACGACCACCATCCGGGACCTTGGTCGACCCGAGACTAGTCGATTGAGATCATTTGTTCGAGAGCCGTCGTCGCGCTTGACGGCGCGTCCTGCTAGACCCGGTCGAACGCAAGATGAGCTCCCGGGAGGAACCAATGGGCCGGATCGTCGCGACCACCGTGACGCTGCTGCTGTTGCTCTCGGCCGCACAGGCGGCCGAGAGGCGCGGCATGCGCTTCTGGAACCTCACGCTTCACACGCTGACCAGCCTGCAATTCTCCCCACCGGGGCAGAATGCGTGGGGGCCGAACCAGTGCGAGAACGACAACGACAAGACCGTAGACCATGACGAACGGCTGCGCATCACCGGGATCACGCCCCGCCGCTATGACGCGAAGCTGATCGACAAGTTCCGCACCTGCGTGGTCCGGGACGTGGAGGCCAAGGATGGCATCTTCGCGATCGAGGAAAAGCAGATGATCGATTGCGAGAAAAAATAACGGCTCACGTCTCGCCGCCCGGGCCTCCGCGGCGCGCGATCAATCCGCGCGCCGGATCGTAGGCGATCACCGCGCCTATCATGAAGACCGCCGTGCAGCCGCAGACGACGGCCAAAGACACCCAATTGACCTGCCCATAAAGCGCAAAGCGCACCAGCTCCACCGCGTGGGCGAAGGGGTTGAACTGGCAGACGTAATAAACCGCGACGCTCCCCTCGCGCACGCGCCACAGCGGATAGAGCGCCGAGGACGCAAAGAACATCGGGAAGATCACGAAGTTCATCACGCCGGCGAAATTCTCGAGCTGCTTGACGGCCGAGGAAATCAGCATGCCAAGCGCGCCGAGCATCAACCCGGACAGGATCAGCGCGAGCAGCACCGCGATGTAGCCGATCGGCGGTGGCTCGATGTCCCAGAAATACGCGATCGCGAGGAACACGTAGACCTGCAGGAGCGAGACCGCCGTGCCGGCGACGAGCTTGCAGGAGAGCAGGTACCAGCGCGGCAAAGGGCTCACGAGAAGCGTGCGCATGTTGCCCATCTCGCGGTCGTAGACCATCGAGAGCGAGGACTGCATGCCGTTGAACAGCTGGATCATCACCATCAGGCCGGGCGTGATGTAGACCTCGTAGAGGATGTAGGTCTCGTAGGGCGGGATGATCGAGAAACCGAGCACCTGGCGGAAGCCGGCGGCGAAGATGAACAGCCACACCAGCGGGCGCACCAGCGCGGAGACGAACCGCTCGCGCTGATGCAGGAAGCGCAACGCCTCACGCCACACGATGCCTTGGAGGCAGACCGCATATTGGGCAGCCGAGAAACCTCGCACGGGAATCGGTTCGGCGCTCATGCGACGTCACCCAGCCCGTCTTGGGTCAGACGCGTGAACGCGGCGCCGACCCCCTCCCCGGGCGTGGCGATCTGCGGCACCGGCCCGTGCGCCAGAATGCGCCCGCGGTGCAGCACGATCAGGTCGTCATCGTCGGCGATCTCGTCGACCAGATGAGTCGCCCAGACGACCGCGACGCCCTCCTCCTTCACCAGCATGCGCACGTGAGCGAGGATGTCGGCGCGTGCCTTGATGTCAAGGCCGACGGTCGGCTCGTCCAGGATCAGGAGGCGCGGCCGGTGCAGCAATGCGCGCGCGATCTCGACGCGGCGCATCTGCCCGCCGGAGAGATCGCGCACCTTGTCGTTCGCGCGATCGGCAAGCGCGATGCGCGCAAGCTGCTCGTCAGCGCGTGCCCGCGCCTCACGCGCCCCGATGCCATGCAGCGCGGCGTGATAAATGAGGTTCTGCCGCACCGAGAGATCGAGATCGAGCGTGCGCGGCTGGAATACGACACCGACGAGGCGCAAGGCCGCGCCCGGCGTGCGCGCGATATCGTGGCCAAAAATGCGAATGCGGCCGGAGCGCACCGCATAAAGTCGCGTGACGAGCGAGAACAGCGTGCTCTTGCCCGCCCCGTTGAGGCCGAGCAGCGCGACGAAACGCGCGGGCCGCACCGCGAATGTCACATTGTCGAGCGCCTTGCGTGTCCCGTAAGAGTGACTCACGCCCTCGACCGAAAGCGCGGGCGCATCCAAGGCAGGCGCGCGCTCCATCGGCGTCACGGCCGCGACACCGTGACGCCCCAGGGCAATTCGCCGACCTGGATCGTCTTGATGACCTTGAGCGCCGCGACGTCGATGATGGACACATCGTTCGTCAGGCCGTTTGTCGTCAGCAGATACTTCTCGTCCGGCGTGAACGCCATATGCCAGACGCGCTGGCCGACGAGCAGGTACTTCGTGACCTTGTGCGTGATGCCATCGACCACGGCGATACGATTTGCGGGTCCAAGCGCGACGAAGCCCGTCTTGCCGTCGCGTGTGAGGTTGATGCCGACGGGCTGGATCATCTCGCGCGCAAGACCCGGCACCTCGAACCTGATCTTGGTCTTCACCTCGCGCTTGACCGGATCGACCACACTGACGGTCCCGCCGATCTCGGCCGAGACCCAGAGCTCCGAACCGTCGCGCTTGAACTCGGCATAGCGCGGGCGCGAATCGACCAGCACGTTGGCGACGATCTGGCGCGTCGCGGTGTCGATGAAATGCGCGATGTTGGTGGTCTCGGACGTGCAGATCACGATATTTCCGTCCGGACTCGTCGCCATCCCCTCGGGCTCGACGCCGACCGAGACGTCGGCAAGCTTCGCGCGTGTCTCGATGTCGATGATCGTGACCGCGTTATCATTCTCGTTTGCCACATAGAGGATCTTGCCGTCCGGATCCTGCGCGAAATTCTCCGGATCGGGGCCGGACGGAAGCGTGCCGACGACCTCGTTCGTCTTGGTGTCGATCATCTGGATCGTGTCGTCGTCACCGACCGCGACCAGCACGTATTTCTGGTCCTTGGTGATCTCGATGCCGCGTGGTCGCTGGCCGACCTTGATGGTGCGCACCACCTCCCATTTGTCGGTGTCGATCACCGTGACGGTGTTGCCTTTCTCGTTCGACACATAGGCCATGGCGGCGTCCGCCTCGCGCGATGCAAGCGCGGTGAGGCCGAGCGCGAGAAACAAGCCGATATTACGCGCGCGGAGGCTCATTTGAGCTGGCACTTGGTTTCGGGCCGGTCATAGCCGAGCGTATCAAGCTCAGTGACCTCGTGCAGGAAACCGTCCTGCGGCGAGACCGAGACGACGACCCGCCCGTCGGTGAGCAGGATCGGCTGGCGCAATTGGAGATTCCAGCCGCGCAACGTCAGCCTTTGCCCCTTAAAGGCGGCGAGCGCGAGATCCGGGCTCTTGAGAAAATCCAGCATCGCCTTCGGATCGTTCGTCTGACGGCGCGAGGCTGCTTCGCCGATCATGCGCGCCGCCGCCCAGGCGTTGCCGTCGCGTTCGGTCATGCGGCGCGAGAACATCGCGACGAACCGATTCTGCAGCTGGTTCGCGCCCCATTGATCATGCGCCGGATCCCAGCTCTTCGGGACGAGACCGGCGGAGCCGGCGACCGGCCGGGCCTCCCACGTGCGATACGGCAAGTATCCGGCGAAGACCTCGCTCTCATCCGCCGCGACCAGCACGTCGTAATCGGGCGCCGACTGCGTGAAGAGTGGCATCTGGCGCTGGATCTGCGTGATACCGCTGTCGGTGCGGCGCGCGCCGCCGGTGTCCTCGAACACGCGCTCCTGCACGAT
>CAYZMR010000347.1:2103-4030 GCA_964479515.1 uncultured Hyphomicrobiales bacterium | reverse complement strand
TATCGTTGAAACGTTTCATGAGGTTAGGTCGTGGTGTCGACACTGTCAATCAACCCTAGCCGAAAGGATGAAGCTCAGGATTTGAAAAGCCGTCGCGACGCAAGCGCCGCGCCCTCGCGCAAGGTCCGCAGCTTTGCCCACACCACATCGGAGGCGACGCGGCCCATGCCGGCTGAGGTGTCGAAGCCGCAATCGGTGCCCGCGACGACCCTGCGCGGATCACCGACGACGCTAGCGACGCGCTCGATCCGGTCGGCGACGACCTCCGGGTGCTCGACGAAATTGGTCAGCGTGTCGATGACGCCGGCCACGATCTGCTGGTCGGCATGCAGCGGGATCTTTTCCAGCACATGATATTCGTGGGCGTGGCGCGGGTTGGCAAAGGGCAGCACCAGACCGCCGACATTCGCCTTGAGAAGAACCGGCAGAATCTCGGCGAGCGGCACGTCACGGTCGTGCGGGCCTTCATAATTGCCCCAGCACACGTGCAGCCGCACGCGGTCGCGCGGCACGTTCACGAGCGCGGTGTTGATCGCAGCGACCACGAGCTCGACGAAATCGATGAAGTCGGCGAGCGAGCGGTTCTGGAACATGGTGTGGCGTTCGAGCGCGAGGTCAGGGCAGTCAAGCTGCAGCAGGAAACCGTTGGCGACGATCGTTTCGTATTCGACGCGCAGCGCCCGCGCGAGAGCATCCACATAATGGGCGAAGGTGTCGTAGTGCTCGTTCTGCACGATCGACGCGATGATGCCGGGTGACGGCGCCGTGTAGAACGGCTCGACGAAGCCGCCACCGACGGCGTCGAGCGCCGCGCGGAAGTCGGCGCATTCGGCGTCGAGTTCGCTGCGATCCGCATACGTCACGGCGCCGATCGCCTTGGGTAGCTTGGCGCGGTTCGACACTTTCGGGCCTGACGAGACGCGCGCCTGGAACTCGCGCAAATAGTCCGGATAGGCCTCAAGGTCGGCGCTCATCTGTCGTGTCCCCTCGCCGCCCAAGCCCGTCAGCCGATGGCGCAGATAGAGCACGAAGGATTCGCGCTGCTGCTCGCCGTCATTGATGACATCGAGGCCGGTCTCGATCTGTTTCGCCACGATGGCGCGGACCGCGGCGCGCCCCTGCGCCTTGATCGCGGCCGCATCCACGGCCTCGCCGGCAACGCGCGATGCGTAGAGTTGCGTCAGCGACGGCGGCCGCGGCAGGCTGCCGGCATGGGTCGTGAGGATGCGGGTTTCGCTGCGCTGCATGGGCGAGTGCTCCCTCGACGGCGTGGCTTGCGGTTGCGCGGTGACGCAGCCGATGTCGTGTATTGTGGCGACCGAGTATCAGCAAAACACGACGTCGAACAGAAGAGGCCGTAACGCCCGTGAGCGATTTCGACACGATCATCGTCGGCGGCGGCGCGGCCGGCTGCGTGCTGGCGAGCCGCCTCTCCGCGCGTTCGTCTCGCTCCGTGCTGCTGCTCGAAGCCGGCATCGATACGCCGCCCGGCGGAGAGCCCGCCGATGTGCTCGATGTCTATCCGGCCTCCTACTACAACAAGAGCTACATGTGGCCGGGTCTGAAGGCGCATTGGCGCACCAAGGAAACGTCACCGCCGACCGGCTACGACCAGGCGCGCATCATGGGCGGCGGCTCGAGCGTGATGGGCATGGTGGCGCTGCGCGGAACGCCCGACGATTACGACGAGTGGGAGGCGCTCGGCGCGCGGGGCTGGGCGTGGTCCGACGTGCTGCCTTACTTCCGCAAGCTTGAAACCGACCTCGACTTCGACGGCGCGCTGCACGGGGGCGACGGACCGACGCCGATCCGCCGCGTTCCGCGCACGCAATGGACCGCGCTTGCACGCGGGGCGCATGAATTCGCGCTGGAACGCCAGACGCCCGTCGTCGCCGACATGAACGGCGACTTCCGCGACGGCTATTGC
>CAYZMR010000347.1:0-2003 GCA_964479515.1 uncultured Hyphomicrobiales bacterium | reverse complement strand
ATCCTGATGCGATCGGGGATCGGCCCGGCGGAAGAGCTGCGCGCGCTCGGTATTGACGTGCGTGCCGATCTTCCGGGCGTCGGGCGCAACCTGCAGAACCATCCAGTGCTGTTCATCGGCGCGCATCTGCGGCCTGCCGCGCGGCAGCCGGCGAGCCTGCGTACGCTACAGGTGACCTGCTTTCGGCTCTCGTCCGGCCTGCCCGGCTGTCCGAAGACCGACCTCTGCATCAACCTGCAGAGCAAGTCGTCATGGAACGCGCTCGGCGCGCAGATCGCCAACCTGGGCCCGGTGCTGTGGAAGCCGTTCTCGCGCGGGCGCGTGACGCTCACCGCGAAGGAGGCGAGCGCGCACCCGCTGATCGAGTTCAATTTCGTCGACGACCAACGCGATCTCGCGCGCCTCGCGCACGGCTTCCGCTTCGTGGTCGACCTCCTCGCCTCCGACGGCATGAAGGCGCTGGGCGGCAGGCCGTTCCCGGTGCGGTTCACCGACCGGCTGCGCCGGCTCAACCAGAAGACCAACGCGAACGCCGTGACGGCCGCGCTGATCGCGCGGCTGCTCGACGTCAGCCCGCGGCTTGCCGACTATGGCCTCGCGACGCTCACCGGCGACGCGGTGCCGCTCGCCGAGCTTGTGGCGGACGACCAGCGCCTCGCCGCGCACATCCGCACCAATGTCGCCGGCACCTTCCATGTCAGCGGCACCTGCCGCATGGGCGCGACGGACGATCCGGGCGCGGTCGTCGATCCCGCCGGCCGCGTGCGCCGGATCGAGGGTCTGCGCGTCGCCGATGCGTCCGTGATGCCGACGGTGCCGCGCGCCAACACCAACATCCCGACGATCATGATCGCCGAGAAGCTCGCCGACATGATCGACGCGTCCGCCTGATCGCTTTTGATGTGATGACTTGGAAGCCGCCGAGCTTGCTGTAGGATAGCGGGCAACGATGAGCCCGCGCCCATCGATAAACATAAGATGTCACGAGGAGACGCCATGAAGCCGCTTGCCATCGTCACGGTTGCCATCCTGGCGACGACGCCACTGCTCTGGGCGCCGGCGCAAGCGCAGGCGACGGAACTGCGCATCGCCCGCCAGTTCTCCATGGGCTATCTGCAGTTCAACGTCATGGAGCACGAGAAGCTGCTCGAGAAATACGCCGCCGCGAATGGCGTGAAGGACCTGAACGTCACCTGGACGATCTTCAACGGCCCGGACGCGATGAACAACGCGCTGATCTCGGACTCCGTCGACATCGTGGCGGGCGGCACGCCCGGCCTGCTCACGCTGTGGAACCGCACGCGCGGCACGGCCAACGAAGTGCGCGGCATCTCGGCGCTCTCCTCCCAGCCGATCGTGCTCAACACGCGCAGCGACACCATCAAATCGATCGCCGACCTGAAGGACAGCGACCGCATCGCGCTGCCGGCCGTGAAAGTGTCGATTCAGGCCGTGGTGCTGCAGATGGCCGCCGCGAAGCTGTGGGGGCAGAAGGATTACGCCAAGCTCGATCCGCTCACGGTGTCTATGTCGCCACCGGACTCCACCATCGCGCTGCTCGCCGGCTCGAACGAGGTCAACTGCGTGTTCGGCGTGCCGCCGTTCCAGCAGCAGCAGCTGGAGAAGCCCGGCGTCCACACGATCCTGAATTCCTTCGACGTGATGGACGGACCCAGCACCTTCACGGTCGCCTGGACCACCTCGCGCTTCCGCGAGAAGAACCCGGCGCTCTACAAGGCGCTGGTCGCGGCGCTGAAGGAAGCAACCGCGATCGTCGACAAGGACCGCGCGAGGGCCGCGCAATACTGGATCGAGGACGTGAAGTCGAAGCTGCCGCTCGACAAGGTGACGGCGGTGATCTCGGGCCCACAGGTGCGCTGGACCATGGTGCCGGAGCACACGATGAAGTTCGCGGAGTTCATGGCAAGCGTCGGCTCGCTGAAGGAAGCGCCGAAGTCGTGGAAGGATATTTTCTTCCCGGAGATCCATGATCTCGACGGGAG
>CAYZMR010000346.1:0-4049 GCA_964479515.1 uncultured Hyphomicrobiales bacterium | reverse complement strand
TGGCGGCCGCCATCGCGGCGGGATCGCGCACGAACCAGAGGCTCTTTTGCGGCTCATCGTTCGGCGTGAAGGTACCGCGCGGCTCGGGCCAACGCATCACGCCGACAATATCGACGACGCCCTCCGGCTCGCCCTCGGCACGGGTCGTGGCGTCCTGACGCCCCTCCGGCACGAAGCCGCGATTGACGACCACGAGACTTCCGCCGGAGAGCCGGGCCGGCGAAAACACCCAGTAGCCGGGGCCGGTCACGTCCGGCCGCAGGTTGGAGCCGCTGGAATAGACCAGCGCCTGCGCGCCCGGCACGAACGTCGCCTGGAACGACACGCGGGTGAATTCGTCGGTTGCGGCATCGAGCTGCTTCCAGCGCTCGCGCGGTGGCAGGTGCGCGGGCGGCGCCGAAAGCCGACTTTCCAGATTGGCGATCAGGGCTTCCTTCCAGGCCTTGCGCTCGATCTGCCAGGTGCCGAGCCAAACGAGCGCGCCGAGCGCGCCTATCACCAGGATCACCGGAAGGACCAGACTGCGGCGGCGCGGCACGGCCGGCGCCGTCACGTGCCGTCCCCGCGCTCAAGACGGCCGGGCGCGGCATCGTGATGATATTGCAGCGCGATCAACAGACCCTTGAGCAGCCGCAGCGGCGCGAGCGTCACGATCAGGATCAGCGGTCCCCACAGCACGGCGTGCAGCCAGAACGGCGGCTGGTAGACGACCTCGACCAGCAGCGCGGCGCCGACCACGATGAATCCCGCGATCAGGATCACGAAGATCGCCGGGCCGTCACCGGCGTCCGCGAAGCCGTAATCCAGCCCACAGGCCTCGCAAGTCTTGCGCATGTTGAGGAAGCCGCTGAACATGTGTCCCTTGCCGCAGCGCGGGCAGCGCCCGGTCAATCCGGCGACAAAGGGCGAGACCGCCGGTGCGGCGCGTGGCTCGGTCATGGTCGCTGCTCCAACGCCTCCCCTAGCACGAACTTAGAACGAAAAAGGGGCGGCCGGGGCCGCCCCTTTGCGCGTATCAGATGCGCGCTCAGTGGTGCGCGCCGACGGCCGCCTCGGCGCCATGCCCCCACACATAGATGCAGGCGAACAGGAACAGCCACACCACGTCGACGAAGTGCCAGTACCAGGCCGAGAATTCGAAGCCGAGATGATGCGTCGGCGTGAAATGTCCCGCGATCGCGCGCAGCAGGCACACGATCAGGAAGATCGAGCCGATGATGACATGCGCGCCGTGGAAGCCGGTCGCCATGAAGAAGGTCGCGCCATAGATATGGCCGGCGTAGTGGAAGGCGGCGTGGCTGTACTCATAGGCCTGCACGCAGGTGAAGAGCAGACCGAGCGCGATGGTGCAGACGAGGCCCCATTTGAGGCCTTCACGGTCGTCATGCAGCAGCGCGTGGTGCGCCCACGTCACCGTGGTACCGGAGGTGAGCAGGATCAGGGTGTTGAGCAGCGGCAGATGCCAGGGATCGAAGGTCTCGATGCCCTTCGGCGGCCACACGCCGCCCAACAAATCGGTGCGCGCGAAGTGATGGATGTCGGCGGGAAACAGCGCGGTCGAGAAATAGGCCCAGAACCAGGCGACGAAGAACATCACCTCGGAGGCGATGAACAGGATCATGCCGTAGCGGTGGGAAATCTGCACCACGCGCGTGTGGTAGCCGCCGAACTCCGCCTCGCGGATCACGTCGCGCCACCAGCCGATCATCGTATAGGCGACCCCGAGCGCGCCGGCCGCGAACAAGAGCGGCGCCGCCGCGAACACCTTGTGCATCCAGGTGATGAGACCGACCGCGAGCATCAGCGCCGAGATCGAGCCGACGATCGGCCACGGGCTCGGATCCACGAGGTGATAGTCGTGCTGCGGCTTGGCGTGCGCGTCGGCCATCGTCTTGCCTCTCCGTTATCCTCGCGCGGCTAGAGCCGCCCCGATGGTGTCTTGGTGCCGCCTTCCGCCACCGGCCGCGAAGGCTCGCGCACCGAATAGAACGAATAGGACAGCGTGATCGTGTTGAGGTCGTCCTGCTCCCAATCCTTCGCGAGCGCCGGATCGACATAGAACACGACGGTCATCTCGCGGCGTTCGCCCGGACCGAGCCGCTGCTCGGTGAAGCAGAAGCAGTTGATCTTGTTGAAGTATGAACCGATCGTCGGCGGCGCGACGTTGTAGCCGGCCTGGCCGACCGTCGTGCGCGCCGACAGGTTGGTGGCGACGAAATTCACCGTGACGACTTCGCCGAGACGGACGTCGATCGAATTCTGCTCCGGCTCGAACTTCCACGGCAGCCCACCGATGACATTGGCGTCGAAGCGCACCGTGATCGCGCGGCCGAGCGCTCCGGCGGGCGCTGCAGTCGCGATCTGCGCACGGCCGCCGAAGCCCGTCGTGCGGCAGAACCAGTCGTAGAACGGAACCGACGCATAGGCGAGGCCTACCATGCCGGCGACGAAGACGCCGCAGGAGGCCGCGACGATGACGTCGCGGCGCGTGCTCCTCGAGTTCGTCGTCTCGGTCATGTCTTTCACATCGGCCGGACCAGCACGGCCGGTCCCTTGATCAGCGTCACCACGTAGAACAGCACGACCAGCACGCCGAGCGACAGCGCGATCGCGATCGAGCGCGCGCGGCGACGGCGCTTCTGCTCCTCGGTCAGCACGATGCCGTCCTCGATCGGCGCGTTCATGACGCAAACCCGAAGCACGAGAGCAGGTTGTCGGCGGCGAGCGCGGCGAACAGGACGAACACGTAGAGGAGCGAGAAAGCGAACAGCTTGCCGGCGGCCGAAGCGGCCGCAGGCCCGGTGCGGTCGCGATAGACGCGCCAGGCGAGCATCACCATCATCGCGCCGCAGATGAGCGCGACCGCGCCGTAGAGAAGTCCCGCGAAGCCGAACAGCGTCGGCGCAAGGCCGGCCGGCGCGAGCACGAGCGTATAGAGCAGGATCTGCCGGCGCGTCTCGTCATGGCCAGCGACGACGGGAAGCATCGGGATGCCGGCGCGGGCGTAATCATCCGACTTCAGGAGCGCCAGCGCCCAGAAGTGCGGCGGCGTCCAAAGGAAGATGATGAGGAACATCAGCACGGGTGCGAGGCTGACGTCACCCGTCACCGCGGCCCAGCCGATCATCGGCGGGAACGCACCCGCGGCGCCGCCGATCACGATGTTCTGTGGCGTCGAGCGCTTGAGCCACATCGTGTAGACGAGCACGTAGAACGCGATCGTCGCAGCGAGCAGCACACCCGCCAGGGTGTTGACGAGGAGCCCGAGCACCACGACGGAGCCGACCGCGAGCATGAGCCCGAAGGCGAGCGCCTCGCCCGGCAGCACGCGGCCCGCCGGGATCGGCCGGTTCACGGTCCGCGTCATGATCGCGTCGATGTCGGCGTCGTACCACATGTTGAGCGCGCCTGAGGCGCCGGCGCCGACCGCGATGCATAAGAGCGCCGTGAAACCGATCACCGGATGGAGATGGCCGGGCGCGACCAAGAGGCCGACGAGCGCCGTGAACACCACGAGCGACATCACCCGCGGCTTCATCAGCGCGATGTAGTCGTCGACGCCGGCAAGACTCGGCTGCGGGCGTGCCAAATCCGCCGGCAGCGGCCGTGCCAGATCAGCGCCTTCGCTTACCAGGGACATCTAGGCTCCACCCACTCCTCGCGTGCGCATCACTTGATGCGCGGCAGCGTGTTGAACTGGTGGAACGGCGGCGGCGAGGACAAGGTCCATTCGAGCGTCGTCGCGCCGGGACCCCAGGGATTGTCGGCGGCGCGCTCCTTGCGCAGATAGAACGCGTCGAACAGCCCGTAGAGGAAGATCAGGACGCCGAAGCCGGAAATGTAGGAGCCGACCGATGAGACGTAGTTCCAGCCCGCAAATGCGTCCGGATAGTCGACATAGCGCCGCGGCATGCCGGCGAGACCGAGGAAGTGCTGCGGGAAGAACACGAGATTCACGCCGATGAACGTGACCCAGAAGTGCAGCTTGCCGATGGTCTCGTTGTACATGTAGCCGGTGATCTTCGGGAACCAGTAGTACCAGCCGGCAA
>CAYZMR010000345.1:1644-4066 GCA_964479515.1 uncultured Hyphomicrobiales bacterium | reverse complement strand
CGCGACGGCGCGCCGATCGAGATCATCTTCCCGCCCGAGGGCGTGCCGCTGAACTTCTACGCGAGCGGCGTGACCAAGACCGCCGCGAATCCGAACGCCGGCAAGCTGTTCCTCAACTGGTGCCTGTCGGAAGAAGGCCAGGCCTTCATGATCAAGGAGCAGGGCAATCTCACCGCGCTCAAGAAGGCGCCGCTCTATCCGCCCGGATACGATCCGAAGGTGATCAAGCCGTGGACGCCGAACTTCGATCAGTACGTCAAGCTGCACGCCGAGTGGGTCGAGGAATGGAATAAAACCTACGGCTATCGGCAATAAGCTCGGGCCGTGTCCGGGCGCAGCCACGACCGGGACGTAGTCATCGGGGGACGACAGATGATCAGCTCAGGCGTGACCAGACGGCAGACGCTGCGCGCCGGTGCTGCGCTCGTCAGCTTCGCGCTCGTCGGCGCCGCCCGCGCCGCCAAGCCCTTCACGCCGCCCGACGGCCTCGTCGAGGCGGCGAAGAAGGAAGGCAAGATCAACCTCTATACCGCGACCTTCACCGAGGTGGAGCAGGAGGTCGTCAACGAATTCCGCAAGAAGTTTCCTTTCATCCAGGTCGAGATGCTTCGCGCGCCGGGCGGTCAGCTGATCCAGCGCGTGAAGACCGAGGCCGCCGCCGGCAAGCTCGCCGCCGACGTGCTGATCCATTCGGATCGCGGGTTGACCAAGGGGATCGAGAACATCTTCGCCGATTACGCGCCACCGAACGCGGCCGACTATCTGCCCGAGTCGCTGGTGTCGCCGAAGCTCTGGCCGACGCTTACCGCCGGCTGGTCGATCGCCTACAACAGCGAGATCGTGAAGAATCCGCCAAGAACCTGGATGGATCTGATCAAGCCCGAATATGGCGACGGCCAGATCGCGCAGGTGATCGCGCAGTCCGGCGGCACGACTTGGACTCGCATCATGTTCGAGCGGCAAGTGCTCGGCGAGGACTATTGGGCGAAACAGGCGGCGACCAAGCCGAGGCTCTACCCCTCCGGCGCGCCGTGCTCGGACGCGCTGGTGCGCGGCGAGTTTTCCATCGCGCCGCTCGTCTACAACATCGTTTATCCCAAGGAGCGCGACGGCGCGCCGATCAAGACGTTCTTTCCGCCCGAAGGCGTGCCGATCGTCCCCTACGGTTCCGGCATCCCGAAGACCGCGCAAAGACCGAACGCGGCGCGGCTCTACATGGACTGGCTGTTGTCGGAGGAGGGGCAGACCTTCCAGATCAAACAGCACGGCAATCTCACTTCGCTGAAGGTCGCGCCGCTGCTGCCGGAAGGGTTTGCCAAGGACACCAAGGTTTGGGTGCCGAAATTCGCAGAATTCGAGGCGTTGTACGGGACATGGATCGAAGAATGGAACAAAGTGTACGGGTATCGGCAATGACGTGCAGTTTTCGTGTCCCGGGCGCGGCGCAGCATGAAATGATGCGACGCAGACCCGGGACCCCGGTTACTGGCTTCGCAAAGCGACCGGGGTCCCGCATCTGCGCAGCGTCACTCCGTGCCGCAGCGCGTGCGGGACACAGGGCGACGTACATCGCCGCGACCCTTGCTTTCGCATTTCTTCCCGTCGCGGCGCACGCCCAGTTCGGCCCGCCCGAGCTGATCGAAGCCGCCAAGCAGGAAGGCAAGCTCGTGTTCTATTCGGCGAACGTCGCCGAAAGCGAGCAGCCGGTGATCGAGGCGTTCAACAAGCGCTTTCCGTTCATCAAGGTCGAGTTCCTGCGCGCGCCAGGCAACCAGTTGCTTCAGCGCGTCAAGACCGAGGCCGCCGCCGGAAAGCTGCTCGCCGACGTCGTCGATCATTCCGACCGCGCGCTGATGCTCGAGATCGCGGACCTGTTCCAGGACTACGCGCCGCCGAACGCCGCCGACTACATCCCGGAGACGCGCGTCTCGCCGAAGCTGTGGCCTCGCTCGACGGTCGTCTGGGCCATCGCCTACAACAGCGAGCTGGTGAAAGACCCGCCGAAGTCCTGGATGGATCTCACCAAGCCCGAATACGGCAACAAGCAGATCGGCCAGGTGATCGCGCCGTCGGGCGGCACCACCTGGACGCGCGCGATGTTCGAGCGTCAGGTCGTCGCCGAGGACTACTGGCAGAAGCAGGCCGCGACCAAGCCGCTGCTGTTTCCCTCCAACGCGCCGACCTCCGACGCGCTGGTGCGCGGCGAGGTTTCGATCGCGCCGCTGCTCTACAATGCGATCCTGCCGAAGATCCGTGACGGCGCTCCCGTCAAGGTCTTCTTCGCGCCCGAAGGCGCGCCGGTGACTCCGTTCGCGGCGGGCATCCCGAAGACGGCCGCGCATCCGAATGCCGCGAAGCTGTTCATGAACTGGTGCCTGTCCGAGGAAGGCCAGGCCTTCATGATCAAGACGATCGGCAACCT
>CAYZMR010000345.1:0-1544 GCA_964479515.1 uncultured Hyphomicrobiales bacterium | reverse complement strand
ATGTCCGCCGAGCTGATCGTCTCCAACCTGCGCAAGCAATTCTCCGTCGGCCGTCCGGCGGTCGACGATGTCAGCTTCCGCGTCGCTGCGGGCGAGATCGTGGTGCTGCTCGGCCCCTCGGGCTGCGGCAAGACCACGACGCTGCGATGCGTCGCGGGGCTGGAGCAGCCGACCGCGGGCGCGATCTCGATCGGCGGCGATCTCGTCTCGGCGCCGGAGCGCGGCGTGCAGGTGCCGCCGCGGCTGCGCAACATCGGCATGGTGTTCCAGTCCTACGCGGTCTGGCCGCACATGACGGTGAAGCAGAACGTCGCCTTTCCGCTGCGCCAGCGCAAAACCGCGCGCGCCGAGATCGACCGCCGCTGCGCCGAGGTGCTGGAGCTCGTGGGGCTTGCCGAATATGCCGCGCGTCCGGTGACGCAGCTCTCCGGCGGGCAGATGCAGCGCGTCGCGCTCGCGCGTGCGCTGGTCTACGAGCCGCGGCTCTTGCTGCTCGACGAGCCGCTGTCGAACCTCGACGCCAAGCTGCGGCTGCGGCTGCGCGACGAGCTGCGCCGCATCATCAAGGCGGCGCGCGTCACGGCGCTCTATGTGACGCATGACCAGGACGAGGCCGTCGTGCTCGGCGACCGCATCGGCGTGATGCAGGAAGGCAAGCTCATGCAGATGAGCGCGCCGGTCGATCTCTACAATCGGCCGGAGAACCTGTTCGTCGCGAACTTTACCGGCGTCGCCAACTTCCTGAAAGGAGAGCTCGCGAGCCCGCCCGGCGCGGTCAAGCTTCCGACCGGCGATGTGCTGCGCATCGGGGCGCCGCCGTCGGGCCGCGCGGGCGATGCGGTCGTGGTCGCCGTGCGCCCGGAGAACATCGTGCTGCGGCCGTCCGGCGAAGCCGGTGACGCCGCGAACAGCTTTCCGGCGCGCGTGATCGAGGGGCATTTCCACGGCACGCAGACGACCTATGCGGTCGAGGCCCTCGGTCACCGGCTGGAAGCGATCGAGCTCGGCACCGTGCCGCGCTTTGCGGCGAACGATGCGATCCGCGTCGTCATCCCACCGGATCTCTCCTGGGTGTTTCCGCAGGGGGCGGCGTAATTACTCCGCCTTGATCTTCGCGTCGCGGATGATCCGCTCGTACTTCGCGGATTCATCGTCGATGTATTTCGCGAACTCCGCCGTCGTCGATCCGATCGCCTCGAAGCCGAGCACGGCGAGTCGCTCCTTGACCTCCGGCAGCGCCAGGACTTGCACGACCTCGGCCTGCAGCGTCGCCGCGATGTCGGCCGGCAGCCCCTTCGGTCCCCACAGCCCGTACCAGGACTGGAAATCGAAGCCCGTCATGCCGGATTCGGCGATCGTTGGAATGTCGGGCGCGGCGGCGACGCGCTTCATCGCGGTGACGGCGAGCGCCTTGATCTTGCCGGATCGCGCGAGCGGCAGCGAGGAGGCCATCGGATCGGCGGTGAGCTGGACCTGGCCGCCCATGATATCGGTCAGCAGCGGCGCCGTGCCCTTGTAGGGGATGACCAGCGTGTCCACGCCGG
>CAYZMR010000344.1:0-4085 GCA_964479515.1 uncultured Hyphomicrobiales bacterium | reverse complement strand
CAGGCCGGAGGGGCCGTAGCCGGTCTCGAAGATCACCTCGTCCTTCGGCTTGCGCTTGAGCCGTGCGACGATCTTCCGCGCCTCCTCGAACGGCCAGGCGCTGGAATTCTCGGCAAGCTCGCGTAGCGACGCGACGGGGGCTTCGATCGTGGACATGGTTCGCTCCGGGGCACTGCTTTAGCCCCTAATGACCGAGCAATCGAGTGAGAATTTTCTCGTTCGTCATGCCCGGCCTTGTGCCGGGCATCCCGCTCAGCTGAGCACCGCGCCCTCCTAAGCGAGATGGCCGGGACAAGCCCGGCCATGACGGAGGATGGAGATTACCAATTCTCCATCCACGGCCGCAGATCGAGCTCGTGCGTCCAGGCGCTGCGCGGCTGGCGATGGAGCTGCCAGTAGTTCTCGGCGATCGCGTCGGGGTTCAGGATGCCGTCCTCCCCTTTCAGCGCCGCGCGTTCGGGAAAATTCTCGCGGATCCAGGCGGTATCGATCGCGCCGTCGATCACCACATGCGCCACATGGATGCCGGCGGGACCGAGCTCGCGCGCCATGCTTTGCGCAACCGCGCGCAGGCCGTGCTTGGCGCTCGCAAAGGCCGCATAGCCAGAACGGCCGCGCATGCTGGCGCTCGCGCCGGTGAACAGGATCGTGCCGCGACCGCGCGGCACCATGCGCTTGGCCGCTTCGCGGCCCATGAGAAAGCCGCCGAAGCACGCCATCTCCCAGACCTTGTGGAACACGCGCGCGGTGGTCTCGCGGATCGGGAAATTGACGTTAGCGCCGATGTTGTAGACCGCCACTTCGATGGGCCCGACCTCGCGCTCGATCGTGTCGACGAGGGCGACGACGTCCTCTTCCTTGCGCGCGTCGCTGCCGAAGGCGCGCGCCGTGCCACCCGCGCTCTCGATCGCGGCCACCAGCGGGACAAGCTTGTCGGCGTGCCGGCGCGTGACGCAGGCGGCAAAGCCTTCGCGCGCGAAGCGTTTCGCGATCGCGCCGCCGGTCGCGTCGCCCGCGCCGATCACGAGTGCGACTTTGGTGTCGCTCATGTGCCGCCTCCAAAAATGACCCTTGACAGAGTGTGGTTTTCGCCGCGCGATCTCAAGCCTGACACACGCTGGCGCGGGAGACATCAATGCGCGCGATCGAGTTCTTCTTCGACTACGGAAGCCCGGCCTCCTACCTCGCCTACACGCAGATGCCGGCCATCGCGCAACGCACAGGCGCGACCATCATCTATCGGCCTATGCTGCTCGGTGGCGTGTTCAAGGCGACCGGCAACCGCTCGCCAGTCGAGATCGCCGCGAAGGGCGTCTGGATGATGGCCGATCTGCAACGCTACGCGCGGCGCTACGGCGTTCCTTACGTGCGCAACCCGCATTTTCCGATCAACACGCTCAACCTGATGCGTGGGGCGATCGCGGCGGAGAACGCCGGCCGCCTCGTGCCGTACAGCGACGCGATCTATCGCGCCATCTGGGCCGACCAGCGCAACATGGAGGACCCGATCGTGATCGCAGACGTGCTGCGCGAGGCGGGCTTCGATCCCGCCGCCATGATGGCGGCGATCGGCACCGCGGAGGTGAAGGACAGACTGCGCGCCAACACCGAAGAGGCGGTCGCGCGCGGGGTATTCGGCGCGCCGACCTGCTTCGTCGGCACGGAGCTGTTCTTCGGCCAGGACCGGCTTGAATTCGTCGAAGAGGAAGCGCGCAAGGCGGCTTAGCCGTCACCCTGAGGCGCGAGCGCAGCGAGCCTCGAAGGGCGACGGCGAGCGCGCTCGGAGAACGTGGCTCATCCTTCGAGGGCCGCCTGCGGCGGCCACCTCAGGATGACGCTTCGAGTGCTCAAAACGGGCTGATCGGAAAATATCGCAGCCACAGGTCCGTGAAGCGCCCCTTCTCCCACAGCCGGAACAGCGCCCAGTTGAAGGCGAGCCGCAACGTGTCGTTGCCGCGCTTGACCGCGATGCCGACGCCTTCGCCGAAATAGCGGCTTTCGGTGAACGGGCCGCCGATGAACATGCAGCACCCGGCCGAGTCCGTGCCGTTGAGCCAGAACGCGAGCGCGATCGCGTCGCCGAACAGCAAGTCGACCTCGCCCTTGCGCAGCGCCGCGCGTGCAAGCTCCATGGTCGGATAGGGCTTGCGCTCGGCCTCGGTGAAGAAGGTCTTGAGATATTCCTCGTGCGCCGTGCCGGCGACGACCGCGATCTTCTTGCCTTCCATCATCTCCGGCAGCGCATCGCGCAGCGTCGTGTCGCGGCGGGCGACGAAGCGTCCCGACACGCGATAATACGGATCGCTGAAGTCGACGCGCTGACGCGTCTCCGGCGTGACGGCGAGCGAGGCGATCACGGCGTCGGCGCGGTTCTCGGCGAGCGCTTGCAGGAGCGTGTCGAAACGGCGCAGCTGGATCGTGCACTGGAGCTTCAGCTCCTCGCAGATCAGGCGCGCGAGCTCGACGTTGAAGCCGGCGGGATTGCCGTCGGGCCCGGCATAGTTGAATGGCGGGTAGTCGAATTCGGTCAGAAACCGGATCGTCGACAAGCGCGAGGTGTCCGGCCGCTCCGGCCGGCGGCGCGGATCCCAAAATCCCGGAACGGTCACGCCCGATTGCGGCGCCGTGGCTTCTGCCGAGGCGTGGTGCGGCCAGCCGACGGCGCCGACCGTGGCGATCGCAACACAGACCGCGCCAGCCATGAGCGCCACGCGAGCGCGCGGAGACGCCGAATGTGGCTTACACGGGTACCTCATCTTCCCTATAATCATGGATTGCAGACGGCATGCGCGCTGGGGCGCGCCGCTTATAGACCAAACTTGGTGTCGAGACAGCGGCTTGCTTAGGGTTGGGGGCGACGAGTTCGAGGCCTTGGTAAAGCGCCGCGCGGTCGGGGAACCCCTCACTGGGGAACCCTTGGCCGGCGGCGCCCTGACGGCTGACGCCGTCACGACGGAGCGGGCGCGCGTCGATCCCGATCCGGTGCGGCGCGCCGTGACCGCGTGCCCCGAACTCGAATGCGTCCGTCACCGGCTTCCTCCCGGCATCATCGCGGCCGCCGAGCAGCGCGCGCTCGCGCTCGGCGTCGGAGCCGACCGCGTGCTGATCGCGGCGCGCGCCATGACGGAAGACGCTTACGTGGTGGCACTCGCCGCGCGCCTGCGCGTTGCTTTCGAGTCGCTCGACAACGTGGCGCGCGTGGCCTGCCCGTTGCCCGACGCGCGGCTGATGGACGCGGACGTGACCGGGCTCCTGCCGCTGCGGATCGCGGGCGAGCTCGTCTGGGTGATCGCGCCGCGTGGGCTCGCGGCGCGGCGGCTCTCCGCGCTGATCGGCTCGCGCCCGGCGCTCGCCGCGCGCATCCGCCTTACCTCGTCGCGCCGGCTGCGCGGCTTCGTGATCCGGCATGGCGCGTCGGCGTTGAGCGAGCGCGCCGCCAATGCGTTGCGTGCGCGGCGGCCCGAACTCTCCGCGGCGCCGCGCCGGTTTCGCCACCGGCTGCTGTCGCTCGCCGCTGTCGCGATGCTCGCCGGTGTCGCGGTCGCGCTGCCTGGCCCCGCCACGACGGCCACAAGCGCGTTACTCTTGCTGACGTTCCTCGCCTGGACGGTGCTGCGCCTGATCGGCGCGGCGACCCGCTGGCATCGGTGGCCGGCGCTGCGTCTGCGGCCTGGGGAACTGCCCGTCTACACGCTCATTATCGCGCTCTATGACGAAGCAGCGGCGGCCGCTGGGCTGGTCGCGGCGCTGCGCCGGCTCGATTATCCGCTCGAAAAGCTCGACATCAAGCTCGTGCTGGAGCCGGACGACGCGCACACGCGCGCCACGCTCGACGCGCTCGGTCTCGGTCCCCCGTTCGAGATCGTGGTCGCGCCCGACGCCGGCCCGCGCACGAAGCCGAAGGCGCTCAATGCGGCGCTTGCGCTCGCGCGCGGTACGTTCACCGCGGTGTTCGATGCCGAAGACCGTCCCGAGCCGGATCAGCTCCGCCGCGCGCTCGACGCATTCCTTGCGGCCGATGCGGACACCGCCTGCGTTCAGGCGCGACTGACCATCGATAACACGCGCGACGGCTGGCTGGCGCG
>CAYZMR010000343.1:0-4087 GCA_964479515.1 uncultured Hyphomicrobiales bacterium | reverse complement strand
GCTTCAACCAGGTGCGCGGCGCGATCGTCGGCGGGCTCCTGCTCGGCGTCGCGGACAATTTCGCCGCCGCCTACCTCTCGGCGCCGTACCGCGCGGCGCTGCCGCTCCTTATCCTGATCGTCGTCATCCTGTTCCGTCCGCAGGGCCTGCTCGGCCGCGCCGAGGAGCGCACCGTATGAGTGGGCGCGTCCTGGCCGGCGCTGCGGCCGGCCTCGTCATCGCGGCGGGGCTGATCGCGGCGCCGTTCGCGCTCAAGCCCTACGGCATCTATATCCTGACGCTCTGGGCCGTGACGACGATCGCGGCGATCGGGCTCAATCTGACGCTCGGCTATGCGGGGCAGGTCTCGCTCGCGCAGGGCGCCTTCGTTGGCATCGGCGCCTATGTGGCGGCACTGCTCACGACGAAAGGCTGGCCGCTCGGCGCGGCGTATCCGATCGCGGGCATTTCGTGCTTCGGCGTCGGCTGGCTGCTCGGCTATCCGGCGCTGCGGGTACAGCACCATTACCTCGCCTTCGTCACGCTCGCCTTCGCGACGCTCGCCTATCTGGTGATGCGTAACGAGGAATGGCTCACCGGCGGCATCTACGGCATCAGCAACGTCCCCCGACCGAGCGTCTTCGGCTATGCGTTGGTCAAGCCGCGCGACTTCTACTACTTCTGCCTCGCCAATCTGGCGCTCGTTTCGCTTGCCGCATGGTGGCTGATCCGCAGCCCTTGGGGCCGCGCGTTCGTCGCGCTGCGCGAGAACCCGATGCGCGCGCTCTCGCTCGGCGTCGACACGCGCCGCTACACGCTCATCGCCTTCGCGCTCGGCGCGGGTCTCGGCGGAATCTCCGGCGTGCTCTATGCGCCGCTCGTGCAATACATCGATCCGACGCCGTTCTCGTTGATCCTGTCGCTCAATCTCCTGCTGATGGTCGTGGTCGGCGGCTCCGGCTATTTCTTCGGGCCTTTTCTCGGCGCTGTGATCGCGGTGCTGCTGCCCGAGTGGGTGCGCTTTGCCGAAAGCTATTATCTGCTCGGCTATGCGTTCCTCGTCATGGTGCTGCTCGCCTTCAGCCCGAGCGGACTGATCGGTCTCGCGCAACGCTGGCTCGCCCGCGCGCCGCGGCCGAAGGTCGCCGCATGAGCGCCGTGCTCGAAGTACGCGACCTTGCGAAGCGCTTCGGCGGCATCACCGCGGTCGACGGCGTGTCGTTCGACGTGAACGAGGGCGAGATCCTCGGCATCATAGGCCCGAACGGCAGCGGCAAGTCGACGCTGTTCAACTGCATCCTCGGCCAGCTTCGCCCCAGCGCCGGCGAGGTGAAGCTCGACGGGCACGCCGTCACGGGGATGCGGCCCTGTGATCTCAACCGGCGCGGCGTCAGCCGCACGTTCCAGCTCCTGCAGGTGTTCCCCGAGCTCACCGTGCGCGAGAACCTGATCCTCGCCGCGCAGGAACATCAAGGCTCGATGCTCACGCGCCTGTTCGGCGCGCGCGACGCCGGGCTTACCGGCGACGCCGAGCGCATGATCGATTTCTTCCGCCTCGCGCATGTCGCCGCCGAGAAGGCGGGCGCGCTCTCCTACGGGCAGCAGAAATTGCTCGACGCCGCGATGGCGTTCATGGCCGGTCCGCGCCTCGTCTTGCTCGACGAGCCGGCGGGCGGCGTCAATCTCACGATGATCGAGACGCTGAAAGAACGGCTGCGGGCGATCAACGCGGAAGGCGGCGCGACCTTGGTGGTGATCGAGCACAATATGGAATTCGTCATGGCGCTGTGCTCGCGCATCATCGTGCTCGCCGAAGGCCGCATCATCGCGCAAGGCGCCCCGGCCGAGGTGCGGCGCGATCGACGAGTGATCGAGGCCTATCTTGGGCACTGACGCGATCCTTACCCTCGATAACGTCGTCGCCGGCTACGGAAAGATGACGATCCTCAACGGCACGAGCTTTTCGGTCCCGCGCGGCGCGATCACGACCGTGATTGGTCCGAACGGCGCCGGCAAATCGACTGTGTTCAAGACCGTGTTCGGCATGCTGCCCGCGCGCTCGGGGCGAGTTCAGTTCGACGGCGAAGACATCACCAACCGCTCCCCGCGCGACCTGATCGCGCGTGGCCTGACCTACGTGCCGCAGGGCCGCAACATCTTTCCCGAGCTCTCGGTGCGCCACAATCTGGAGCTCGGCGGCGTGATGGCGCCGAAGGGCTTCGACCTCGGCGGTCGCATGGACGTCGCCATGGATCGCTTCCCGGTGCTGCGCCGCAAGGCCGGCGCACAGGCTTCCACGCTCTCGGGCGGCGAGCAGAAGATGCTGGAGATCGCGCGCGCGCTGCTCCTCGAGCCGAAGCTGATGCTGATCGACGAGCCCTCGATCGGGCTGTCGCCGATCATGGTCAACGAGCTGTTCGCGCTGCTCGGTGACATGCGCGCGCGCGGTGTGACTGTGCTGATGATCGAGCAGAACGCCAAGCGCGCGCTCGAAGCCTCCGACCACGGGATCGTGCTTGAGCTCGGCCGCACTCGCATCGCCGACAGCGCGGCCGCGATCCTCGCGGACGAGCGGATTGGGCAGCTTTTTTTGGGGGGAGGGTTGGCGGGAACGGGCGGGTGAGCATGCCACACGCTCCGGTCTCTTACCCTCCCCGCAAGGGGGAGGGTAAGAGACCGAGTGCGTGGCCTCTCCAAAAAAGCACGACCCGCCTGGACGGGGACTGTCCAGGCGGGTCGGTTAGATCGGCGCGGGGGTGGAAGGGGGGCGGACGCGCCGATCGAGCTCTGAAATCTCAGTAGCAGACGTTGCGGCGGCCGACGTAGTTGCCCCAGGCGTCGTAGACCGGAACGATGCAGCGGTCGGCGTAAGCCGCATTCGCGATGATCGCGGTGGTGGCGAGGCCGAGGCCGATGCCGAGCCCGATGGGGAAGCCCTTCTTCGGGAACGCTTGCGCCTGGTTGGTGGTCGAGAGCACGCCGGCAGTCAGCGTGAGGGCAGCGACGGCCGCAGCCGCGATCTTGGTGAACTTGGTCATGGTGAGGTCCCTTTCCCCGGGATTTGAGTGAGGCCGTGCGGCCCGTGATAACCGTTAGTCGTGCGATGTCGCCGTCCGGTTCATGGCCTGCCGCGATGAATCGATAGCCGAGCACTTTCAAAGGGATAAGTGCCGGAGAGCGCACGGCGCGCGGGTACACGGCCAGCACGGCAACAGCCGGTTATGGATTGGCGCTTGCCCGGCGCCTGTCGTAGCTTCCGACTAACGCGATAGGGAGGAGCCCATGACCGCATTCACCTTCGATCACATCCATCTGCGCAGTCCGAACCCGGAGGAAACCGCGGCCTATTTCGAACGCATGTTCGAGGCCGAGATCATCCGCACCACGCAGGATGGCAAGCCGCGCATCGACATGAAGATCGGCGGGCAGAACGTCTTCATCGCGCCGGTCGCGGCAAACAGCGGCGTCAATGCGCCGCCGGTCACGCCCTATCAGGGGCTCGACCATTTCGGCCTGCAGGTGAAGGACATCGACAAGGTCGTCGCCGGACTGAAAGCCAAGGGCGCCGAATTCACCATGGAGCTGAACTCGCCGCGCCCGGGCATCCGCATCTGCTTCGTACGCGGACCCCAGGGCACCTCGATCGAGGTGCTGGAGCGCGCTTGAGAGTGATGCTTCGGATGCCGATATAAGGGGCAACGATTTGGAGGCATCGATGGACGTCAAAACCTATCCCGTCACCCACACCGACGCCGAGTGGCGCAAGCTGCTCACCCCGGAGCAATACGACGTGATGCGAGGCCACGGCACGGAGCGGCCGGGAAGCTGCGCGCTCAATTACGAGAAACGCAGCGGCACCTTCTCGTGCGCGGGCTGCGGCCAGGACCTGTTCGTCTCGAAGACGAAATTCGAGAGCGGCACCGGCTGGCCGAGCTTCAACGATCCGGTGCCGGGTTCGGTCGAGACCACGACCGATCGCAGCTACGGCATGACGCGCACGGAGGTGCATTGTGCCCGCTGCGGCAGCCATCTCGGCCACGTGTTCCCCGATGGCCCCCCGCCGACGCACGAGCGCTACTGCATCAACGGCGTCGCGCTGAACTTCAAG
>CAYZMR010000342.1:0-4092 GCA_964479515.1 uncultured Hyphomicrobiales bacterium | reverse complement strand
TCGCCGAGGACCTCGGCCGCGCCGGCGACATCACGTCGACCGCGACGGTGCCGGAGGGCACGCGCGCGCAGGCGATCGTCGTGGCGCGCAAGGCCGGCACGATGTCCGGGCTGCCGCTGGTCGAGGCGGCGCTCCTCAAGCTCGACCCGATGGTCTCGATCACGCGGCACCAGCGCGACGGCGACGCGGTCGCGGCGAAGACGAAACTCATGACGGTCGAAGGCGACGCGCGCGCGGTGCTCGCCGCCGAGCGCACGGCGCTGAACTTCCTCGGCCATCTCTCCGGCGTCGCGACGGCCGCGGCTTCGTTCGTGAAGCTGATCGCCCACACCCGCGCGCGCGTCTGCTGCACGCGCAAGACCACGCCTGGCCTGCGCGCGCTCGAGAAATACGCGGTGCGCTGCGGCGGTGGGTTCAACCACCGCTTCGGCCTCGACGACGCGATCCTGATCAAGGACAACCACATCGCGGTCGCGGGCGGCATCACGGCCGTACTCCGGCGCGCGAAGGCAGTCGCCGGCCATCTGGTCAAGATCGAGATCGAGGTCGACACGCTCGATCAGTTGCGCGAGGTGCTGGCGGCAGGTGGCGCCGACGTCGCGCTGCTCGACAACATGGATTTAGCGACGATGCGGCGGGCGGTCGAGATGGTCGCCGGAAAGCTCGTGCTCGAAGCCTCGGGCGGCATCACGCTCGCGACCGCCGCGGCGGTCGCCGAGACCGGCGTCGACTATCTGTCGTCGGGCGCGATCACGCACTCGGCGCCCAATCTCGACGTCGCGCTCGACATCGAGATGTGAGGCTCACATCTTCGCGGCGGCTTCCGTCGTGTAGGCGGCGCTGCCCCAGATCGGCTTGTCCGAACCGTCGCCCCACATGCGTGGGCGGTAGAAGATGTGCAGCCCGATCTGCGCGTATTTGTACATCGCGTGCGCCCACCACGGATGCACATAGTTCGCGTGATAGTGCGTCGCCTTCGCGACTTCGGGCAGCCACAGCTTGCCGTCGAGCGTCTCCTGCGCGATGCGCGCCGCGCGATCCCACATCGCCTGGTTCGCCACGATGAGGCGCTTGCCGTTGCACGCGAAGGTGAACTGGCAGGCGAGATACCGGTGCACGTTCTGGAAGACGACGCCGCAGACATCGTTTGGATAGTAGCCGGAGAACACGCGGTTCATCACCACTTGGGCGACCGCGATCTGGCCCCGCACTGGCTCGATGCCGGACTCGAAATAGATCGCTTGCGTGAGGCACTTCTCCGCCTTGACGCGCTTGTCCCCGGTCAGGCCGAGACGCTCGGCGGGCGCCTGCGTGGAGCGAGCTTCGGTGGAAACTTCGCCTTTCGTCGCGACCGTGATGCCTGCGTCCGCGGGCGGGACGGCGGCATTGGATAGCGCAGCGATCTGCGGCGCCGCGCTCGGAATGGAAGCGGTCGGGACAGCGGCTGCGGGGATCGACACGGTCGGGACCGCGACACTCGGCGGCGGCGCGACCGTCGGCGCCGCGGGGTTGGCGACGGTCTCGCTCGGCGCGCGCGGGAACAGAAGGATCGGCTCCTCGCCGAGCGCCCACGGCTCGATCGCGCTCAACGACGTGCTGAACGGGTCGTTGCCGAAATAGAGCCGCTCCGCTTTCACCGCGGCGTTGAGGCCATCGAGGCTCGGCGGCGCGTTCGGAATAAGGTCGGCCGGATCGAGCTTGGCGACGACGACCGGTTCCTCGACGCGGATTTGCGGGTGCGCTTCGAGCGACATCGAGATGTCGTATTCGGGGAACGGCCGGAAACGCATCGCGGCTTCGATCTCGTCCGGCCGAACGGATGGCTTGCCGACCTTGATCTTGTCGCGCTCGATCGCAGCGAGAATGTCGGCCTGCACCTCGGGGAATTCCTCCGCGGCGAGTTCAGACGTCGCCGGAGCGACCGCCGGCTCCGTCACCGACACGGGCTCGTCCGCAGGCGCGGTCTGCTCCGTGGGCACGACCTCAGGCACGAGGCGGTCACCCTTGCTTGTCCGATTGATGGTCGGTGATACGCGAACCGGGCCGCGACTTTCCTTGCCCGGTGTCGCCGCGCCGATCGAGCCGACGATATCGTCGGGGGGCTCGAAGCTCGCGAGACGCACCACGGGAGGTTCCGGAATCTCGGTGCCGATCGGCCGCGGCAGGTCGAGCTTTGCGGTGTGCATCGCGCCGAAACGAGACGGCGGCAAGCGCGTCTGCGAATGCGCGCCGGCCGGCTGGCGCGCGACCCTCGCGGCGACATCCTGAATCCCGATCTCGCTCGGGATCAGAACGAAGACGAGGCTGGCGAGACCGAAGGAGGCATACTCCGCCCCCTTCGGCCAATTACGCAATGCAACCATGCGCTCACTCACGCAACGCGGCACGCCACAAACTCGAAGATGACGCCGACTAAATTAAGATTGACCGATCGGCGACCGCCGACCATTAACGCTTATGCGGGATTAACCTTGAGAACGCGTTAATGCGCGCGCGTCCGTTAAAGCACGGATGAAGTTCTCACGACTTCAGCAGCGCCGCGAGCTCTTGCGTCATCGCGCGCTCGCGCGCGAACGGCCCGCCGTCGCGCGCGATCTGACGGCGCGCCGCGGCAAGCCCTGCCGAGCCGAATCGCGCGCGGATCGCCTGCTCGATCCATAGCTTCTCCTGCGCGCGACGGCGTGCGCTCAGCCGTTCGTCTTTCGTTAACCATGCCCGATGATCGGCGATCGCGCGATCGAGATCGTCGAGCCCCTGCCCGCGCGCGGCCGCGACCAGCACGACCGGCGCGCGGAACTCGCCTTCGGAATAAAGAGTGAGCGCGCCCTCGACGTCCGCGCGGGTGCGCCGCGCGGCCTCGACCATGTCGGCCTTGGTCACGACGACAACGTCGGGCAGTTCGGTCACGCCCGCCTTCATGAATTGCAGGCTGTCGCCGGACCCCGGCTGCACGCACAGCACGACGGTATCGGCGACGAACGAAATGTCCGCCTCGGACTGACCGATGCCGACGGACTCGACCAGCACGAGATCGTAGATCGCGCGCATCAGCACCATGGCGGCGACGGTCTGATCCGACAAGCCGCCCAGCCTGTCGCGCGCCGCCATCGAGCGCACGTAGATGCCACGATCTCCCGGATCGGTCGCCATACGGGCGCGGTCGCCGAGCAGCGCGCCGCCGGTGCGGCGCGACGACGGATCGACCGCGATGACGCCGACGGTCTCACCCCTCTCGCGCGCGCGCGCGATCAGCGTGTTGGTGAGCGTCGACTTGCCGACGCCGGGCGGACCGGTCAAGCCGATCACGTTGGCGCGTGCGGCTGCGCACGCCGCATCGAGCAGCGCGGCAAGCGCGGCGGTACCGGCCTGCGTCTCGATCGCCGCAAGTGCGCGCGCGATCGCGCGCTTGTCGCCGGTCTGCAGCGTCGGAAGGTCGGGAAGCGTCGCGCCGCTCACGTCGTCCTCAGGCCGTGCTGGCCGTGCCCTTGCCGAGCGCCGCCTGTGCCGCGGCCAAGCGCGCAATGGGTACGCGGAACGGCGAGCATGACACGTAATCGAGCCCGACCTCGTGGCAGAACGCGACGGACGCCGGGTCGCCGCCGTGCTCGCCGCAGATGCCGAGCTTCAAGGAATTGCGCACCTTGCGGCCGCGTGCCGTGGCAATGCGGATCAATTCGCCGACGCCTTCTTGATCCAGCGAGACGAAAGGATCGATCGCGAGGATGCCCTTGTTCTGGTAGGCGCCGAGGAAACTCGCCGCGTCGTCACGCGAGATGCCGTAGGTCGTCTGCGTCAGGTCGTTGGTACCGAACGAGAAGAACTCCGCGGTCTCGGCGATCTCGCCAGCCTTGAGACACGCGCGGGGCAGCTCGATCATCGTGCCGACCTGATAGTCGAGCTTCACGCCGCTCTCCTTCTCGACCGCCTCCGCCATCGCATCGATGCGCGCCTTGACGAGGTCGAACTCGGCCTTGCTCGCGATCAGCGGCACCATCACTTCCGGCACGACCGGCTTGCCGGTGCGCTTTCCGGCCGCGACCGCGGCCTCGAAGATCGCGCGCGCCTGCATCTCGGCGATCTCCGGATACGCGA
>CAYZMR010000341.1:0-4100 GCA_964479515.1 uncultured Hyphomicrobiales bacterium | reverse complement strand
GAGAAACATGACAGCATGCGCGATGTCGTCCGGGGTTCCCATCCGGCGCATGGCGATGCGCTCGACGAAGGCTTTCTGCCCCTCCGGACCCCAGCCGTCCCATTGCGGCTCGTAATCCGGTGAGGTGCGCAGGAAACCGGGCGCCACGGTGTTGACCGTGATCCCGTATTGGCCGAGCTCATGGGCAAGCTGGCGCACCAGGCCCAGTTGGCCGTGCTTGGCCGACGCATAGGCCTGTATCCCGGTCAGGCTCGGCGCCAGCGCGGCTCTGCTCGATATCGTGACGATGCGGCCCTTGCCGGCGCGCTTCATGCCTGGCGCGACCGCCTGGGCGAACAGGAACGCGCCGGTGAGGTTTGCGTCCACGATCTGGTGAAAATCCTCGACCGGCACGTCTTCGAGCGGTTTCGGCCTCTGTCCGCGGATGCCGCCGGCCACATAGACGAGGACATCGACGGCGCCGCCGGCCCCGGCCACAACGGCCTCAACCGAGGCCTTGTCGGTCACATCCACCTCGGCGGCGCGGATCGCGCCGCCGCCTTGTTTCGCCGGCCCGGCGAAGGCCTCCACGTCCGCGACCAGCCGGTCGCAGGCGATCACGTCGCCGCCAGCCGCCGCGAAGGCGACCGCGATCGCGTGGCCGATGCCGCGTGCGGCCCCGGCCACGATCACGCGCTTGCCTTCAAACGAGATCAGCATCAGCCGAGCGGCTCGTGCGCGGTCTCGCGCATCATCGCGATGACGATCGTCGACACGATCGCCGCCGCGATCAGGTAGAACGTGTGGGCGAGCGGCGAGGCGAACCTGTCGATCAGGTAGACCGAGATCAGCGGCGCGAATCCGCCGAAGATCGCGACCGCGAGCGCATAGCCCGATGTCATCCAGGTCGAGCGGGTGCGCGTCGGGAACATCTCGGCGATCGCGGCCGGTCCCGCGCCCGAGAACATCGAGATCAGGATCGCGAACAGGATTTGCACCAGGATGAGTTCGGTGATCGATGCGGGCGAGATGAGGAAGTTGAAGGCCGGGTAGGGCACCACGATGAACGCGATGCAGCAGGTCAGCAACAGCGGCTTGCGGCCCCATCGGTCCGAGAGCGCGCCCATGATCGGGATACAGATCACCAGCACCAGAAGGCCGATCGTGTTGGCCCAGAGCGCCGCCGACGTAGTGATTTTGACGTATTTCTGCGTGTAGGTCGGCATGTAGCTGAGCAGTACGTAGAAGCAGACCGTCCACACGATGGTAAAGCCGAAGGCGCGCAGCGCCGTCATCCAGGGGCTCTCGTCGGCCGCCGTCGCCGCCACGGGCGCCGCCTTCGCCTTGGCGTAGGCCGGCGTCTCGTCGATCGTGCGACGCATCCACATACCGACAGGCCCGAGGATGCCGCCGAGCAGGAAGGGGATGCGCCAACCCCAGTCATTCATCTGCTCGGGCGTAAACACCGTGTTGAATAGCGCGGCGACCGCCGAACCGAGCAGGAGCCCCGCGACGACGCTCATCTGCTGGAAGCTGCCGTAGAAGCCGCGCTTGTCCGACGGCGCCCACTCGACGATGTATGCGGTGGAAGAGCCCCATTCGCCGCCGGCCGAGAAGCCCTGCATCAGGCGCGCGAGCACCAGCAGCAGGGGAGCCGCGATGCCGATCGCCGCATAGGTCGGCAGGATGCCCACCAGCACGGTGCCGACCGCCATCAGGGCAATCGTGATCAGCAGCGCGGTCTTGCGGCCGTGTGTGTCTCCGACACGTCCCAAAACGATGCCGCCGAGCGGCCGGGCGACGAAGCCGAGCCCGTAGGCGAGGAAGGTCGAGAGCAACGCGGTCACTTCATCACCCTGGGGGAAGAATTTCCGCGCAAGGATGACCGCCACGAAGGCGTAGACCGAGAAATCGTACCATTCGAGCACGTTGCCGATCACGGCGGCCGACACCGCCCGCCGCGTCTTGTCGAGCGAACTGTCCATGTTGTCCCCCATCCCCTCACAAAGGGCCGTTCCCCAACGGCTCTCCTGCGGCAAGTGTGGGACGAAGGCGCCGGGCGCGCAATCGGGGCCGGCGCAGCCGGTCGCCAAAATCAATTGCACGCGATGGCTGTATGTCCACGTGCGCATCTGCCCTTCAACTGCCCGAGTTAAGCCTCTATATCTCGGCCCGGAAACCGGACCGATCCGACATGATTCATCGCCTCGTTTCAGCGATCCTCGCGCTTGCCTTCGTGCTCGCGCCGGCCATCACCGCGACCGCCCAGGACCGCCGCGTGCCGGCGACCACCACCGAGCTGAGGCTGTCTTATGCGCCCGTGGTGCAGAAGGTCGCGCCGTCGGTGGTCAACGTTTATGCGGCCAAGATCGTGCAGAACCGCAACCCGCTGATGGAGGACCCGTTCTTCCGCCGCTTCTTCGGCGGGGATACTGGCGGCATGCCGCGCGAGCAGGTGCAGCGCTCGCTCGGCTCGGGCGTGATCGTCGATCCGTCCGGCCTGATCATGACCAACAACCACGTGATCGAAGGCGCCGACGAGGTGAAGGTCGCGCTGCCGGACAAGCGCGAATTCGAGGCCGAGATCGTCCTCAAGGACGCGCGCAGCGATCTGGCGGTGCTGCGCATCAAGGACGGACGCGAGCGCTTCGCCGCGATCGAGCTCGGAAACTCGGATGAGTTGCAGGTCGGCGACGTCGTGCTGGCGATCGGCAATCCGTTCGCGGTCGGCCAGACCGTGACTCACGGCATCGTGTCGGCGCTCGCGCGCACCGGGGTCGGCATCACCGACTATCAGTTCTTCATCCAGACCGACGCCGCCATCAATCCCGGCAATTCCGGCGGCGCGCTGGTCGACCTCGGCGGTCGGCTGATCGGCCTCAACACCGCGATCTTCTCGCGCTCGGGCGGCTCGCAGGGCATCGGCTTCGCGATCCCGGTCAATATGGTCAAGGTGGTGGTCGCGTCGGCCAAGAGCGGCGGCACCACGGTCAAGCGGCCCTGGCTCGGCGCCAAGCTGCAAGCCGTGACCCCCGATATCGCCGAGGGCCTGGGCTTGAAGCGCCCGACCGGCGCGCTCGTGACCAGCGTGACGCCGGCGAGCCCGGCCGCGCGCGCGGGCCTGCGCACCGGCGACCTGATCGTCGCCATCGACGGGCAGGTGATCGAGGACCCGAACGCCTTCGACTACCGCTTCGCCACGAAGCCGCTCAACGGAACAGCGCAGGTCGGCATCACGCGGGACGGCAAGGAGTTGCGCGTTGCGATCGCGCTCGAGACCGCGCCCGAGACGCCGCGCGACGAGATCGTGATCCGCGCGCGCTCGCCGTTCATGGGCGTGAAGGTCGCGAACGTCTCACCCGCGCTCGCCGAGGAACTGCGGCTCGACGCGACGACCGAGGGCGTGGTCGTGCTCGACGTCGCCGAAGGCTCGGTCGCGCAGAACCTCGGCTTCCAGCGCGGCGACGTGATCGCGGCGGTCAACGAGGAGAAGATCGCGCGCACGCGCGACCTCGACCGCGTCGCCAAGGATACCAATCGGCGCTGGAGCATCACGATCATCCGCGGCGGGCAGCAGATTTCGGTCAGGTTCCAGGGGTGAGCTCTAAACCCAAACGCGGTCCCAACTTGTTCGAAGCCGCGGGCCTCGCACAGGATGCACCGCGTCCGCTCGCCGACCAACTGCGCCCGACCAAGCTTGCCGAGGTGGTCGGCCAGGACCACCTGCTCGGCCCCGACGGCGCGCTCACCCGCATGCTGGAGACGCGCACGCTCGGCTCGCTGGTGTTCTGGGGCCCGCCCGGCACCGGCAAGACCACGGTCGCGCGGCTGCTCAGCGAGGCGACCGCGCTGCATTTCGAGCAGATCTCCGCGGTGTTCTCCGGCGTCGCCGACCTGAAGAAGGTGTTCGAGGCAGCACGCGCGCGGCGCGAGACCGGGCAGGGCACGCTCCTGTTCGTCGACGAGGTGCACCGCTTCAACCGCGCGCAGCAGGACTCGTTCCTGCCCGTGATGGAGGACGGCACCGTGGTGCTGGTCGGCGCCACCACCGAGAACCCGTCGTTCGAGCTCAACGCCGCGCTCCTGTCGCGCGCGCGCGTGCTCGTGTTCAAGCCGCTCGA
>CAYZMR010000340.1:0-4101 GCA_964479515.1 uncultured Hyphomicrobiales bacterium | reverse complement strand
TCGGCCGACTTGATCTCGCGCGCCTCCAGCATCACCTGCTGGCCGTCGGCGACCTTCAGTCCCGCCTTCTGCAGCTCGAACAGCATCGGCGGCTCGATGATGTCGATGCCGACGGGCAGATCGATCACGCCGGCCTCGCGGATGATGGAGGCGATCTCGCCGGCATGCCGCGCCATCAGGCCGAACGACGGCGACACGGTGCCGCGCAGGCCGAGGAGCCCGGCCTTGCAGTTTTCCGGCTTGAGCCACGGCGCATAGAGCTTGTGGTGCACGGCGGCCGAGCCGAAGTCCCACAGGATCGGATCGGGAGAGCTGCGCGTGAGCAGCGCCCAGCGGCAGATCTTGTCGCGCTCCCACTCGCCGATCTTGGTCGAGGTGAGATAGCGGATGTTGTTGACGTCCATCACCAGCAGCGCGCCGAGATCGGACTTCTCCAACGCCATGCGGGCGCGCGCGAGGCGATAATTGTGCAAGCGGCGGTAGTCGACCCGCTCCTCGAAATCGACCCCCATGATGCCGAGCGCCGGCAGCGCGCGGCCCCAATTGTAGCGCGGGTTGATGTCCTCGGCGGTGATCTTGCGGACGGTGTCGTCCATGGGGAAGCTCCTCTCTCAATCCGTCATCCTGAGGTGCGAGCGCAGCGAGCCTCGAAGGATGGCGGCCACTGGGCGGGTAAGTTCTTTGGACCTATCATAGCGCAATGGGCGCGTTTGTTTACATGCTTCGTTGCGCGGATGGGTCGTTTTATGTCGGCACTGCGACGGGCGATGATTTGACGTTGCGGATCGCCCAGCATCAGGCCGGGACGTTCGAAGGGTACACTTCGTTAAGGCGGCCGGTCGAATTAGTCTGGTCGGAATATTTCGATCGGATCACTGACGCGATTGCGGTTGAGCGACAGATCAAGGGTTGGAGCCGGGCGAAGAAGCAGGCGCTTATCGCCGGCGATTGGGCTTCGGTGCAGAAATTGTCCAAGCGACGCGGCGGCAGGCACAGATCTTGATCCGTCGCCCTGAGGCGCCCGCGCGCAGCGCGGGCCTCGAAGAGCGACGGCCGCGGCCGATCATCCTTCGAGGCTCGGCCTTCGGCCGAGCACCTCAGGATGACGGTGAGAGAGTGGGACGCGCTGCACCGTGTACGGGACACACAGCGCTACGCCACCTTCTTCCCCCACAACCGCTGCGACGCAAGGTCGGCGCCCTCGCGGAGCGTCTTGAGCTTCGCCCAGACGATCGAGGGAGCGACCCATTCGCGACCTGCGAAGGTTCCAAAACCGCAGTCGGTCGAGGCGACGACGCGCTCGCGGTCACCGACCGCCGCGACCGCCTCATCGATGCGGCGCGCGACCACTTCCGGATGCTCGACGATGTTGCTGGTTGTCTCGATCACGCCCGGAATCAGCAACATGTCCTTCGGCAGCGGATATTTCTTGAATGCCGCGTATTCGTGCTGGTGGCGTGGATTGGCGAACTCGATCGAGAGTGCGGCGGTGTTCGCTTGATAGAGCACCGGGAGCACCTTCGCCAAGGCAATGTCGTAGGTGTGCGGGCCCTCGTAGTTGCCCCAGCAGACGTGCAACCGCCAGCGGTCACGCGGAATGCCCTCGCAGGCCTTGTTGATCGCCGCGAGATGCATCTCGGTCGCCTTGATGAAAGTCTCGTCGGATTCATCCTGGAACATCATCACGCGTTCCATCGCGAGGTCGGGCGCATCGACCTGCAGGATCATCCCGGCCTCGTGGATCGCCCGGTATTCCTTGCCGATCTCCTTCGCGAGGACGTTCACATAGGTCTCATGCGAGTCGTAGTGCGCATTGAGCAGCGTGGTCGCGACGATCCCGGGTGACGGGGCGGTCATGAACGATTCCAAAAACGCGCTCGTGGCGTGCTTCTTGAAGCGCGCCAGCTCGTCGCGGATCGGCGCGAGATCGATATAGGTCACTTCGCCGATCGCCTGCGGCGCGTTGCGCTGCTTGGAGCCGTGCGGGAAGCGGCGCGCGAAGGTCGCGAATTGATCCGGATGGGCCGCGAGGTCCTTGGCGGTGCGCCGCTTCGAGATGCCCCCGTAGCCCGACATGCGCGCCGCCATGTAGGTCTGGAACGCGACGCGCTGCTGCTCGCCGTCATTGCCGATGTCGATGCCGGCGTCGTGCTGCTTCTTCACGACGTCGGCGACCGCGCGGTCCATTTCGGCGGCGAGTTGCTGGGCATCGACCGCTTCGCCTGCTTCGCGGCGGACCAGGAGGTCCGTGAGCGTCTCGTTGCGCGGCAGGCTGCCGACATGCGTGGTGAGAATGCGGTCGCGGCTCATCATCATCGTGCTCCCGGGGGCGTCTTTATCCGCGCCACATAGCGCAATGCGGCGCATCACGCCAGCACGACGCGTCCCACTTCAGGCGGCTCTGCCCACCGCGACGGCGAAATGCGCGCGCAGGAGATCGCGCGCCGCAAAGCCCGCGGCGCGATCGCGGCAATTCACGATCGCGAGGCGAAACCCGCCCGGCGGCATCGCGTGACGATGCGGCTCGCGGTCCTCATGGAAGGTGATCTGCACGCTCGAGATCGACGACATGGCGCGGACGGCATCGACGAGCGCGGCCGGCGGATGATGATAACGCTGCCCGTGCGGACCGAACAGCACCACGCTGAAGCCGTCGCGCCGATCCCGATCGGCGAAATCCCAGCGCCCGTCGCGGTAGAGACGAACGACGGCCTCGACCCAGCCTTCACCGTAGAGGTCGGGCCACTGGTCGGCGAAGCGCAGATGCGCCTCGATGATGCTGCCGCCGATGGTCTCCAGATTGAGGAGCCCGGTGTAGCCGGCGAGGTTCTTGCCGATCCACTGGCCGCAGCGCGTCTCGATCGCGTCGTCGGGCGCCGCCTGGATGGTCCAGTAGTCGAACGTGCCGTCCATGTCGGGCTTGCCGGTCGTATGGCGCCACCATTTGGGCATGCCATCCACCACCGCCACGTCGGAGGAGACGTGGCGGCCGTCGAGCAGGCTCATCCACATGTGGCCGGGCGCGTAGTGGCGTACGTAATCATCGGCGGACCGCAGCAGGCGGCTGCCGTCGCCCATTCCCTTGAGGTTGCTGATCGGCTTTGAAAACACCGGATAGGCGGGCGGCTCGACGCCATGCGGCGCGGCGGCGAGACCCTGGCTCAGCGCGACCGCGACCTTGTCGTAAACCCAGCGGTAGCGCGGGTACCACGCCCACGCGTCCGGGTCCTCCGTGGGGATCCGCAGATCCGACGGGCAGTCGGCGCGCGCGAAATATTGGAGGCGCCAGGGGTCGGCTTCGCAGATCGGCATCGGGTCTTATTCTCGGCAAGCGAGCTTATGTCGTCGTCAGGTTCAGGGCGTTGACGTGGCTCAAACCTTCAACGCGTGCACCGCGAAGTAGTCGTTCTCGTCGGTCCACACCGCGACCGGGCGCCAGCCGGCCCCCGTCGCCAGCGCGCGGAAGGACTCCACCGTATACTTGTAGGAGCTCTCGGTGTGGATCGTCTCGCCCTTGCGGAATTCGAAGGTTCGTCCCGCGACAGTGACGGTCTGCGCCTTCAGGCTTTCCAGGTGCATCTCGATACGGCGATCCGCGGCGTTGTAGAACGCGCGGTGGCGGAACGCCGCGAGATCGAAATTGCCGCCAAGCTCGCGGTTCATGCGGGTGAGCACATTGAGATTGAACCGGGCCGTCACGCCGGCGGCATCGTCATAGGCCGCGTTGAGCACCGCCTCGTCCTTGATGCGGTCGACGCCGACGATCATGGTCGCGCCGGGCCCGAGAATGCGACCGGCCTGGCGGAGGAATTCGGCCGCGTCGTGCGGCTCGAAGTTTCCGATGGTCGAGCCGGGGAAGAAGCCGACGCGCGGGCGATTGCGGATCGGCGCCGGCAGCTCGAAATCGCGCGTGAAGTCGGCGGCGACCGGAAGCACGGCGAGGTTCGGCATCGCGCGCCGCAGCGCGGCCGCCTCCTGCGCGAGGAATTCGCCCGAGATGTCGACCGGAACGTAAGCCGCGATCTGCGGCGACGCGTTGAGGAGGATGCGCGCCTTCTTGGTCGAGCCGGTCCCGAATTCGACCAGCGCCGCCGCGAGCGG
>CAYZMR010000339.1:2236-4125 GCA_964479515.1 uncultured Hyphomicrobiales bacterium | reverse complement strand
GCCTGCGGCGCGCAGATGCGCGCGCGCTTCATCCCGCGCATCCTGAAAGCCGATCCGCAATCGCTCCTGAACGACGCCGGCGACAATTTCGATGCCGCGAAAATCCTCGCCGTGATGATGCGGAACGAAAAATCCGGCGGCCACAGCGAGCGCTCGATCGGCATCGGGACGATCGAGGTTGCGCTGTGGGACGCCATCGCCAAGATCGCCGGCAAGCCCCTGCATGCCCTGCTCGCCGAACGCTTCGGCGGCGCCGTGAAGGACAAATGCTTCGTCTATGTCGGCGGCGGCTGGTATGCGCCCGGCAAGGGCATTCCAGAGTTATGCGACGAGATGAAGCGCCATCTCGATTCCGGCTACACGATGGTGAAGATGAAGGTCGGGGGCGCGCCGCTCGCGGAAGACATGCGCCGCATCGAGGCGGTGAAAAGCATTCTGCCGTCGCACGCGGAATTGGCCGTCGACGCCAACTCGAAGTTCGACCGCGCGGAGGCGCTTGCCTACGCCAAGGCGATGACGCCGTTCGCGTTGCGCTGGTTCGAGGAGCCGTGCGATCCGATCGATTTCGCGACGCTCGCCGACATTTCGGAGGCCTATCCGTACGCGCTCTCGACCGGCGAAAATCTCTTTTCGACGCAGGATGTCGTCAACCTCGTCCGCTTCGGCAATCTGAAAGCCGCGCGCCGCGACGTGATCCAGGTCGATCCGCCGCAGGCCTACGGCATCACGCAATATGCCCGCACGCTCGCGGCATTGGAGAAGTACCAGTGGCCGCGCTCCGGCCATTTCCCGCACGGCGGCAACCAGATGTCGCTTGCGATCGCGGCCGGCTTCGGGCTCGGCGGCGCGGAAAGCTACCCGGGCGTGTTCGGCGTGTTCGCGGGCTTCGCCGACGACGCCGTGATCGAGGACGGGTTCATCTCGCTCTCCGACCGTCCCGGCATCGGCTTCGAGGGCCAGGCGGCGCTGTATGCTGTGATGCGGGAGCTGGCGGAGTAGGCGCTTTCCGTTTTGCTCCGTCATGCCCGGGCTTGTCCCGGGCATCCCGCTTAGGAGGGCACGGTGCCTCCCTTATAGAGGTGGCCGGGACAAGCCCGGCCACGACAAAGTTCACCACGGTCTTTCCACCGAATTCGTCACATGCTCGCGGTCCGGCGCCGTCAGACAAATGCCGATGCACAGATAGGGCAGCTCCGGATGCGGGTTGTGCCCACGGTGGAATTTCGCGATCGGCTCGGAATAGACGTCGCCGGCCTTGGCCCGCACCAGCACGCCCTCCTCGAAATGCGCCTCGAACAGGCCCTGCAGCGCGATGAAGAAGGTCGCGCCGTTGTGGCAATGCCAGTTGGTAAAGCCGCCCGGAACGATCTCGGCGTTGTAGATCTGCACCTTGAGGCTCGGGTCCTTCGGGATCGAGGCGTAGAGCTGCTCGAACAGCATGTTGCGGAAAAAGCCGCGCCCCGGCGGCACCAGGCCGTCGAGCTTGAGCCTGAGGGCCTTGTCGTCGTTGGCCGCGTGCATGCGTGCTGTCTCCCGCTGTCGGGCTAGACTACGACGGCTGACGCAATCGCCGTAAGGAGGGATCCGATGCCCTGGTATGTCTATCTGGCGCATTTCTTCGCCGGCGCGTTCCTGGCGAATGGTGTCCCGCATTTCGTGCACGGCGTTTCGGGCCACAAGTTCCAGTCGCCGTTCGCCAACCCGCGCGGGATCGGGGAATCCTCCGCGATCGTCAATGTGCTGTGGGGGCTCGCGAATTTCGCGGTCGGCACGACGCTCGTCATGGCCGTCGGTCCGTTCTCCGGAAGCCTGACGGAGTGGATCGTGCTGTTTGCCGGCGCGTTGACGATCTCGCTCTTTCTCGCAAACCACTTCGGCAAGGTGCGGAA
>CAYZMR010000339.1:0-2136 GCA_964479515.1 uncultured Hyphomicrobiales bacterium | reverse complement strand
ACACCTCCAGCACCGCCACGATGCGCAGCGAATTCGGCTCGACCACGATGATCTCGTCGCCGCTGACGAAATACATGTAGCCGCGCCAGGACGGCTCGATCTCGACGATCGTATCGGGCAGCGGCGCGACGCGGATCGTGCGCGGCACCACGACGCCGACCTTGATGTCGAAATTGACGCGCCCGCTCACGCGCGGCGCCGACGAGGTCAACACCTTCTCGCGGATCGTGCTCTTCTGATCGTTCGACAGCGAGACGTTGCGCGTGGTCATCGCCCGGTCGGACTTGCCGTCGCGGTTCGGCCCGTTCTCGTCCGCGTTTCCGACGCTCTGCGGCGTCGGCTGGCGATGGAGCTGCGCGTCGGTGCTCGGGGGCGCGCCGGTGCCCTTGTTGGGCTGCGCGGTATCCTGCTTTTCCGGAATCACGTGCTCGCGCGCCGTCGGCGAGCCCGGATCGGCCGTGCTCGGCGAGGTAGCGGCCGGGTTTTCCGCCGGGGCGGCCTGGGGCGCGGCTTGTGGCGCGCCTTGGGTCATGGGGCCGCGCTGCGCGTCGGCGAGGTTCGTTCCGGCCGCAAGCGCGATCGCCGCGACCGAGATCAACAATGTGCGTCTCATGGGTTCCTCCTTGCCCCCGCCCGCGTGACACATGAACGCGAGCGGTGCGGGGCCGTTCCCGGCAAGGCTGCAATCGGGCTGCCCATATGCTGAGCGCCCGATGTTCCATTCACTTCGCGGCCTCGCCGCGCCATAGTCGGCGGAACTTGGAATCGGAGGAGGTGCCGGAGTGGCGAAACTCGCCTCGACCATCGACCCGCAATCGGCCGAGTTCCGCGCCAATGCGGACGCGATGCGAGCGCTCACGCGCCAACTCGAAGAGCGCCGCGCCGAGGCCGCGCTTGGCGGACCGGCGCGTTCGCGCGAGCGCCACGTGGCGCGCGGCAAGCTCCTGCCGCGCGAGCGCGTGCTGCGCCTGATCGATTCCGGCACGCCGTTCCTGGAGCTCTCGCCGCTCGCAGCCAACGGCATGTACGACGACGCGATCCACGGCGCCGGCATCATCACCGGGATCGGCCGCATCTCGGGCCGCGACTGCGTCATCGTGTGCAACGACGCCACCATCAAGGGCGGCACCTATTATCCGATGACCGTGAAGAAGCATCTGCGCGCCCAGGAGATCGCGCGCGAGAACGCCCTGCCGTGCATCTATCTGGTCGATTCCGGCGGCGCGAACCTGCCGCAATGGCCTGACGTGTTCCCCGATCGCGAGCATTTCGGCCGCATCTTCTACAACCAGGCGACGCTCTCCGCGCTCGGCATCCCGCAGATCGCCTGCGTGATGGGCTCATGCACGGCGGGCGGCGCCTATGTGCCGGCGATGTCGGACGAGGCGATCATCGTGCGCAAGCAGGGCACGATCTTCCTCGCCGGCCCGCCGCTGGTGAAGGCCGCGACCGGCGAGGTCGTCACCGCCGAAGACCTCGGCGGCGCCGACGTGCATGCGCGGCTCTCCGGCGTCGCCGATCATTACGCGATGGACGACGGCCACGCGCTCTCAATGGTCCGCCGCATCGTGTCGAACTTCAATTCGGTCAAGCTTGCCGACATCGCGCTCGCGCCGCCGCGCGAGCCGCTGTTCGATGCCGCCGAGCTCGACGGCGTCGTGCCGAGCGGCACGCGCACGCAATACGACATCCGCGAGATCATCGCCCGCCTCGTCGATGGCTCCGAGTTCGACGAGTTCAAGCACCTTTACGGCACGACCATCGTCACCGGCTTCGCGCACATCCACGGCATCCCGGTCGGAATCCTCGGCAACAACGGCATCCTCTATTCGGAGAGCGCGCTGAAGGCCGCGCACTTCATCGAACTCGCCTGCCAGCGCCGCATTCCGCTGCTGTTCCTGCAGAACATCACCGGCTTCATGGTGGGGCGCGAATACGAGGCGGGCGGCATCGCCAAGAACGGCGCCAAGATGGTGATGGCGGTCGCCTGCGCGAATGTGCCGAAGATCACGCTCGTGGTCGGCGGCTCCTACGGCGCCGGCAATTACGGCATGTGCGGGCGCGCCTATTCGCCGCGCTTCCTGTTCACCTGGCCGAACGCGCGTGTCGCGCTGATGGGCTCGGAGCAGGCGGCCT
>CAYZMR010000338.1:2061-4133 GCA_964479515.1 uncultured Hyphomicrobiales bacterium | reverse complement strand
TCTCGATGGTGAGGCGCCCGCCATTCGGCATCGCGTCGCGGGCATTGACCGCGAGATTGAGGATCGCGTTCTCGAGTTGGTTCGGATCGACCGCCGTCTTCCACAGTCCGCCGCCCAGCACTGTCTCGATCGTGATCGTCTCGCCGATCGTTCGGCGCAGCAGTTCCGACATGCCCTGCACCAGCCGGTTGATGTCGACCGCTTTCACCTCGAGTGGATGCTGGCGCGAGAACGCGAGCAGCCGCTGCACCAGCGTGGTGGCGCGGTCGGCGGCCTGGCGGCAGTTCGTGAGCCAGGTGCGGATGCGGTCGTCGCCTTGCAGACGGCGCAGCGCGAGGTCGATGTTGCCGATGATCGCGGTCAGGAGATTGTTGAAATCGTGCGCGATGCCGCCGGTGAGTTGCCCGACCGCCTGCATCTTCTGCGACTGGCGCAGCACCTGCTCGGTCGCCTCGCGCCGCGCGACCTCCTCGCGCAGTTGCGCGTGCGCGCCAGCCTCGCGCCGCGTCCGCCGCAGCGCCATCAGCGCGAGGCTGACCATCGCGAGCGTCGCCGGAATTCCGAAGATCAGGTGGCGCGACATGCCTTCGATCCACGCCCGCTGGATGTCGGGAATGTTGACGCCAGTCGCCATATAGATCGGCAGCCGCAAAAGCTTGCGATACGCGAACTCGCGCTTGACGCCATCCAGCGACGATTGAACCTGGACCGTTCCGGCCGGGCGCTGCTCCTTGAGCGCCTGCATGAATGGTCCGGTGGGGGAGAGGCGGTTTATTGCGCCCTCCACCAGGGTCGGGTAGCGCGCCAGCACATAACCGTCCGACCGGATCATGGTGGCGACGAGCGGCTGCGGCAGCGTCGCGTAATAGTCGGAGAAATATTCCGGCGAGATCGCGATGGTGGTCACGCCGGCGAACTCTCCCTTCGGTCCGACGCGCTTGCGGCTGAGCGTAAAGAAGCGCGGACGGCTCGGCGGATCCGTGACGCGCGACTTCAGGATGTCGCTGACATAGACGCCCTCGACCGCGTTGTTCTTGTGCACGCGGAAATACTCGCGATCCGACACATCGAGCTGGCGCGGCATCGGGAAGATGGTGCCGGACACCATCGGATGGCCGTTGGCGTCGATCACCCAGATGTCGGCGAGCTGTGGCATGGTCTCGGTGAAGGCGCGCAGCCGCTTGTTGAAGTCCGCCTCATTGGCGCGGAGCTGCTCGTCCGTCACGTCGGTAAGCAATTCGTCGAGATAGCGCGCCGTGATCTCGAAGGTCTCGAACACCTTCAAGCCGTGCTCGTAGACGGTCGAGAGATTGCGCTGCAGGCGATCCTCCGCGTCCCGCATGTACTCGTGATAGGAGATCGCCGAGGCGGTCGCGAACAGGCCGACCGGCAAGATGATCGCGGCCACCAGCAGGAGGCGCAGCGGCCGCTCCGCATTGCCCGAGCGTTCGTCGGCCCCGAACAGGCCGGTGAAGAAGCGCTTCAACGACGACATGTGCGGGATGGCAGGCGGAAGATCATGCGCGCAAGCTAAGGGGTACGGCGCGCAAACTCAAATCCGCGCCGCCGCGGTGCACAGTTCCATCGCAGTGGCGCGGAGATCAGGGGCCGCACTGTTTGTGTCAGCCGACCACCGCGTCCGGCACCGAATCCACCGACGGAAAATAGGGCTTGAGGTCGATCAGCGGCGTGCCGTCGAGGCAATCAAGCCCGACGACCTTGAGGTTTGCGCCCTCGATGCCGACCAGCCGCACCACGCTCATGGCGATCGGGTTGGGGCGCACCGGCGAGCGCAACGCAAACGTGCCGCGGCGTGTCCCGTGGCGCGGGGACTGCACCAGCAGATCGCGGCGTGCCTGGTCCATGAAATAGAGGACGACCAGATGCGTGCAGGTCGAGACCCCTTCGAGCGCCGCCGCATAGCGCGGATCGAGTTCGATCGTGCACAGCGCGTCGGAGCCGCGCGCGTTCTTCGGGCAGTCGTCGCGCCGCGCCCACGGCGTGCGGATGCGGCCGATGAAATAGACCCCGGCGTCGAAGTCGCGCGGCAGCGCGACCGCGATCTCGCCGGG
>CAYZMR010000338.1:0-1961 GCA_964479515.1 uncultured Hyphomicrobiales bacterium | reverse complement strand
AGTTGCATGTCGCCGGATGCTTGCGGCGGCGTCTTGATCGCCATCGCCTTGAACACGCCTGAGTCCGGCTTGGTGCCGCCGTGCACGGTGCCTTTCGGGATGATGACGAGATCGCCCGGCTTCACTTGCACCTCCTTGTCGCCGAGCCAGATCGTGCCGGTGCCCTCGAGGATGTATTGAATCTCGTTGGCTTCGGCGTGGAAGTGCTTCGGCACATTGCCGGCCTGGACCGAGAGCGTCATGCCGTCCTGCATGACGAATGTTTTCGACCGCAAACCGGTGCCGGAAGCCATTCCGAGCGCGTCGCCCGACAACTCGGGCACGTGGATGATTTGCGGCGTCATGGCGACAGGGGCCGCCACGGCCTGCGGCAACAGGCGAGCGGCACCGCAGCCTGCGACGAATGCGATGGCAACGGACGACAGAAGTACAACGCGGTTCATGGATAGCCTCCCTGATATCTTTTTTTGCAGCAGCGGAGCGTAATCCGCCGCTGGCCGGACAGACAAGGTGTGGCATGCACGTTTCTATCGCCGAAATTGCAGGCGCGTTTCCGCACTATCGGGTCGCGTTCGTCGTCGCCGAAGGGCTGACGATCCCGCCGCAGCGCCCCGCTGCGCTCGACGCGCTGATCGCCGAGCGCGAAGCCGCGGCGCGGGTGCGCTGGAGCGGCACGGAGCTATCGCAAATTCCCGGGGTCGCGGCGTGGCGCGCCGCCTACAAGGGCTTCGGCATCCGGCAGACGCGCTATCGCTCCTCGGTCGAGCGCCTCGTCAAGAACGTGCTGGCGGGGCGCGAACTCGCGCGCATCAACGGCTTCGTCGACGCCTACAACGCGGTGTCGCTCGCCCATGTGCTGCCACTCGGCGCCGACGATCTCGACCGGGTCATGCCGCCGCTCGCCTTCCGTTTTGCGCGCGACGCCGACAGCTTCGTCGATATGGCGGACGCCGAGGCGGGCGGCGAGCCCGAGGCGCCGAAGCCGGGCGAGGTCGTCTATGCGGACGCGCGCCACGTGCTCTGCCGGCGCTGGAACTGGCGCCAGGACGCGCGCTCGATCATCACGCCGGCGACCACGCGCGCGGTCGTGACGGTGCAGCAGAACGGGGCCGGCGACGTCGCGGCCGCGGTCGATGATCTTATTGATCTGATTGGGAGATTCTGCCGAGGGGTGTGCCGGGTGGCGGTGCTGGACCATGCCCGGCGCGAGGCGGAGCTATAGCCTCTCGTCCGCTCACGCCCGCGAAAGCCGGCATCCAGACATAAGAACTGGGTTCCCCGCTTTCGCGGTGACGAGAGGGTGCAAAACACTGTCGAAAACCCTGGGGGCACCGGCCCCCGCCCTTGCGCCGCGCTCTCAATCGGCATAAAGATATCTTTATATGTTTATGCCGAAAGGTTGGGACTGGTCCCACGATGGCGAACTTGGTGCCGCTTGATTTCGATTCCCTGCACGGGGCCCTGCGCGCCGCCGGCGAGGGCACGCGCCTGCGGATTCTCTCGCTGCTCGCCGAGGCCGAACTGACCGTCTCCGACCTTACGAAAATCCTGCGCCAGTCGCAGCCGCGGATTTCGCGTCACCTGAAGCTGCTGGCGGAAGCCGGGCTGGTCGAGCGCTTTCGCGAAGGATCCTGGGCGTTCTATCGGCTGGGCGAGCATGGCGGGGTCGCCGACATCGCGCAGACGCTGGTCGGCCGGCTCGATCCGGCCGACCCGATCGTGATGCGCGACCGTGGCCGGCTCGCCGCCGTACGCGCGGCGCGCGCCGCCGCCGCGCAGACCTATTTCTCCGCGCACGCCGCCGAATGGGACCGCATCCGCCGCCTGCACGTCGCCGACGCCGCGGTGGAGGGCGCGATCCAGGCGGCGCTGGCTGACCGGCCGATCCGCTCGTTCCTCGATCTCGGCACCGGCACCGGCCGCATGCTCGAACTGTTCGGCCCAGAGATCGAGCGCGGCCT
>CAYZMR010000337.1:0-4149 GCA_964479515.1 uncultured Hyphomicrobiales bacterium | reverse complement strand
AGGATCGGCAGGCCGTTGATGCCGACGCCCCTGGCGACCGCCTCGTCGCGCGCGGCGGCCGCCGGACGCCCGCGATTGTTCGCGCCGTCGCCCGAGATGTCGATCACGCGGCGCGCCGCCCGGTAAGGGTTCTCGAACAGCAGCGCCATGCTGGTGTCGATCGCGCCCGAGATCGAGGTTCCGCCGCCGAACAGTTGGCGCGGGGCTGCCGCGATCGCGTCGGCGAAGGCGTTCGCCGAAGCCGCGTCCGTGATGCGCGTCCACGGCACGGCGGTCACCTGCAGGGCCGGGCCGGTCCATTGCATCATGATGACGGCGATCGATTGTGTCGGCCCGGACGTGATCGCGGCGATCACGCGCGGGTGGCGGAACGCCGCCGCGTAGCCCTGCTTCTGCAATTCGAAGCGCACCTGGTCGACGCTGCCCGACGCATCGACCGCGAGCACCAACGCGAGATCGACCGACGGCGCGCTCGGCGCCGGCTGCGCGGAGACGGTGCATCCGAGCGCCAGCGAAAGGAACAGCGTCGCGAAGAGGGTGCGGCGCCGCGAAATGACCGGCCTACGCGGCGCGATGCATCACGGCGCCCGCATAGGCGCCGTGGATCGCCTTCACGGAGCGCTCGATCGCCGACCAGAGCGCGGAAATCTCAGCCGCGGCCGGCGAGTGCTCGTCGTATTCGCGCGCGCCCTCGCCATATTCAAGCGAGAGCGAATAGATCGTACGGTGCGTGATCTGGCCCGCCCAGACCGGCACGTTGAGGCCGGCGAGCACCTCGCGCACCTGCGTGACGAAGGGCGATTCGGTGTTGTCGCGCCGCGCCGGCACCGCGTTGATGACCAGCGCGAACGGCTTCTTCGAGGCGCGCGCGAAATCGATCGTCTCTTTCACGGCTGCAAGATCGAACACCGCGAGCCGCACCGGCACGATCACCAGCGTCGCGGTGCTGATCGCTTCCGTGACCGCGGTCGACATGTTGGGCGGCGTGTCGATGAAGACCCATTCGACGCCGTCCTGCCGCGCCTGCTCCACGATCTCGGCGACCCCGCGCACGCCGTTGCGCAATTGCGGTTCGGCGGTGCCGCGCAGCGTGTGCCACAAGCTCAGCGACCCTTGCGGATCGGCGTCGATCAGCAGGCAGCGGCGGGATGGTCTGTTCGCGTGGGCGGCAAGGTGCGAGGTCAGCGTACTCTTGCCCGAGCCCCCCTTGCGCGACGCGAAGACGATGACGTTCATGCGTGACCCTGATTCGCGCAGCTAACGCAACCTAGCACGGCCCGTGATTCGTCTCTAAGGGAGATCGGTGGCCAAAATCCCTACGTACTGCCCATGACCCCCGCCCCGACCGCGCTCGCCCGCCTCGTCTGCGACGAGGCAACCGCCAAACGCCTGGCCGATGCGCTGGCGGAGCGGTTCGAGGGAACCGCGGTCGCGGCCTTCGAAGCGCCCGACCGGCGCTGGACCGTGGAGGCCTATTTCGCCGAAGCGCCCGATGAAGCGGCCGTGCGCGCCTGCGTGTCCGGTGCCGCCGGGGAAGAAGCCGCGGCCGCGCTCATCTTCGACACGGTCGCCGCCAAGGACTGGATCGCCGCGAGCCTCGCCGGCCTCAAACCCGTCACGGCCGGCCGCTTCACGGTGCATGGTGCGCACGACCGCGCGCGCGTGGCGGCCAACCGCATCGGAATCGAGATCGAGGCCGCGCTCGCGTTCGGCACCGGCCATCACGGCACGACGCGCGGGTGCCTGCTGGCGCTGGATGGGATTGCGAAGGGGCGTCCCCCGCGTCGCGTGCTCGACGTCGGCACCGGCACCGGCGTACTGGCGATCGCCGCCGCCAAGGCGCTGCGCGCGCCGGTGCTGGCGAGCGACATCGACGCGGAGTCTGTGCGCATCGCGCGCGAAAATGCGCGCCTCAACGGCGTGGCGCCCTTTGTCGAATGCCTGCACGCGGCCGGGCTTGAGGCCACGCGTTTCCGCGCGCGGGCTCCGTTCGACCTGATCCTGGCGAATATCCTGCTTGTGCCGCTCACGCGCCTCGCCCGCCCGATGGCGCGGCTGGCCGCGCCCGGCGCGCACGTGGTGCTATCGGGCCTGCTCGCCACACAGGAGAACGCCGCGCTCGCGGCCTATCGGCCACACGGCTTCACGTTTCAGCGTCGCGTCCCGCTTGACGAATGGATGACACTGATCCTGCGCAGGAACTGATCCCCTCATCCCTTGAGGCCGCGCTTGCGCCATCGCGGCGGGATGAGGGCAATCAAAAGCGTAAGAACCACAGATACCTGCTATCCGGTGCGCGTCAGCGCACGAACGGCAGCACGCCGTCGGTCGTCTGGGTCGTCGGCGCATAGCCGGCCTGCTTCAGCACGTCCTGCGGGATCAGATGCCGGTGCATGGCCAGCTCGCGCATGGCTTGGCGCATCCGCGCTTCGAGCACGGCGTCATAGAAGCGCCGGAACAGGCTCTGGCGCGCCGGCATAGCGGTCTTGGCCGCCGGCATCGCGGTCTTGGTCTTCGCGTCGGCAAGCGGGGTTGAGAGGCGGAAGGTGGCGGTTGTCATGGTGTCGCTCCTGATCTTGAGGATGCCAGGAAGACCCCTCGAATGGTCCTGACTTCTTGCACTGCAACATAAGGATTTGGAGACGGTTCCGATACCCCTTCCAAAGGCATAGGAGCGCTGCGAAGTCTGCATTAATACATAAGAATTTGGAAAATTCGTGATCAACTTGCGTGATGATTCAGCGCCCGCCGCAGCCGCGTCATATTGCGCTGCACACAAAGCTGCCAGCGGGCGCGTTTTGTTGGCATACCAGGCGCGCCGGTTGCCGGTGCAACAGGCGCTCAATAGATTGCGCGCCATGTTCGAGGCGTACTTCCAGTCATTCGACGATCGCGGCGACCTCGCGGCGACGGCGGCGCGTGTTGCGGCCTTGCGCGCCGAGCTTGCGCGACGCGGCCTCGACGGCCTCATCGTGCCGCGCGCTGATCGCCATCAGAACGAATACGTCGCGCCGTCCGAGGAGCGTCTCGCCTGGCTCACCGGCTTCACTGGCTCGGCCGGCGTCGCGATCGTGCTGGCCGATCGCGCCGCGGTGTTCGTCGACGGGCGCTATTCGCTCCAGGTGCGCGATCAGGTTGACGGACAGGTGCTCGCGGTCGAGCACCTCGTCGACAATCCGCCTGACGCATGGATCGGGGCGAACCTGCGCCCCGGCCTGAAGCTCGGCTATGATCCCTGGCTGCATACCGTCGACAGTGCCGAGAAGCTCGCCAAGGCCTGCGCGGCCGCGGGCGCGAGCCTCGTGCCGGCCGAGTCGAACCCGCTCGACGCCGTCTGGACCGATCGCCCGGCGCCGCCGCTCGGCACGGTCGTGATCCATGAGCTGAAATTCGCCGGCGAGGCCGCGGCCGCAAAGCTCGCGCGCGTCCAGGCCGAGGCCGCGAGGCTCAAGACGGACGCGCTCATCGTCTCGGATCCGCACAACGTGGCCTGGACGTTCAACATCCGCGGCTCGGACGTCTCGCACACGCCGCTGCCGCTTGCCTTCGCGATCGTGCCGAAGGAGGGCCGCGCCGCGATCTACGTGGACGGCCGCAAGCTCACAAACCAGGTGCGCGACGCACTGGAACAGCTCGCGGATGTCCGCGAGCCCGACGCCTTCGCGCGCGATCTCGCGGCGCTTGGGGCGGCGAAAGCAGGCGTGCGGCTTGATTCCGCGACCGCCGCCGATGCGCTCGTCCGCATCGTCAACGAGGCCGGCGGCAAGGCCGCGCGCGGCGCCGACCCGATCACCGCGATGAAGGCGATCAAGAACGCGGTCGAGATCGCGGGCGCGCGCACCGCGCACGTCCGCGACGGCGCCGCGGTCGCAAACTTCCTCGCCTGGTTCGACCGCGAGGCGCCGGCGGGCAGCCTCACCGAGATCGAAGCGGTCGCGGCGCTGGAAAGCTTCCGCCGCGCGACCGGGCTCCTCAAGGACGTCTCGTTTCCGACCATCTCGGGCGCGGGACCGAACGGCGCGATCGTGCATTACCGCGTGACGACCGCCACCAATCGGGCGATCGCGCCGGGCGAGCTGTTCCTGATCGACTCCGGCGCGCAATACCAGGACGGCACGACCGACATCACCCGCACGATCGCGGTCGGCG
>CAYZMR010000336.1:0-4150 GCA_964479515.1 uncultured Hyphomicrobiales bacterium | reverse complement strand
CCTTGAAGCCGTGTTGCCGCAGGATCGCGCCTTCGAGCGTGAGCTGCGGCGACAGGCCGGTGCGCACCTGCGGCTCGGTCGGCGTCGCGCCGGTCTTGTAGTCGAGGATCGCAAACGATCCGTCGAGCAGCTCCTCGATGCGGTCGGCGCGCGTCGTGAGCCGGAATGTCCATGCGCCAATTCTGATCTTCAGCTCGCCGCCGACCTCGGCGTGGATGGTCTTGGCCTTGGCGCGCCGCTCGGCCTCCCAGCCGACGAACCAGCGCGCGATGCGCGTAAAGCGCGGCCACCAGAACGCGCGCGCCTCGGGAAAGTCCTGCAGCGGCGCGAAATGCGTCTCGCCGAGCGCGAGCAGCGCGGCGCGCGGCTGGGCGGGTAGTTGCTTGGCGTAGATTTTGGTGAATTCGCCGATCGCGCCATGGATCACCGTGCCGCGGTCGCGCGCGCCCGGCGGCGTGTCGAGCGCGTCGAGAGGGCGCAGCTTGAGAACATGCTTCGCATAGATGGTGTAGGGATCGCGCAACAGATGCTCGATCTCGGTGACGCTGAGTTGCGCAGGCCGCGCGTCGAGCGGCGGGCGGGGACGCGGGCGCGGCGCCGGCTTGATGCGCTCGGCGCGATCGAGCGCGCGCGCCCAGGCGAGATACGCCTCGCCGCGCGCGACCGCGTCCTTCCAATGCGCTCCAGCGACCGCCGCGAGCCGTTGCACGAAGCGCGAAGCGACCGTCGGCGCCCCGCCGAGCTTGCCGGCGCGGCTGAGCACCACCTCACGCGTACCGAGGAGTTGCGCGAAGTCATGCGCCGAAAGGCCGATGCGCCGCTCCGGCAGGTCGAGGCCGAGGTCGAGCCGCATCGGCCGCGAGAGCCACGGATCGGCGCGCGCGCCGGGCGGCCAGACGCCCTCGGTGAGGCCGCCGAGCACCACGCGGTCGACGGCGAGGAGGCGCGCTTCGAGCGGGCCGAAGATGCGCACCGCCGCGCCCAGCGTGCCGGGCCTGCGGCAGACGCGCTCTCCGATGGCGGTCTTGAACAGCTCGGTGTAGTCGCCGAGATCGATGCCGAGGTCGTCGCCGGGTTGCTGTGCGGCGAGCTCGTCGAAGACGTCGGCAAGCTCTGCGCCGTCGTCGTGCGCAAACGCCACGGCCGAGCCGGAATCCTCGGTCGAGAGCGCGGTCAGCACGTCGCGATGTAACGCGGCCAGCGACCGGAATGACTGGCGTCCCTTGAGGCCTTCGAGCGGCGCCAGTGCCGCTGCCAACGCGGTAACGAAAACCTGGGCGGCATCGAGGTCGGCGTCGGCAATGCGCGTGCGCGGATCGGATCGGTGCAGGTCCGTGCTTTCGCCACGTCGGAACTTCGCGAGCTCGTCGCGAAAGCGCGCGAGCGCCCCCGCAAGGCCCGCGCATCCGGGGCGCGGTCGGGGGCCACGCAACACCGCGTGTTCAAGCGTCGCGATGGCGTGCCGATGGCCGCCGGCCGCGCTACTTAGTCGAAAGCGCGCATGCTTGGCGAGCGCGAGCAGCTTGACCGGCGGCAGGCCTTCGAGCGCGGCCTCGGCGGCGAGCCGCGCGAACACGCCGGCCTCGGTATCCGGCAGCGCGTCGCCGCCGGAATCGTCCGCCGTGATGCGCCAGCGCTCGAGCGCGGCACCGACGCGGCGCGCGAGCGCGCGGTCGGGCGTCACCAGGGCGGCGGTCTTGCCGTCCTCCACGGCCTGCCGCAGCGCGACCGCGACGGCGAGCGCTTCGTCCTCGGCATTGCCGGCCTCGATCATGGTCACGCCGTCGAGCGCGGCATGTTGCCTGTCCGCATCGAGCCGCGCAGCCCAGTGCTCGGTCGCGTCCGCCGGACGCAGCGCTTCGGACACGAGATGCTCGCGCGCGCGGCCTTCGCCGAGCGCCACGACCTCGTCGCGCGCGATGCCGATGCGCCCCAGCAGCGCATGCATGGCGAACTGCGGATGGCCGGCCGCCTTGCCGGCGAGATTCCAGGTCGGCGCGTCGAGCCCGGTGTCGAGGCCCGGCAGCACCACCGCGCCGTGCGGGAGCGTCGCAATGGTGGCGAGCAGCTTCGCGGTCGCCGGCATCGAGCCGGTCGAGCCGGCGGCAATCACCGGGCCGTCACTGCCGTGAAGGCGCTGTCGCTCCGCCTCGATCAGGCTGTCGCGCCGCTCTGCCGGTTCGATCCGGCCACGCTCCTGCAGGATCGCCGGCCAGGTTTCGCGCGCGATCTTGAGGAAGCGCAGCGTGAGCTGCCAGTAGACGTCGAACCGGTCCGGGACGAGCGTGTCGAGCCTTTCCCAGGGCACCTGCCGCGTCGTCATGTCGTCGATCAGGCGCGCCAGATCGTCGGCGAGCGCGAGCGCGGCGGCGGGTCCGTGCACGACCAGCGGCGGGGCGCCGGGCGCATCCGGCTTGATCTGCTCGGCCCATGCCGTCACCAGGCGCGCGAGCAGCAGGCGCCGCTCGAGCCCGTCGAGCGCATCGGGCAGTTCCAGCACAGCCTCGCTGGTGGCCGCGCCCGCGAAGGCAAGCTCGCCCTCGTCGATCTCGCCCAGCGGCACAATGCGGGGCAGCACGGCGGCGTCGCCGCCGAGCACGTCGAGGAATGCCGCACGCGCGAACTGCCCGGCGCGCTGCGTCGGCAGGAACAGCGTGGCCCGCGACCAGGCGAGCGGGTCGCCCGGATCGGGAAAGCCGTCGATCAACCTGCCGTCGCGTAATGCGCCGATCAGCGTCGGCAGGAACGGCGCCGAGGCGGGGATCGTGAAAACACGCGGGGCGGGCATGGCCGCCTTATAGGCGCACCTCCGCGCGTCGTCATGTGCGACGCAATCCGTTCACAGCCCCCTTGCGGCGCGCCCGCGCTTCGCTCCATCGTCGGCGCGGGAAGCAAAAACAGAGGGGCCAAACATGAGTCATGGCGTTCACGCGGTGCAACACGAAGCCGAGCACCACATGCAGCACGAGGCCGCGCATGGCGATGGTGGCCATGGCCACGACAACCAGAACAAACGTATCGCCGTCATGATCTCGGTGCTGGCGCTGCTGCTTGCCTTCTCGGAGACGCTGGGCAAGAGCGCGCAGACCTCGGCGCTGAACTTCCAGATCGAGGCCTCGAACCTGTGGAACTTCTTCCAGGCCAAGAACATCCGCCGCACCGTGACGCTGGTTGCCGCCGACACGGCGAAGATCGAGGTTGCGGCGTCGGCCGACGAGGCGCGCAAGGCCGCGCTCGCTAAACAGCTCGATACTTGGACCAAGACGGCGGAGCGCTATCGCTCCGAGCCGGAAGCGGACCATGGCAAGGGTGAGGGCACGGTCGAGCTGTCGCGGCGCGCCATCGAAATGGCCACCGCGCGCGATCTCGCGCTCAACAAGTATCACTATTTCGAGTTCGCCTCGGCGGCGCTGCAGATCGGCATCGTGCTCGCTTCAGCCGCGGTCATCACCACCATGGTGGCGTTGGTCTGGCTGGCCGGAGGGCTCGGCGTTCTCGGCCTCGCCTTCATGAGCATGGCGCTATTCTTCCCGGACGTGCACCTGTTCCCGGGCGCGCATTAGCGGCGCTCGGCCGCACCTCACTCCGCCGGCTGGTGCGGCTGCAGCCGCCGGCGGATGCGTGCGAGACGGCGAAAGAAGCCGCCCGACCGGCCCCCATTCGTTGGCGACAGCCACGAGAGCACGCGCCGCTTCGTCTCGGCGGTCCAGTCGCGGATCTGCTGCTTGATCGGATCGATCAGGGCGTGCGCCTTTTCGAGCCAGGTGAGCATCAGCTCATAGAGCCAGCGGAACCAGGCGAGCTGCAGGAGCTTTGGCTTGGTCACGTCGAAGATGAACGCCGTCACGCCAAGGCCGAGCAGTTTCGCCAAGACCAGCACCAGGACCGCGGCGACCCAGCGGTGATGGACCAGCAGATAGACTTCGAGGAATTTGAGCGGCAGCAGCAGGATGAATGGGATGATGAATACCGGCAGGGTCGCGTAGGGCGACAGGCCTTCGACGAACCCCGCGAGCCGCTCCTTGAGCCGCTGCCATGGGAACAGGTCGATGACCGCGTGGATGATCGCGGTCAGATGACGCCACAGCCACGCCTCGAACAGGAAGAAGAGGGCGAGTGCGATCCAGAGCGGTTTGAGGGCGCGGCGCAT
>CAYZMR010000335.1:1266-4160 GCA_964479515.1 uncultured Hyphomicrobiales bacterium | reverse complement strand
TTGCGCCAGCGGATCACCAGCCGCCGCGGCGGGACGGCCTCCACAATTTCGCCGGTGTCGGCCGTGCGGCCGTCCTCGAATTTGAGGCGCCATGGCGAGCCCGGCTTGAAGTCGCATTCGGCGGTGATTCCGAACCAGAATTTCTTGATCGTTTGCGGATCGGTCAGCGCCGCCCACACCTTCTCCGGCGTCGTGCGAATATAGGTTACGTACACGAACTTCGGCTTGTCACTCATCACGCTCCTCCAGATCCTTCTTCAGATCGCTGAGCGCCTGCAGCCGCGAGCGCTCGAATTTCCCGATCCAGCGCTCCGCGATCTCGTGGATCGGGACCGGATTGAGGTAGTGCAGCTTCTCCCTGCCCCGCCGCACGGTTGCGACGAGGTTGGCTTCTTCCAGCAGCACGAGGTGCTTGGTCACCGCCTGCCGCGTCATGGCGAGGTGCTCGCACAATTGCCCGAGCGTCTGGCCGTTGTCGGCGTGCAGCCGGTCGAGCAGTTGGCGGCGGCTTGGATCAGCCAGCGCCTTGAACACCTTGTCCATGGCGACAATATGCAACCATTTGGTTGCCTGTCAAGCCGCAAAAACTCGCCGGCTCGCGACCGCGCGGCGATCAAGAGATCAGCGGCTCACATGTCGTCGGCAGGATGGCACCTGTGGCGATGGTGCCTTTTGCCGCAGCGCGCGAGCGGGCGGCTGTCGGATGACCGGATCGTTCCGCCGATCGGTGCGCTCGATCCCGGATAGTTGGGCGCCGTGCTGTGGAAGGTGACTCCCGGCAGCGGCGGTGATGGCGTCACCACCGACGGCACGGGCGCGGGCGGCGGCGCAGGCGGCAGCGGCGTGTAGGTTGGCGCCGGCAGCAGCGTCCCGGGCTGGGCGATCGCGGGTACCGGCAACGCCAGCATCGCGACCAGAAGAATTGCGACACGCATCGACCGCTCCTTGATGTCAGCGCGCCCCGCACGACAGAAGATAATGCGGAGGAGCGCAAACCGCTCCGCCGGGCTCGATCAAATCTTTTGGAGCGTCGAGCAGCCGCGTGCAGGTCGTCGCCCGCATGAGCGCAGCGACATGCGGGCTACATTCGAATCACTCCTCCGGCGCATCGAGGATCGGGTCATAGCGCGTCGCGTCGAGCCCGAGCAGATTCCAGGATTGCTGCATGTGCGGCGGCAACGGCGCGGTCACGTCCAGGACGCCGCCGCGCGGATGCGGTACCGCGATGCGGCGTGCCAGCAGGTGCAGGCGGTTCTGGATGCCGCCGGGCAATTGCCAGTTCTCGATCTGGAAATATTTCGGATCGCCGATGATCGGATTGCCGACATGCGCCATGTGGGCGCGCAGTTGATGCGTGCGGCCGGTCACGGGTTTCAGCGAAATCCAGGCGAGCGCAGAGCCGGCGGTCTCGACCACCGCGTAATATGTGACGGCGTGGCTCGCCCCCTCCTCGCCATGCTGGGCGATGCGCATGATGCTCTCGTCTTCGCGTTCCTCCTTGGCGAGGAACGTCGAGATGCGCCCCTGGCGCGGCTTCGGCACGCCGGCGACCAGCGCCCAATAGATTTTCCGCGCCGAACGCGAGCGGAACGTCTTGGCGAGCGCGGCGGCCGCGAAGCGCGTCTTGGCGACGAGCAGGCAGCCGGCCGTATCCTTGTCGAGCCGATGCACGAGACGCGGGCGCTGGCCGTCGGGCCCCGGCTGACGCAGCACCTCCAGCATGCCGTCGAGATGGCGCGTGGTCCCGGAGCCGCCCTGCACCGCGAGGCCCATCGGCTTGTTGAGGACGAGCACGTCGGCGTCCTCGTGCAGCGTGATCGACTTGAGGAACGCGCGCGTCTTCTCGTCGTCCGCCGAGAGCCGCGTCGCCGGCTTCGGTCCGCCGATCGTGAGCGGCGGGATGCGCACCGCTTGGCCGGCCGCGAGCCGGTCCTTCGGCTGCACACGGCGGCCGTCCAGGCGCACCTCGCCTTTGCGGATGATGCGTTGGATGTGGCTGAACGAGAGGCCGGGAAACCGCGCCTCGAAGAAGCGGTCGAGCCGCATACCGGCTTCGTCCGGCGTAGTCGTCACCGTCTGCACGCCGGTCGCGACCAGCGGAGCGGGCGCTGGATCCGCCTTCTCGATGATGACCTCGCGCCGCGGCGGGAGCGGCAGTTTCACGGGCGCCGGCTTTGGGCGCCGAGGCGCGAAGGCGGATTTCGGCTTGTTGGGTGAAGAGCGTTTGTCGTCGCGGCCCGGACCGGGCTTGCCGCGCCCGAGGCCCGACGGCCCGCGTCCCGGCGCGGAGTGGCCATGCCCCGACTTGCCGCGCCCCTGCCCCGGCTGGCCGCGTCCATGCCGTCCCGATCGTTTCATGGGCATCGCTGCATCTCGGCGTGTTCGCCATTCCAGGTCACCGCCAGATGCGCGCCCTTCATGGCGAGCGTGATCGGCCGTCGCGTCATGACGCCGTCCTTGTGGCAGCGGCCCTCGATATAGAGCGCGTCGTCGGCCTTATACATCTTGCCGACGATGCAGTACTCGTCCGCCCAGCGCAGCGCCAGCGGCATCACGGTCAGCGGCGCGGAGGCATGCGTCTCGCCGGGCAGCCGGCAATTGTGCGGATCGACCGCCCAGCGGCCGATCTGCTGGTCGGTGGCGAACGCGGGGGACGCGAATGCGAGCGCAAGCGCTGTTGACGAGATCAAAATTCGCACCTTCATGCCCTAGTCACACTCTTAGCTTCTTCGTTTTCGCGCGGTGTGCAGGACCGCGATGATGTCGACGGCAGTGTCTCGAACACGATGGACGACGATGTACGGAAGCCCGGGAACGACCAACAGTCTCGTTCCCATAACGACGCCCGGCCTTCCGGACAGAGGCAGGATATTCAGCCGTGCGATCGAATGCTG
>CAYZMR010000335.1:0-1166 GCA_964479515.1 uncultured Hyphomicrobiales bacterium | reverse complement strand
GCACGAGCCTTGTATCGAACAATCATTTGGTCAGGCGAGCGAACAGATCGCGGACTTCCTCGTCACTTGCATAGGGTTCATCGTCGCTCAGCCTGCGCTCGATTTCCGCGATCTGCTCGGGTGTCAGGCTAACATCGGAATTCTGTTGGTCGAGAAATTCAAACAGCAGCTCGGCCGCCTCGCGTTGCCGCTCTTCGGGTAGTGACTTAACCTGCGTAATTGCGTCATCAAGATGCTTGTTCACGGCCTCGCTCCTGCATTCACGGGAATGATAGACGACCGACAGTCCGAAATCGACACCTCTCACTCGGTCTCGCGTTCCTTGCGCAGCTTCGCCCAATAATCCAGCCGCTTCCTGATCTCGCGCTCGAAACCGCGCTCGGGCGGATCGTAGAAGGTCTGCCGGCCGAGCGCTTCGGGGAAGTAGTCCTGGCCCGAGAACGCGTCCGGCGCGTCGTGGTCATATTCGTAACCGGCGCCGTACTCTTCCTCTTTCATCAGCCGAGTCGGTGCATTGAGGACGTGTTTCGGCGGCAGCAGCGAGCCCGCCTCTTTGGCGACGCGCATCGCCGCGCCATAGGCCTTGTAGGCGGCATTCGATTTCGGCGCGGTCGCCACATAGATGACAGCCTGCGCGATCGCGAGCTCGCCCTCGGGCGAGCCCAGGAAATCATACGCGTCCTTGGCGGCGTTGCAGATGACCAGAGCCTGCGGGTCGGCAAGCCCGATGTCCTCCACCGCCATGCGCACGACGCGGCGCGCGAGATAGAGCGGATCCTCGCCGGCGTCGAGCATGCGGCAGAGATAGTAGAGCGCGGCGTCCGGGTCCGAGCCGCGCACCGACTTGTGCAGTGCCGAGATCAGATTGTAGTGACCGTCCTGCGCCTTGTCGTAGATCGGCGCGCGCCGCTGCACGACTTCTTGCAAGGCCGCCGCGTCGAAGGTCTCACCCGCGCGCGCCGCGCGCCAGACTTCTTCCGCGAGCGTCAGCGCCGCGCGACCGTCGCCATCCGACATGCGCACGAGCGAGGCGCGCGCGTCGTCGTCGAGCGGCAGCGCCTTGCCCTCGACCTCTTCGGCGCGCGCGAGCAGCCTCTCGATCGCCGCCGCATCGAGCGGCTTGAACACGAGCACGCGCGCGCGCGACAGGAGCGCGGCGTTGAGCT
>CAYZMR010000334.1:0-4221 GCA_964479515.1 uncultured Hyphomicrobiales bacterium | reverse complement strand
GCTCGTTGCACCTTCTACGCCGCTACTTTCGCATTGCGCTCGGCGCGTTCTACGCCTTCGGCGACGACGACGGCTGGGCGCTCGCGAGCCACATCGCGCTCTCCGCGCTGCTCGCGCTGTTTCCGTTCCTCATCGTGCTGACCGCGCTCGCGGGCTTCGTCGGTTCCAAGGACATGGCCGACGATCTCGCCAACCTGCTGCTGCAGACCTGGCCGAAAGAGGTCGCCGAGCCTCTGGCGCGCGAGATCCACAACGTCCTGACCGTCACGCGCGGCGGGGTGCTCACGATCGGCGTCGTGCTGGCGATCTACTTCGCCTCGAGCGGGGTCGACAGCCTGCGCATCGCGCTCAACCGCGCCTACAACGTGACCGAAGCGCGGTCATGGTGGCTGCTCAAGCTCGAGTCCATCGGCTATGTGATGGTCGCGGTCGTGGCGCTGCTCGCGCTCGGCTTTCTCATCGTGCTCGCACCGCTCGCTTTCGCGACCGCGATGAAATATCTCCCCGGGCTGGCGCTGCAGGAGCAGCAGTTCACCTATGCGCGGTACGCGATCGCCAGCATCGTGATCGTGATCGCGCTGATCGTCGCGCATAAATGGCTGCCGGGCGGACGGCGGCGCTTCATCGATATCGCGCCCGGTCTGATCGTCACGCTCGCGCTCTGGCTCGCCGGCGGCATCGTGTTCGGCCGCTATCTCGCGAAGTTCGCCAACAACTACGTGACGACCTATGCGGGGCTTGCCTCCGCGATGATCGCGCTAGTGTTTCTGTATTTGACCGCCACGATCTTCGTTTATGGCGGCGAACTGAACCAGGAGATCATCAAGGAGCGCGAGCGCCAGCTTGCCGAGGAGGCGGCCCGGCGCGCGGCCGCACAGGAAGCCGACGCTCAGGCACGGGCGCCGCGGTTCGAGAAGTTCATGCGCTGGTTGGGCTACGAGAAGCGACGATAGGCCACTTCACGCCCGCCGCGGCAACGTAGACCCTTGCGCTTGCGGTGTGAGCCTTTCGCCTTCCGCAGCAGCGGGGCGAGATATCAGCCATTGCTGCAGCGCGCGCGTCACCGGCCGTTCGAACAGGAAATAGGTCGTCAACGACGCTCCAAGCGATCCCACGACGAGCGTCGCGATGTACGACCAAGGCCACAAGCGGACGTCGATGTTGAGCTTATAGGCCACACTCGGCAGCAGCAGGATGACGAGGATATGCGTCAGATAAAGGGAGTATGATGCATCGCCCAGGATCGCGAGCGGCAGCCAACGTCGAGACGCTCCGCCGTGTTCGGCGAGCGCCGCCGCGGCGACCAGCGCGGCCGCCGGCAGCCCCCACCGGATCGGTCGCGACATTCCCGGCAGAGCGATCGACATCGCAACGAGGGCCAGCACCCCGACCGCGATCAAACCCCAGACGGCAGCCGCCGGCAGTCGCCATCCTTTGCGGAACGCGACGGCGATCGCGATCCCGAAACAGAACTCCAGGATGATCGGGTCGCACCAATACGCCAGCGGCTGCGGCAAGTTGATGGCGCTGCCGACCGCCGCCATCGCCCCGAGCACGAGCACGACGACGAGCGCCGAACGGCGCGGCAGCGCGAGGGCGATGGCGAATATCACGTAGAACATCATCTCGTAGTTCAACGTCCACCCGAGCGTCTGGACCGGGAACATTTCGCCGTCCGGCCGGGCGTACGGAATGAACAGAAACGATGACGCGATCGTGCCGGCGGTAAGCTGCTCGACCGCTCCGGTGTACTTCAGCACGACAAACAGACCGATCGTGGCCACCGTAACCGCCCAATAGAGCGGGACGATCCGGATCAGCCTGCGTTTGAAGAACGCAAGCGGAGCCCCCGGCTGCCCGAACATGGACGCCGACGCGTACACCATGATGAAGCCGGAGATCACAAAAAACAGATCGACGCCCGCGGCCCCGATCGTCGCCCCGGGGAGAGGATTGTGCACGCCGAGCCTGTTCTGCGCTTCATTGCAGATGTGCAGGCACACCACGCCGAGAGCCGCAACGGCGCGCAGAATCTGAATGGACTGAATTGACCCGGATCCCGCACCAATCAATACGCGTCGCTCGGATGCGGCGGTCGGCATGATCCATTCTCAATGCGGTCAGAACGCTCACAACGCCACGATCAGTCACACAGGCCCGCCGCGCAGGCAACCGCTTATGCCGGACACCATTATCCCTGCACCGAATAGCCGCCGTCGACCGGTATCGCGGTGCCGGTCACGAAATCCGACGCGGGGGAGCTCAGAAACACCGCGATGCCGGCAAAATCCTTCGGATCGCCCCAGCGGCCGGCGGGCGTGCGCGCAAGGACGCGCTCGTGCAGCCCCGAGACCTCGCGCCGCGCGCCTTGAGTCAGCTCGGTGTCGATCCAGCCCGGCAGCACGGAATTGACCTGGATATTGTCCTTCGCCCAGGCGGTCGCGCACGCGCGCGAGAACTGCACGATGCCGCCCTTGCTCGCCGCATAGGCGGGCGCGAAAGGAGCCGCGAAGATCGACATCATCGAGCCGATATTGATGATCTTGCCGCCGCCGGTCTTCTTCATGTGCGGATAGGCGGCGTGCGAGCACACGAACGCGCTCGTGAGGTTCGTATCGATCACGCTGTGCCATTCGGCGAGATTGAGAACGTCCGCGCTTTTACGGATATTGATGCCGGCATTGTTGACCAGGATGTCGAGGCGGCCGTGTTTCGCCGCGGCCGCGCCGATCAGCGCGCGGCACGAGGCTTCCTTGGTCACGTCCACATCGGCGAACTCCGCCTTACCGCCCGCGTCCGCGATCTGCTTCACGGCGGCGGCGCCCTTGCGGGCATTGCGGCCCGCGAGCACGACGGTCGCGCCCGCCGCGGCAATCCCTTCCGCCATGCCGAGCCCGATGCCGCCATTGCCGCCGGTCACGATCGCGACGCGGCCGGAGAGATCAAACGAGCTCATCTGCGTTTCCCCGACGATGCTGTTGATGCGGCGACTCTAGAGCAAGCCCGACGCGGCTGCTATGGTCGCGACGCGCGAACCAGCGCGGAGCAGCACGGACCGAAATGAATTTCGACGACGCCCTCAAGCAGCACCTGCCGCGCGTCTGGTTCCGCTTCAAATTCCTCAAGTACAAGTATCGCGGGCGCGGCGAGGCGGAAGTCCATCTCATGCGCCATCTTGTCGAGCCGGGAACGACCGCGATCGATATCGGGTCCTCGATCGGGCTCTATTCGGCGGAGATCAGCCGTCACGCCGGCAAGGTGCTCGCGTTCGAGGCGAACCCGCAGATCGCGGCGTTCGCCGCCAAGGTCGCGCCGCGCAATGTCGAGGTCATCAACGTGGCGCTGTCATCGCAGGAGGGACGCGCGAGCGTGCGCGTTCCCGTGCACGCCGGCGGCCATCCGATCGACGAACTCGGCACGATCGAGCCGAGCAATCCGCTGCACGCCGCCGGAATCGGCGCCGCCGAGGTCCCGATGCGCCGGCTCGACGATCTTGGCGTGACCGATTGCAGCTTCATCAAGATCGACGTCGAGGGGCACGAGGAGTCGGTGCTCGACGGCGCCGCCGCACTGATCGCCGCGCAGCGGCCGGTCGTCATGGCCGAGCTCAACGAGCCGTTCACGCCCGGCGTGGTGGCGCGCGTCACGAGCCGGTTCTCGGCGCTCTCGTATCGGGGCTATTTCTTCTCGGGCGGGCGGCTGCAGGCGGTGAGCTTATTCGATCCCGCCCTGCATCAGAGCACGGACGCTTCGGCGCTGCTCAGCAGCACGCACGCGGCCGGCCGCGAATACGTCAACAATTTCATTTTCATTCCGGACGAGAAGAGCGAGCGCGTCCTCGCGCGGATCACCTAGCGCCTACTCCTCCCCCGGCTCCATCGCGTCCTCGAGCGTACGGCAGCCCGGACGCGGGGCGCTCACCAGCACCGCCATGTTGCCGGGCGGATGCTTGTTCTTCCACATCATCTGGTGCGCGGCCGGGATGTCCTTCCAGGGAAACACCTTGCTCATGCAGGGATCGACTCTGCGGTCGAGCACGAACTGGTTGGCGGCCGAGGCTTGTTTGAGGTGAGCAAAATGCGAGCCCTGGATGCGCTTCTGGCGCATCCACACGTAGCGCGCATCGAAGGTGAGATTGTAGCCGGTGGTGCCGGCGCAGAACACCACCATGCCGCCGCGCTTCACCACCAGGCACGAGACCGGGAAGGTCTGCTCGCCCGG
>CAYZMR010000333.1:0-4222 GCA_964479515.1 uncultured Hyphomicrobiales bacterium | reverse complement strand
AGACCACGATCGACCCGACCCTGCAGGCCGCGGCCGAGAAGGCGCTGATCGACGATATTGCCGCCAAGGGCGCCAAGCTCGACGTCGATCAGGGCGCGCTCGTCGCCATGACGCCGCAAGGCGCGGTGCGCGCGCTGGTCGGCGGACGCAGTTACGCCGAGAGCCAGTTCAACCGCGCGGTCGCCGCCAAGCGCCAGCCGGGTTCGGCGTTCAAGCCGTTCGTCTATCTGACCGCGCTGGAGCGCGGGCTCACCCCCGACACGGTGCGCGAGGACAAGCCGATCGAGGTGAAGGGCTGGAAGCCGGAGAACTTCAGCCGCGAATATTTCGGACCCGTGACGCTGACGCGCGCGCTCGCGCTCTCGCTCAACACCGTGTCGGTGCGCCTGACGCTGGAGGTCGGGCCGCAGGCCGTGGTGCGCACCGCGCACCGGCTCGGCATTACCTCCAAGCTCGATCCCAATGCCTCGATCGCGCTCGGCACGTCGGAAGTCTCCGTGATGGAGCTCGTCTCGGCCTATGTGCCGTTCGCCAATGGCGGCATCGCGGTCGCGCCGCACGTGATCGAGCGCGTGCGCACCGCGAGCGGCAAGCTCCTTTATCGGGCGCGCGATCCGGGGCTCGGCCGCGTGATCGACGAGCGCAACGTCGCGATGATGAACCAGATGATGCAGGAGACGCTGACGACCGGCACCGCGCGCAAGGCGGAGCTTCCGGGCTCGCCGGCCGCCGGCAAGACCGGCACGTCGCAGGATTTCCGCGATGCCTGGTTCGTCGGCTACACCGGCCATCTCGTCACCGGCGTGTGGCTCGGCAAGGACGACAACACGGCCACCAAGGCAACCGGTGGCGGCCTGCCGGTCGAGATCTGGAGCCATTTCATGAAGGTCGCGCACCAGGGCCTGCCGATGGCCGACCTGCCGGGGCTCAATGGCCACGTGCCGGATGCCCTGCAGGCGCCGGCTACGATCCCGTCGGTTGCGCCGTCGTCGGCGCCGATGACCTCGCTGCTCTCGCCGATGCAGGCCACGCCGCTCTCGCGTGACGACGATCCGCGACCGGTTGCGCCGATCGCCACGCCGGCAGCCGCTAAGCCGCCGGCGGTCGCGGCCGCGCCGCTCGCCCCGGCGAGGCCGAAGGTCGTCATGACCGCGCCGTTGGCTCCGCCGTCGCCGCAAGTCCGCACGCCGACGCCCGCGCCGCGTCCGCCGCGTGTCGCGGCGCTGCCTGCCGCGCCGACGCCGCTCGCGCCGGCCGCAACGTCGCCGCGGATCAGGACGACGCAGGTCGAGACGCCGCCGGCGCCTCCAAGCGACGTGCCACGCCCGCCCGGCTCGATCGGCGCCGAATTGCCGCCGCCACCCGCGACCGAAGCGCGTCCGACGAATTCGTCAAGCCTCGACGGCTTCATCAGCAACATGTTCGGGCGGCACTAGCCACGAGGCGAACTAGGTGTGGCGCCCGTCGCGTTCCCGCACGCCACGCGACACGGCCCAGATCAGCAGCGTGACGAAACCCGTCAGCGCGAGCGGCAACGCGACCGGCCATGGGCTTGTGCCGAGCGCGTGGCCGACGATCGCGCCGGTGATCGCCGCGACCGTCATCTGCGAGACGCCGACGAGCGACGAGGCGGCGCCCGCGCGCTCGGGAAACGGCATCAGGGCGCCGGCGATTGTCTGTGGCTGCACCATGCCCATGCCGATGGCGAACAGCGCCATAGCGGCGACGAGCGGGATCGCCGAGGCGCCCCCGATTGCAATGGCGGCGGCGGCCGCAAGCCCGCCGAGCGCGAGCGCACTCGCGCCGATGCCGATGGTCGCGTCAATGCCGATGCGGGTGACGATGCGCGCCGCGAACGCGGTGCCGACCAGGTAGCCGACGCTCGCGGCGCCGAACGCCATCGCGTAGGCGAACGAAGAAAGGCCGTAGAAATCCTGCAGCACGAAGGACGAGCCGGAGATCCATGCGAAGATGCCGGCGAAGCTCACGGTCTGCATGCCGCAATTGGCCAGGAACGCGCCGTTGCGCAGGATCACGGCGTAGCTCGAAAAGATCGCGCGCAGCGAGAACGGACCGGGCGCGCGCAGGCGCAGCGTTTCGGGAAGCTTGCGCCATACGAGGTAGAGCGCGAGCAGACCGAACGCGCATTGCACGAAGAAGTGCGAGCGCCAGCCGAACGTCGCCTGCATCACGCCGCCGATCACTGGCGCGCCGACCGGCGCAAGCGACATGATCGCGCCCATGAGCGAGAGCTCGCGCCCGGCGCGCGCTCCGGAATAGAGATCGCGCACGATCGCGCGGGCGAGAACGATCGCGCCCGACGTGCCGAGCGCCTGAACGGCGCGCGCGGTCAGCAGCAGCTCGATACTGGGCGCGGCCGCGCACGCGATCGAGGCGACGCAGTAGACGGCAAGCGCGGTGCGCAGCACCGGAATGCGTCCGTAACGGTCGGAGAGCGGGCCATGGACGATCTGGCCGAGCGCATAGCTCGCCATGTAGAGCGACAGCGTGAGCTGCACGGTCGCGGGCGACGCGCCAAGGACGCGGCCAATCTCCGGAAACGACGGCAGATACATGTCGACAGCGACCGGCCCGAGCGCGGTCAGGAGCGCGAGCAGCGCGGTCAGCGCGAACGTGTCGGGACGGAGCATGGGGGCGGGGGCCTCAGTGCATGATCCCGAAAAGTGGGAACCGGTTTTCGGATCAGATCATGCACGAACAAGAACCCGCGCCGTCTAGGAGATTTGGCCGGCCTTGTCGAGCAACGCGGCGTCACCGCTGCCATGCGCCGGCGTGGATGCGTCCTCGCCGTAGCGATGCAGCGCGTTGCCGTGCGCGGTGAGCCAGTTCTTGGCGAGCTGCCATTCGGGACAGATGCGCGCGACCAGTCGCCAGAAGCGGCGCGAGTGGTTCATCTCGATCAGATGCGCCACCTCGTGCGCCGTGAGATAATCGAGCACGTGGGGCGGGCTGAGAACCAGCCGCCACGAATAGGACAAGACACCCTCCCCGGTGCACGAGCCCCAGCGGCTGACCTGATCGCGCACGGTGACGCGCTTGATCGCGACGCCGAGCGCTGCGGCATAATGCCGGCTCGCGGCGTCGACGTCGCGCTTGGCCTCGCGTTTGAGATAGTCGCGCACGCGGCGCGCAAGATGCGCGGCGTCTCCGGCGACGCACAGGAGCGGCCCGTCGTCGCCGGTCTCGGTCCACACCGTGCCGCGCGTGCCGCGGCGATGAACGATCCGATGCATCACGCCGCGCACCGGCACCCGCGCGCCGTCGGCGAACGGCATCGCGTGCGGCAGGCGGTTCAGCCGCGCCGCGATCCAGCCGCCGTTGCGCTGCGCGAAGGTCCTGGCCTCCTTCAGGCTTCCGCGCGGAGGCACGGTCAGCACCACCGTGCGGCTCGCCATCTGGACGCGCAGCGTGTAGCGGCGCGCGCGCGTGTGCCGGCGCACCTCAACGCGATAGACCGCGCCGTCGTGGGCGACCTCGATCGCCTGCGGCTCGGGCGTGCGACGAAACAATGCGCGCAGCGACATCGGCAGTATCCGGATCACAATGGCCGTCGATCATAGCGCGGGCTCGCGCAACTTCACGACGCCGCTCGTTCCCGCGAAGACGGGAACCGGAGTCCAATAACACTTTCTCTGGAGGCCCGCATACGCGGGTGCGAGCGGAGCTAGCCCTCGGCCACGGCCTTGCGCGGCGCGCCGCCGCGTCCGCTCTTGTTATGCGAGAGCACGAAGTCGCCGATGCGCGGCGCGATCTCGGAGCGGAAGCGCGAGCCGTTGAACACGCCGTAGTGACCGACGCCTTCCTGCAGGTAATGCGCCTTCATGTCGGCCGGGATGTTGACGCACAGCTTGTGCGCGGCCTGCGTCTGGCCGACGCCGGAGATATCGTCGAACTCGCCCTCGACGGTGAGCAGCGCGACGCGGCGGATCGCGGCCGGATCGATCTTGGCGCCGCGGTGGGTCATCTCGCCTCTCGGCAGCGCGTGGCGGATGAACACGGTCTCGACCGTCTGGAGGTAGAACTCGGCGGTGAGATCCATGACGGCAAGATACTCGTCATAGAACTCGCGATGCTTCTGCGCCGAATCGCCGTCGCCCTCCACCAGATGGCGGAACAGATTCTTGTGCGCCTCGATGTGGCGGTCGAGGTTCATGGTCATGAAGCCGTTGAGCTGCAGGAAGCCCGGATAGACGTCGCGCAT
>CAYZMR010000332.1:2366-4224 GCA_964479515.1 uncultured Hyphomicrobiales bacterium | reverse complement strand
GACGTGCGCGCCGGCTACGGCGAGGCCGTCGTGCTGGACGGGATCTCGCTCGAGCTTGCCGAGCGCGGGAGCCTGGCGGTGCTCGGCCGCAATGGCGTCGGCAAGTCGACGCTGCTCCTCACCATCATGGGCTATACCCATGTGACGCGCGGCGCGATCCGCTGGCGCGGCGAAGACATGGCGCGCCTTTCGCCGCATCGGCGCGCGCGCCGCGGCGTCGGCTGGGTCGCGCAGGAGCGCGAGATTTTCCCCTCGCTCACGGTGGAAGAGAACCTTACCGTCGCGGCGCGGCCGGGACGCTGGGACCTCCACGCCGCCTACGATCTCTTCCCGCGTCTTGCCGAGCGGCGCCGCAACCGCGGCAACCAGCTCTCCGGCGGCGAGCAGCAGATGCTCGCGACCGCACGCGCGCTGATGACCAATCCGGCGCTGTTGCTGCTCGACGAGCCGCTCGAGGGCCTGGCGCCGATCATCGTCGAGGAGCTCACCGCCGCGATCGGCCGCATGATCGCGGATGAGGGCATGGCGATCATCCTGATCGAGCAGCACGCGGAACTTGCCTTGTCGCTGACGCAGGATGCTGTTGTGATGGAGCGCGGCGTCATCGTGCACCGCGCCGCCTCGCGCGCGCTGCTGCAGGACGCGGCGAGCCTCGATCGGCTGATCGGGCTGCGCATCGAGGGCGACAAGGAAAAGGCATAAGGGATGAAACGCAGCACGGACCGGATTCTCACGACTCATGTCGGCAGCCTGCCGCGCCCGCCGGACTTGATCGCGATGGTGCGCGCCAGGCTGCGCGGCGAGGCCGTTGACACGCAGGCGTATTCCGACTGCCTGCGCAAATCCGTCGCCGAGATCGTCGAGAAGCAGGTCGCGCTCGGCATCGACGTGATCGACGACGGCGAGTGCGGCAAGCCGAGCTTCGTGAGCTACGGCAACGAGCGGCTCGGCGGGTTTACGCCGCGGACCGGCGGAGGCGGGGAAAGCCCCTGGGCGCGCTCGCGCGAGGCGATTACGTTTCCCGAGTTCTATCAGGCGCAGATGGGCAGCGTGTCGGCGAGCCATGCGCGGCTCGTGTGCACCGGCCCGGTCACCTACAAGGGGCAGGCCGCGCTGAAGACCGATCTCGACAATCTCAAAGCTGCACTGAAGGGCGTGAGCCCCGCCGAGGTGTTCGTGCCGGCGATCTCGCCTGCGAGCTTCGAGGACTGGAACAAGAATGAATACTACAAGAGCGACGAGGACTACGTCGTCGCGCTTGGCGAGGCGATGCGCACCGAATATCAGGCGATCATCGATGCGGGCTTCCTGCTGCAGATCGACGATCCGCGCCTCGTCACTTATTACATCCTGCATCCGAACCAGAGCGTCGCCGACTGCCGCAAATGGGCAGAGTTCCGCGTGGAGGCGCTCAATCACACGCTGCGCGGCATCCCGACCGGGCGCATCCGCTATCACACCTGCTACGGCATCAACATGGGCCCGCGCGTCCATGACATGGAGCTCAAAGACATCATCGACATCATCCTGCGCATCCGCGCGGGCGCCTATTCGTTCGAAGCCTCGAACCCGCGCCACGAGCACGAATGGACAGTGTGGAAGGACGCGAAGGTGCCGGACGGCACGATCCTGATCCCCGGCGTGATCACGCATTCGACCGTGCTGGTGGAGCATCCGGAGCTGGTGGCGCAGCGCCTGGTCAAATATGCCGAGGTGGTCGGGCGCGAGAACGTCATCGCCGGCACCGACTGCGGCTTTGCGACCTTCGCGGGCGCCGACGAGATCCACCCCAGCATCGTATGGGCGAAATTTCAGTCGCTGGTGCGGGGCGCGCAGATCGCGAGCAGGGAGTTGTGGG
>CAYZMR010000332.1:0-2266 GCA_964479515.1 uncultured Hyphomicrobiales bacterium | reverse complement strand
ACGATCGCGCCTTCGTACCGACCACTGCCCATGCCAGTGTCGGCGAAGATGCCGTGGTCGGCGATCCACTTGCGCGATTCCTCGAACACCTCGCGCGAATAGGGCTCGAACACGATGCGCTCGCCCGGCCCCCAGCGGCGCGTGTCCATCATGGCGTGGAAGCGCGTCGGGAACTCGTTCTTGTAGTAATGCGTATAGAGCTCCGGCCGCACGTCGATGTCGCGTTGCGCGCGGCGCAGCGCTTGGAAGAACTTGCGCAGGTCCTCCGGATCGGGAAGCCCGGTGATCATCGTGGTGATCATGAAGGTGTTGTCGATGATCTTGCGGAAGCCAAGCTGCTCGGCGAAGTAGTATGGCCCGGAGAACAGCGTGCAGGCCGGCAGCTTGCCGTCGATCATAAGCTCCATGCGGCGGAACAGCATGCCGTCGTTGAACGACAGGTTGATCTTGTCGGCCGGCATGTACGGCTCGAGCGCCTGAATGGTCGCGTAGTGGCTGCCCGACTGGTAGCCGACCGAGATCGGCACGCCGGCGAGATCCTCCGGCGTCCTGATCTTGGAGTCCGCCGGCACGAAGATGCCGGAGGGCGCGACCGAATAGAGGTCCGCGTAGAGCTTGCCGTGGCCGCTCGTCGCCGCGACGTTGACGGTCCAGTGGCAGGCGCAGCTCACGTCGGACTTGCGGCCTTCCTCGAAGGATTGATACGCGCCGACCTTCTCGCCCTTGTCGTGGACCTTGCCGCCGGTCGCCTGCACCTCTTCGCGGAACTCGTAGTCGAGACCCTCGTCGCGAAAGTAGCCCTTCTCCTCGGCCACCCATTCCTGCAGCCGGAAGTGCGGCTGGATGATGAATGTCTGGTTTTTCATGGCATGTTCTCCCTTGTTTCCAGCATGGTTCAGCAGCAATTCCCGGTCTCTTCCGGTCTGTGTTCGGCGACGCGCCGGGCGCGGATCATCTTCACGTGCTCGTCCATCAGCCGCCGCGCGCCGGCCGCGTCGCGCATCTCGATCAGCGCGGCGAGCTCGCGGTGCACCGCGAGAATGCGACGCGCGACCTCGCGCGTCAGCGTCGGATTCTCGGTCGGCCAGGACACGTGCTGCAGCGAGATGAGCTGCACCAGCAGCACGCGATTGTGCGAGGCCTCCGCGACGGCGAGGTGGAAGTCGCGGCCCGAACGCGTGAAGGCGGGCGTGTCGGCGATCGCGGCCTCGGCCTCGGCGAGCAGGTGCTTGAGCTTCGCGTGATCGGCGACATTCGCATGTTCCGCCGCGAGCTCGGCGGCGAGGCACTCGATCGCGCGTTGTGCGTCCATGATCTCCGACGTGCTCACGCCGGTGAGGTCGAGCTGCACGGCGAGCGCCTCGGCGAACAGGCGCGGATTGCCGCGCGCGACGCGGGCGCCGCCGCCCTTGCCCATCCGGATGTCGGCGATGCCGAGCGCTTCCAGCGTGCGCAGTGCGTCGCGCGCGACGATGCGGCTGACCCCGAAGCGCGCCGCGAGATCCTTCTCGGTGCCGAGAAAGTCGCCGGGCTTCAGCTTCTTGGAAAACAGCGCGTCGCGCACCTCGGCGATGATCTGCGCGGACAGCGATGCGGAACGGCCCGCGAGAAGGATCGGCCGCGATGCGTCGTTGCGCTGGATCGCCGGATGAGCGGACATGCGGGCATCCTGAATATGCTAAAGATACTATCTTAAGAAGGAAGGTCGCGCAAGCGAGCCTAAGTGTTGGAAAAACAAAGGCTTGTGAGCGAAGGACGGATGACGGTGCCTAGGCCGGACTGCTGGGCGACGGCTTCCGGGCCCCGGATTGCCGCGCAAATCCTCAATGGAAATTGCGCCCCTTGGGCATCACCTTGGCGGTCTGTGACGCGGATGTGAATTCGTCGATCAGGGCGGGTGCCTCCTTCAGCAGCGTGACGAGCGAGCAGCCGGCGCGCGGATGGCGGTGGCGGACGACGCGCTGGTCGTGGCCGGGGCGGCGCGCCTCGTCGGATCGCATCGATGCGTCGACGCAGCCGTGTTCATCCGAGAGACGCCGCAGCAGCGGCGTGAGATCGCGCATCTCGTCGGCGACCACATGGATCACGCCCTTCTCGTTCTGCAGCTTGCCGGTCACGCTGATCAGCCGCGCGCCGAGCACGATCGGGCGGAACGTCTCGAAGGTCTTCTGCCACACGATCGTGTTGGCGATGCCGGTCTCGTCCTCGAGCGTCATGAAGATCACGCCCTTGGCGGTGCCGGGCCGCTGGCGCACCAGCACGAGGC
>CAYZMR010000331.1:0-4230 GCA_964479515.1 uncultured Hyphomicrobiales bacterium | reverse complement strand
GACCCTGATGTTCACCAATGCCGGCATGGTGCAGTTCAAGAACGTCTTCACCGGCCTCGAGAAGCGCCCCTACCAGCGCGCCGTGACGGCGCAGAAGTGCGTGCGCGCCGGCGGCAAGCACAACGACCTCGACAATGTCGGCTACACGGCGCGCCATCACACGTTCTTCGAGATGCTCGGCAACTTCTCGTTCGGCGATTACTTCAAGGAACGCGCGATCGAGCTCGCCTGGAACCTGGTGACGAAGGAATTCGGCCTGCCGAAGGACCGCCTGACGGCGACCGTCTACATCGACGACGACCAGGCGTTCGACCTGTGGAAGAAGATCGCGGGCCTGCCCGAGAGCCGGATCATCCGCATCGCGGGCGCGGACAATTTCTGGGCCATGGGCGATACCGGCCCGTGCGGGCCGTGCTCGGAGATCTTCTACGACCATGGCGACCATATCTGGGGCGGCCCGCCGGGCTCGCCGGAGGCCGAGGGTGACCGCTTCATCGAGATCTGGAACCTCGTGTTCATGCAGTACGAGCAGCTTTCCGCAGGCAAGCGCGTCGACCTGCCGAAACCCTCGATCGACACCGGCATGGGGCTCGAGCGCGTCGCCGCCGTGATGCAGGGCGTGCACGACAACTACGACATCGACCTGTTCCGTGCGCTGATCCGCGCGGTCGCCGAGGCGACCGGCGTCGCGGCCGATGGCCCGCAGAAGAACTCGCACCGCGTCATCGCGGATCATCTGCGCGCGTCCTCGTTCCTGATCGCCGACGGCGTGCTCCCCTCCAACGAGGGACGCGGCTACGTGCTCCGCCGCATCATGCGCCGCGCCATGCGCCATGCCGAACTGCTCGGCGCCAAAGCGCCGATCATGTGGAAGCTCGTGCCCGCGCTCACGCGCGAGATGGGCCAGGCCTATCCGGAGCTCCTGCGCGCCGAAGCGCTGATCACCGAGACGCTCAAGCTCGAGGAGACGCGCTTCCGCCATACGCTCGAGCGCGGCCTTTCGATCCTCGACGAGGCGAGCAAGACCCTGAAGCACGGCGACATGTTCGACGGCGAGACCGCGTTCACGCTCTACGACACCTACGGCTTCCCGCTGGATCTGACGCAGGACGCGCTGAAAAGCCGCGGCATCGGCGTCGACATCGCCTCCTTCACCGACGCGATGGAGCGCCAGCGCGAAAAGGCGCGCGCCTCTTGGGCCGGCTCGGGCGAAGCCGCGACCGACGCGGTGTGGTTTTCGCTGCGCGAGAAGCTGGGCGCGACCGAGTTCCTCGGCTACGACACCGAGAATGCCGAAGGCGTGGTGACCGCGCTGGTGCACGACGGCCACGAGGTCGCCGAGCTCAAGGCCGGCGAGAGCGGCGCGGTCGTGCTCAACCAGACGCCGTTCTATGGCGAGTCCGGCGGGCAGGTCGGCGACAGCGGCGCGATGACCGCGGAGGGTGTTGCCGCGCGGGTCACCGACACCCAGAAGAAGGCCGGCGACCTGTTCGCGCACAGCGTCACGGTCGAGCACGGCACCCTCACGGTTGGCGCGGCGCTCGCGCTGCAAGTCGACCACGCGCGGAGAAGCGCGATCCGGCGCAATCATTCGGCGACGCACCTGCTGCACGAGGCGCTGCGCCAGGTGCTCGGCGACCACGTCGCGCAGAAGGGCTCGCTGGTCGCGCCCGACCGGCTGCGCTTCGATTTCTCGCATCCCAAGCCCGTGACGGCCGAGGAGCTCGAGAAGGTCGAGGACATCGCCAACGACCGCGTGCTGGAGAATGCGCCGGTGGTCACGCGCCTGATGGCGCTCGACGATGCGCGCGCGTCCGGCGCCCGCGCGCTGTTCGGCGAGAAATACGGCGACGAGGTGCGTGTCGTCGCGATGGGGGAGGGGGGCGGCAACGCGCTCGGCTGGTCGGTCGAGCTGTGCGGCGGCACTCACGTCGCGCGCACCGGCGATATTGGCCTCATCTCCGGACTGACCGACGCCGGCGTCGCGGCCGGCGTGCGCCGCATCGAGGCGGTGACCGGCACGGTGGCGCGCAAGGCCGCAAACCACACGATCGGGCTTGCCAGGTCGGCGGCCGCCGAGATCAAGGCTCCGCTGGAGGAACTACCCACGCGCATCGCGACGCTGCTCGACGAGCGGCGCAGGCTGGAGCGCGACCTCGCCGACGCCAAGAAGAAGCTCGCCATGGGCGGAGCTGCGAAAGCGGGCGGCGAGGCGAACGGCGTGCGCACGATCGGCGATGTCAAGCTGCTGGCGCGCGCCGTGTCGGGCATCGACATGAAGGACCTGAAAAGCCTCGCCGACGAGGGCAAACGCCAGGTCGGCTCCGGCGTGGTCGCGATTGTCGGCGTCACCGACGAAGGCCGCGCCGGCATCGTCGTCGGCGTCACCGACGATCTGGTCGCGCGCTTCAACGCCGTCGACCTCGTCAAGAAGGGTGCCGAGGCGCTCGGCGGCAAGGGCGGGGGCGGGCGGGCCGACATGGCGCAGGCCGGCGGTCCGGACGGCGCCAAGGCCGAGGCCGCGCTTGCGGCGGTCGAAGCCGCCCTCGGCGGCGGATGACCGCGCCCGCTTTCGGTATTCATCGCCTGGATGATCCCGCGCGCGCCGACGAACTGCACGCCCTCGTGCAGGGCGCGTTCGGCGCGCTCGCGATCGATCCGCCGTCCAGCATGCTCAAGGAGACCGTCGCGGACGTCGCAGCGCGGCTGCGCGCCGAGACCTGTTACGTCGTGGAGGCGGATGGGCGCCTGATCGGCAGCGTCTTCTGCGTGCCGCAGCAGGACGCGCTCTATATCGGACGGCTCGCGGTCGCGGCGAACTGGCGCCGCCGCGGCGTTGCGAGCGCGCTGATCGAGGCCGCCAAGGCCGAAGCGCGCCGCATCGGCGCCGCCCGGATCACGCTCAAGGCGCGGATCGCGCTTGCCGACAACGTCGCACTGTTCCGCCGCCACGGCTTCGTCATCGTGGCGCAGGAAACGCGCGCGGGCTATGCGGCGCCGACCTCCTACGCGATGGCGTTCGCCATGACCTGAGCGCTCGAAAGCATGATCTTTGCTGCTATCATCCACGCGACCGTCACGGGGAATCGCATGCGCTCGATACCGACCTGGATCGTTCTCGCGATCTTCGCCTTCGTCCCGGCGACGGCGGCGCCCGCCGCCGACCTGTGTGGACGTCCAGGCGGAAAGCCCTTGGAGGTGTTCGAGCGGCTGACAAAGGTCGAGAAGCTGCCCGAACTGTCCCGCGATAGCTCCTATGTCGCGCTGCGTGACGCGTCGAACATGATCACCTGGACCTTCACGGTCCCGGGCCACGCCGCATATCCCGCGGTGGTGTGCCGGCGCATCGTCCAGGACAGCGGCGGACGTCTGAGCCTCGGCACGCAAATCTCGTGCGATGCGCCGGAGGCCGCCTGTCTTGCGCTCAAGCGCGATTTCGACGCGCTCAACGCGCGCATGATGGAAGAGTTGAAGAAGCAGCAGAAGCGATAGCGATGCGACGCAGCAAGCACGCCAGCGACTTAAGGCGCGCGCTCTACGAACTGCTCGAGCAGGGGCCGGTCGGCGGCCGCGGCATGCGCGTCGTCAACCGGGCCATCATCACGCTCATCATCGTCAACCTGGTCGCCGTGGCGCTTGAATCCGTTCCAGCGCTTGAAGCCGCTTACGGGCCGTTGTTCGTGGCCATCGATTGGCTCTCGCTGGTGGTGTTCACGGCGGAATATCTGGCGCGGCTGTGGGTCGCGGCGGAAGCCCGTCATCGGCACGGTTCGGCGGCGCGCGCGCGGCTCGATTTCGCCAAGAGCCCCGCCGGCATCGTCGACCTGCTCGCGGTGCTGCCGTTCTGGGTGGCCCTCGTCGCGCCGGTCGACCTGCGGTTTCTGCTCGTCTTCCGCGTGGTGCGCTTCCTCAAGCTCGCGCGCTATTCCCCGGCGATGCGCTCGCTGATCGACGTGCTCTACGCCGAGCGCCGCGCGCTGTTCGGCTGTGTCGTCATTCTAGTCGGGACAAGCCTGGTCGCCGCCTCGATCATGCACCTCGTCGAAGGCCGCATGCAGCCGGAGAAATTCGGCACGATCCCGGACGCGATGTGGTGGGCGATCGTGACGCTCGGCACGATCGGCTACGGCGACGTGGTCCCGGTCACCGCGCTCGGCAAGGTGATCGCCGCCGCCACCATCTTCTGCGGCCTCATCATGGTGGCGCTGCCGGTCGGCATCATCGCGACGG
>CAYZMR010000330.1:0-4242 GCA_964479515.1 uncultured Hyphomicrobiales bacterium | reverse complement strand
ACGTTGGCGTCGGTGAGCACGAGGCCGGTCATGCGGTCGGCCTCGAATTCCATCAACGTCTTGAGGTACTCGTGCGAGGTGCGCTGGAAATAGCCGGTGTAGTCGGTCGAGGTGAACGCGTTTTCCTGCCCGCCGATGGTCGCGACCGTCTGCGAGAAGCGCCCGGCCGGGTTCTTCGCCGTGCCCTTGAACATCAGGTGCTCGAGGAAATGCGCGATGCCGGACTTGCCGGGCGTCTCGTCAGCCGAGCCGACCTTGTACCAGAGCATGTGCGTGACGACCGGCGTGCGCTGGTCCGGGATGACGACGACTTCGAGACCGTTGTCGAGCGTGAAATGCGAAACCGCCGTTGCGGCCGGCGCGGCGCGCATGAGCGGCACCGACAGCGCCGCGCAGGCGGCGAGAACTGCGACGGCTCGAATCCAGGCTCGGCGCACGATGGCGCTTGCCGCAGTGCCTACCACGAATGATCGGCGATGGCGGGCAAGACCGATCAATTGTCGGGCGACCCCTCCGGACGGGACAGGACCGTCGGGATCTTCCAGCCGGACGGCCGATCCTCGCCGATGCCATAAGGCGCGGCCGGAGACGGGGTCTGATAGCCGGGCGGAGGCTGCGTCAGGGCGGAGCGCGAGGGCTCGCCCTCGAACGGGGCGTGCTCGGGCTTGTAGCCGAACAGCATGCCCCAGCCGAAATTGCTCTTCGTGTTAAGCTCCGTCGGCGTCATCGGCCGGCCGACAAGGGGTTCTTCCTCGGAGCCGGATTGCGACCGGTCGGTGATCTTGCTGCTCGGCTTGGCGGTGGCGCGCATCTCGGCCGCGGTCAGCGCCGAGCTCGTGCCCGGCTCCTCGGGGCTGGCGCGCAGGTTCTGTTTTGCGGCGACCTGCTTCTTCTTCTGTTCCTTCGGCCAGGCCGGATTGTGGTCCCTTACGGCGGCTTCGGGCGGCGGCAGGTCGCGCGTCGGCGGCACGACCAGCGGCGAGCGCTCGCGATATTCGATGCTCGGCCGGCCGACATCGACGCCCATGCCGCCGAGGATATTCTTGATGATCTTCTGCTCGAACGTGTCCTCTTCCGCGTCGTCGCCCGCATAAGCGGCGACAGCGCCAGACAGGCACAACAGCATGCCGCAAGCCCCGGCCATCAGGGCCAGGCGCAGGCGTTTCGAGGTTTCTTGTTCAGCCATGGCAGTCATCCCGTCAGCGCTTGCCATCACGGTTCGGCGCCGCCCCGAAGGCCGAATATGCAAGGCGGATCAGGGCGCTTTTGCGGCGTAGCCCGGCAAAAAGGACTCATACAAGAGTCCGAGCACGCCCGCAACGATGGCTGCATCCGCAAGGTTAAACACATACCAGGCGAAATTGAAGGTCGCGGTCGTGAGATGGAACAGGACGAAGTCCGCAACCGCCCCATAGGCGAGGCTGTCGATGGCGTTGCCGATCGCCCCGCCGATGATGAGCCCGAGCGCCACGGCAGTGAGCGAAAGCCGCGACCGGGCGAGCCAGACCCAGAGCAGCACGACCGCGAGCAGCTTTCCGGCGAGCAGCAGCCAGCGCCCGAGATCGCCCTCCTGCGGGAACAGGCCGTAGCTGATGCCGGTGTTCCAGGTCAGCACCAGGTCGAGGAACGGCGTCAGGCGAACGACGCCGCGATTGGCGAGGTCGAAGCCGAACAACAGCCAGAGCTTCACCGCCTGATCGATCGCGCAGGCGGCGACCGCCACGCCGAGCCCGAGCCGGGTGACGGGGCCGTAGAGGTAGCGCGAGGCTTGCACCGCTACTCTGCCGCTTTTCTCACGACGTCCCACTCGCGCAACGCCTGGGCGTCGCGCGGGGTCACGTCGGGATACTGCGGATCGGCGCCGACCGAAGGCGTGATCTTCCACGAGCGCGCGCATTTGCGCCCCTCGGCAAGCCGCGGCACCGCGGCGACGCCCTTGACGTCGGGCAGGCGGAACGCATCCGCCGGTCCCTCGCCCTCGATCAACGTCGCGGCCGACGTGATGCAGATCTCGGCGAGATCGACATCGACGATCGCTCCGAACAGCTCCGGATCGGAGATATAGACCAGCGGTGCCGCCTCCAGCGACGAGCCGATGCGCTTATGCGCGCGCTCGATCTCGAGCGCGCCGGTGACGACGCGGCGCACCGCGCGCACCTTCTCCCACTTGTCGGCCAGGGGCTGGTCGAACCAATCGTAGGGTACGCTCGGCAGTTCCTGGAGGTGCACCGAGCCGTCCTCGGAGGGATAGCGCGACAGCCAGGCCTCCTCCGTGGTGAAGCACAGCATCGGGGCGAGCCAGGTGACGAGGCAGCGGAACTGCTGATCGAGCACGGTGAGGCACGCCTTGCGCTTTTCCGAGGAGATCGGGTCGCAGTAGAGCGCGTCCTTGCGGATATCGAAATAGAACGCCGACAGGTCGATGGTCATGAACGGAATCAGCGTCGCGAACACGCGCTTGTAGTCGAAATAGGCAAGCGCCTGCCGCACCGACATATCCTGCTCGGCGAGGCTATGCAGCATAAGCCGCTCGAGCTCCGGCATGCGCGCGGGCTCGATACGATCCTCGGGCCGGAAGTGCGCGAGGTTGCCGAGCATCCAGCGCAGCGTGTTGCGCAGCTTGCGATAGGTCTCGGTGAAGTTCTTCAGGATTTCGGGGCCGAAGCGGATGTCGTCGGCATAGTCCGAGGCCGTGACCCAGAGCCGCAGGATGTCGGCGCCGTGCGTGCGCATCACGTCCTGCGGCGAGACCACGTTGCCCCGCGACTTCGACATCTTGTCCTCGCCCTTCTCGTCGAGGATGAAGCCGTGGGTCAGCACGACGTCGAACGGCGCGACGCCGCGCGTGCCGCAGGATTCCAGCAGCGAGGAATGAAACCAGCCGCGATGCTGGTCGGAGCCTTCGAGGTACATGACGGTGTCCGGCCCGCCGTGGATCGTGCGGTTGATGCCGGCAAGGCTCGGGAAGTGGCGCGGGTCCTCCAGCACGAAGGCGTGCGTGGACCCTGAGTCGAACCAGACATCGAGGATGTCGGTGACCTGCGTCCAGTCCTCGTTCGCGCGGCTCCCGAGGAAGCGTTCGCGCGCGCCCGCCGCATACCAGGCGTCGGCGCCTTCGGCCTCGAACGCCGCGCCGATGCGCGCGTTGATCGCCTCGTCCTTGAGGATCTCGACCGAGCCGTCGCCCAGCTCGCGCACGAACACCGCGATCGGCACGCCCCAGGCGCGCTGGCGCGACAGCACCCAGTCGGGCTTGCTGACGATCATGCCGGTGATGCGGTTCTGCCCGGCCGCCGGCACCCAGCGCGTCGCCTTGATGGCTTCGAGCGCGCGGTGGCGCAGCGTGTCGCCTCCCTTCGCCGCGCCGCCGTCGGCGATGGGCTTGTCCATCGCGATGAACCATTGCGGCGTGTTGCGGTAGATGACGGGCTTCTTCGAGCGCCACGAATGCGGGTACTGGTGCTTCACGCGCCCGCGCGCGATCAGCATGCCGGCATCGACCAGCGCCTTGATGACGGCCTCGTTGGCGTCGCCCTTGGCGCCCTTGTCGGTGATGACGCGCTTGCCGGTGAAGCCCGGCGCCTGCTCGGTGAAGGCGCCGTTCTCGTCGACCGTGTAGGGGATGGTGGTATTGATGCCGCGCGCTTCCAGGGCGCGCGCATTCGCGGTCCACACGTCGAAGTCCTCGCGGCCGTGGCCGGGGGCCGTGTGCACGAAGCCGGTGCCGGCATCGTCGGTGACGTGATCGCCGTCCAACAGCGGTACCACGAAGTCGTAGCCCTTGCCGCGAAACGGATGATGCAGCGTCATCCCAGCTAGAACGGCCGCCGAGACGTCGGCGACTTTGTCGTAGGCCATCACCTTGGCTTGCTTGAACACTTCGCCGGCGAGGTTTTCGGACAGGATGAATAGATCGCCGAACTTCGCCCAGTTATCCGGCGCCGCGTCCGTGACTTTGTAGAGTCGGTATTTGATCTTGGACGAGAACGTGACCGCGCGATTGCCGGGCAGCGTCCATGGTGTCGTTGTCCAGATGACGACCGACGCGTTGGCGGCGAGATCGAATGCTGTTGCGACATCGCTGCTTGCGGCATCGCCTTGCAACGACACCTCCGCGACTGGAAACTTCACCCACACCGTGTCGCTGACGTAATCCTCATACTCCACTTCGGCTTCCGCCAAAGCGGTCTTCTCCACCACGCTCCACATCACCGGCTTCGAGCCGCGATAGAGCGTGCCGTT
>CAYZMR010000329.1:0-4244 GCA_964479515.1 uncultured Hyphomicrobiales bacterium | reverse complement strand
CGATCGCTTCCTCGCGGTGGCGGAACGGATGGTAGTTGTTCGGCCCCTTCGGCAGCGCCGCGAGATACGCGGCCTCCGCCGGGGTCAGCTCGTGCACCGACTTGTCGAAATAGAGCAGCGATGCGGCCGCCACGCCATAGGCGCCGAAGCCGAGATAGATTTCGTTGAGGTAGAGCTCGAGGATCTTTTCCTTCGTGTAGGTGCGCTCGATCTTGAGCGCCAGCAGCGCTTCCTTGATCTTGCGCTGGAACGTCGCCTCGTTGGTCAGGAGGAAGTTCTTGGCGACCTGCTGCGTGATGGTGGAAGCGCCCTGCGGGCGCCGGCCGGTGCCGTAGTTCTGCACCATGAACAGCGCCGCGCGCGCGATGCCCTGGAAGTCGAGCCCGCCATGCTCGTAGAAACTCTTATCCTCGGCCGCGATGAAGGCGTTCTTGACCAGCGCCGGCACCGCCTGGATCGGCAGATAGAGGCGCCGCTCACGCGCGTATTCGGCGAGCAGCGAGCCGTCGCTCGCGTGCACGCGCGTCATCACCGGCGGCTCGTAATCCTGAAGCTGAGAATAGTCCGGCAGGTCCTTGGAGAAATGCCAGAACAGGCCGGCGGCGCCGGCCACGCCGACGAGAAACACGACGGTGCCGACCGCGAAAATCCAGCCGAAGAATCGCAGCAGAAGTTTCATCGTCGCCCTTCCGTCGTGGCCTCGGAGCCCCGACGAATCTCCTCTTGCGACCGTAATGATACGCCATTCGGCCACGCACGGGAGATCTGCGCGGAAAACGGCGTCCGGCGAAGGATTATCAAGCTTCCTCGCGCCGTTTTATGGTCAAACTGAGGCTACCACGCTTTATCTGGGCGATGCGACTCTCGCGCCACACCGCCGTCGCGTCCCGGTTCAGTTCGAACCGGGATTCGGCGCGCCAGCGAGCCGGGTCGTGAAGAACGTATTGACCGCCTGCGCGATCGCCTCGGCGGTGCGCGTGCGCCACGCGTCCGACGTGATCAGCTTCAGGTCTTCCTTGTTGGTGACGTAGCCGAGTTCGATCAGGACCGAGGGCACGTCGGGGGCCTTGAGTACGCGGAAGCCCGCGGACTTGAGGGGATTCTTGTTGAGCCGCGCCGTCGCCTTCATTTCACCCACGACCGAGTGGGCGAAGGAGGCCGAGAAGTTCTTGGTCTCGCGCTGGGTCAGGTCGATCAGGATGTCGGCGACCTCCTCGGGCTCGGCGGAGAGATCGACGCCCGCGATCACGTCGGCGCGGTTCTCGCTGTCGGCGAGGCGCGCGGCCTCGGCGTCGGACGCGGTCTCCGAAAGCGTGAACACCGTCGCGCCGCGCACCTCCGCGGTGTTGTGCGTGATCGCATCGGCATGGATCGAGACGAACAGCGATGCGCCGGCCGCGCGCGAGAGGCGCACGCGCTCGCCGAGCGGAATGAAGGTGTCGTCGCTGCGCGTCATCGCGACGCGATATTTGCCGGTCTTCTCCAGCTTCTCGCGCAGCGCGTGGGCGAATTCGAGAACGATGTTCTTTTCCATCTCGCCGGTCGGCGCGATGGCGCCGGAATCGACCCCGCCATGGCCGGCATCGATCATGACCAGCGGCCGGCCGTCGTTCGGCGGCCTGGCGTCGCGCTCGCTTGGCCGTGCTGCCGTGCGGCTCGGCCGGCTTTCCAGCGCCAGATTGCGCATGAAGCTGTCGCGATCGGTCGACACAAGATCGAGCACGAGACGCGCGGGGTCGTTGTCCACGGCATCGAGCACGAACGCCTTCTCGACACGCACCGGGCCGCTCGCGTCGATGACGATGCGCGAGCCGCCTTGCATGACAAGGCCATAGCGGAACGCCTTCACGAGGCCACGGCCGCGCTCGCCGATGCGGCTCGGGAGCTGGAACGTGATCTGCGGCAGGTCGACGATCACGCGGTAGGGATCGGCGAGCGTGAAAGCCGAGACCTCGACGGTGCGGCTCAGATCGAAGACGAGACGGGTGCGGCTCGCGTCGCCGCCGAGCCGCGCGTCGGTCGCGATCGGGTAGGCATCCGGCGGAACCGGCATGCTGGGACGCATGATCGCCGCGCGCTCCCCCGCCCCGGCGAGGCTCAGCCCGAGGAGAAACGCACCGGCCAGCGCCGTGAGCGCAGAACCTGCCGCGCGCAGCGTCACGGATGTCCCCCGCTTGGATGCCCTCCGACACCCTTAAGGTCGGGTGGTTAATCGGGAATTAAGGGCGCGCCGGCGACACCGGAACCGATGGTCGGCGTCCGGCTCGCTTGAACGATTGACCTTGTCAAGACCGCCCCCCGACCGTTATGTAAGTGGTGCTGATGGTTGCGAATCCGGATTTGCCGCGTTCGGGCATCCGGCGCTCTCGCCAAACCCCGTCTCGGAAAGGGACGCATGGCGGGTAGCCCGGGGCCAATTCGCCAGGCGCCACGGCGCTCACGCGAAATGGCCGATGCCCTTTGGAAGGACATCCGGACAGACGGTGGAGGCCGCGTGGCGGCGCCCACCCGACAAGACCCTCGGCGCACGAAGAAACCACGGCCGCGCGCAAGCGTTGCCGTCCTGTCCAGGTCGAGGGTCATGCTCGAGGCGCAAGGCGCGGTTAGCCCGCGTCGCCCGAATGAGCAAGCTAGGGTTGCAGGCGACGCCAGTACGGCGTCCGCTGCGGCTGCGCGCAAGGCCCAAGGCCTATCCCATCCACTCCAATCAGGCGCACCGACAGCGCCGCCCGAAGCCGCCAACGCGGCACGGAGCGGACGCGTGCGCGGGCGCCGTCAAGAGATTACACAATGGCAAACAAGATGCTCATCGACAGCACGCACCCGGAGGAGACCCGGGTCGTGGTGCTGCGCGGCAACCGGGTCGAGGAGTTCGATTTCGAGTCCGCGAACCGCAAGCAACTGCGCGGCAATATCTATCTCGCCAAGGTCACGCGCGTAGAGCCCTCGCTCCAGGCCGCGTTCATCGACTACGGCGGCAACCGCCACGGCTTCCTGGCATTCTCGGAAATCCATCCCGACTATTACCAGATTCCGGTCGCGGACCGACAAGCACTGATCGCCGAGGAAGAGCGCGCGCATCGCGACGCCGAGGACGAGATCGACCGGCGCGCGACCCGCCGCCGCCCGCGCCGCGACGCCGCGGCGAGCCGCCACGATCAGGTTCGCGGTCACCGGGCTGAAGGCGACGAACACGCCGCCGCCGAAGCGCCAAGCGCCGACGAGCCTCGCCTCAGCGACGCACTCGGCACCAGCGAAGAGCCGCACACCGATAACGGCGACAGCCACGAGCCCGCCGAGACCGGCGAAGGCGAGCACGATCACACCGAGACCGACAGCGGCTCGCCGGTTCATCACGAAAACGAAGACATGCCGGGCGCGCATGCGGCCGAGGCGCACGAGGAGCACCACGACGAGCCCGAGGAACACCACGAGGAGCACGAGGCGGCGTCGTTAGCCCCCGCTCCCGGCGACAACCCGCCCGACGCCGAAGCTGCGGAGGCTGAAGCCGCGGACGCCGGAACCGACACCGCCTCCGAGGACAACGGCGCCAACGTCACCGAGATCGAAGACAGCGCGCACGCCGAGAACGGCGACGAAGAGATCATCGAGTCGGTCGGCGGAGCCGACGCGATGGAAGAGGCGCAGGAGCGCACCCCGCGCTATCGCCGCAGCTACAAGATCCAAGAGGTGATCAAGCGCCGGCAGATCATGCTGGTGCAGGTCGTCAAGGAGGAGCGCGGCACCAAGGGCGCGGCGCTCACCACCTACCTCTCGCTCGCCGGCCGCTATTCGGTGCTGATGCCGAACACGGCGCGCGGCGGCGGTATCAGCCGCAAGATCACCAACGCGCTCGATCGCAAGAAACTCAAGGAGATAGCCCAGGACCTTGAAGTTCCGGAAGGGATGGGCGTGATCTTGCGCACGGCCGGCGCCAACCGCACCAAGACCGAGGTCAAGCGCGACTTCGAATACCTGCTGCGGCTGTGGGAAACGGTGCGCGACCTGACCCTGAAATCCACCGCCCCGAAGCTCGTCTACGAGGAAGGCTCGCTGATCAAGCGTTCGATCCGCGACCTCTATAACAAGGACATCGACGAGATCCTGGTCGCGGGCGAGGACGGCCACCAGGAAGCGCGCGACTTCATGCGCATGCTGATGCCGAGCCACGCCAAGAACGTGAAGCTCTATCACGACACCCAGCCGATCTTCACGCGCTACGGCATCGAGAGCCAGCTCGACGC
>CAYZMR010000328.1:0-4247 GCA_964479515.1 uncultured Hyphomicrobiales bacterium | reverse complement strand
ATGTCGGCGTCCGCGATCCCCAATCTCGGCAAGCTGGTCGACGGCGCCGTGCATCAGGACGGCATGTGGGCCAACTACCAGAAGCCCTGGGCCGGCATCGCGTATTCGACCAAGCGGATGAAGACACCGCCCACGAGTTGGGCCGAGCTGTGGGATCCGAAATACGCCGGCAAGATCATCGTGCCGTCGCTCTCGAACACCGAAGGGTTCTGGACGCTGCTCGCCGCAGCCCACCTTGCGACCGGCAAGCCCTACAAGGAGGCCCAATACGAGATCGACGCGGCATTCAAGAAGGTGAAGGACCTCAAGCCCAACCTGCTCAACGTCTATACCAACGCGCCGCAAGCCATCAATCTGATGGAGCAGGGCGAAGCCTGGATGATCGGCGGCCAATTCTCGGCCTACACGCTGATCCGCAAGGCGGAAGGCTCGCCGGTCGATCTCAGCGTTCCGGCCGACGGCGGTTTCGCGATGCCGTCCGGCATCGCCAAGGTGAAGGGCGCGCCGGCCGGCGACCTGTCCGACGCGGTGATCGACTTCTTCCTCAGTCCCGAGTCGCAGACGATCCTCGCCGACAAGGCCTTCGTGGCGCCGACCAACAAGGGCACGCCGAAGCCCGCGGGCTTCCCGGATAGCAGCACCCTGTTCGCGCCCGACTGGGCGTTCGTCGCGAAGAACCGCGCCGGCTGGGTCGACCGCTGGAGCAAGGAGATGACATGACGGACGCCGCGCCGCACCTCATCGTCCGCAACGTCTCGAAGCGGTTCGGCGCGACGACCGTTCTCGACCGCGTCGACCTGACGATCAGGCGCGGTGAGCTCGTCACGCTGCTCGGGCCGTCGGGCTGCGGGAAGACGACGTTGTTGCGGGCGATCGCTGGACTCGCGCAACCCGATGCCGGCCAGGTCGAACTCGCCGGGCGCGAGATCACCCGCGTGCCGCCGCATCGGCGCAACGTCGGCGTGGTGTTCCAGAACTACGCGTTGTTTCCGCATCTGACGGTCGCCGGAAACGTCGCGTTCGGGCTGAAGGTGCGTGGGCGGCCGAAGGCGGAGATCGACGCGGAGGTCGAGCGCGCGCTCGCGCTCGTGAAGCTCGCCCATCTCGCCAAGCGGCGCATCTCGGCCCTCTCCGGCGGACAGCAGCAGCGTGTCGCGCTCGCGCGCGCCATCGCGGTCGGTCCCGACGTGCTGCTGTTCGACGAAGCGCTCTCGGCGCTCGATCGCAAGCTGCGCGAGGAGATGCAGGTCGAGCTGCGCCGCCTCCTGCAGGAGCTGCGCGCCACCGCGATCTTCGTCACGCACGACCAGGACGAGGCGCTGACCATGTCGGACCGCGTCGCCGTGATGAACCGCGGACGCATCGAGCAGTTGGCCGGGCCTCGCGAACTTTACTCGCGGCCCGCGAGCCTGTTCGCGCTCAACTTCGTCGGCCTCTCGACGCGCATTGCCGGCACCGTCGTCGGATCACGCGACGGCAAGGTGCAGGTCGACACGAAGGTCGGCCGGCTCGCCGCGATTGGCACGTTCCAAACTGGATCGCCGGTCGTGGTCGCGGCGCGGCCGGAGCATCTGCGGCCCACCGCAACGCCGGACGCCAACGCCGTCTCGGGGCGCGTGCGTTCCGTCGTGTTCCAGGGTTCGCGCACCCTGGTCGATGTCGATGCCGGGGCGGGCGAGAGCCTGCTCGCGGAACTCTCCGGGCGCGATGCCGCAATGCCGCGCGCCGGGCAGGACATCCGCCTCGCCTGGCCGATCGCGGAGACCTTCGCGTTTCCGGCCGAGCCGCACCCATGACCGACGTCGCAATTTCCGCGCCGTCGCCTGCCGCGTCGGCGGACCGCGAGCGCCTGAGCGCGATCGGCTTCGCGCTTCCGTCGTTTCTGATCCTCGCTTGCGTCTTCGCGTTGCCGCTGGCGCTGTTGCTGGGCGTCAGCGTGATCGGCCCTGATGGCCTGACATTGACGCATTACCGCCGCCTGCTCGGCACGCCGTATTATCTCGGCGTCATCTGGAATTCGCTGCGCCTCGGCCTGCTGACGACGCTGATCACGTTCGCCGTGAGCTATCCGGCCTCGTTCGCGCTCGCGCGCGCGCGCGGCGCCGTGCGCTCCATTCTGCTCGCGACATTGTTCCTGCCGCTCGCCGCGAGCGTGATCGTCAAGGCCTTCGCCTGGACGATCCTGTTGCGCAGCGACGGCGTGGTGAACCAGTTCCTGATGGCGATCGGCGTGATCGAAGACCCGATCCGCATGATCTTCACCGAGACGGCGCTCGTCGTCGGCTCGGTCAACATCTTCCTGCCATTCATGATCCTGCCGATCTTCGCGGTCGTGGCGCAGCTCGATCCGCGCCTGCCCGAAGCCGCAGCGACCCTCGGCGCGTCGCCGCTGGTGACGTTCTTCCGCGTGATCGTCCCGCTGACCTTGCCCGGCATCATCGCGGGCGTCGCGCTCGTCTTCTCGCTCTCGGTCTCGGCCTATGTGGTGCCGACGCTGCTGATCGGCGAGAAATATCCGACGCTGTCCACCACCATCGCGAAGGCCTATCTGCTGGCGCGCGAGCCGGGATTCGGCGCCGCGGCCGGCGTCGTGCTGCTCGCGATCGCGATCCTGGTCGTGGCGCTGAGCGCGCGCCTTGCGCGCGAGCAGGCGTGATGCTCACCCGGCTCGCCATCCTGTTTGCGTGGGTCGCCGCGATCGGGCTCGCGCTTTTTTTGGTGGCGCCGCTCATCGTGATCGCGGCCGCGAGCTTCTCGCCGACGCCGGTGTTCGATCTGCCGATCGGCGGCGGCTCGCTGCGCTGGTACGCGCGCATCGCCCGGCTCGACGGCTTCTGGCCGTCGCTCTCGCTGTCGCTCGAGATCGCGTTCCTGTCGACCGCGATCTCGCTCGTCTGCGGCACGCTCGCCGCGATCGCGATCGCGCGCGGCAAGCTGCCCGGCGCCGGCACCTTCGCGACCGCGCTGGTATCGCCGCTGATGATGCCCGGCCTCGTGCTCGGCATCGCGCTGTTGCAATACTTCCGCGCGATCGGGTTCACGGCGACTTGGAGCACGCTCCTCGTCGCGCATCTCATCGTGACGTTGCCCTACGTGGCGCGCACCATGATCGCCGGGCTCGCGCGCTTCGACTTCACGCTGGTCGAGGCCGCCCGCACGCTCGGCTGCACCTACCCGGGCGGCATATTGCGCGTGATGGTGCCGGCGCTCGCGCCGTCGTTCCTGATCGCGGGCCTGTTCAGCTTCCTTGCCTCGTTCGACAACTATCCGGTCTCGATCTTTCTCGCCGACGTGCGCACCAAGACGCTGCCGATCCGGATGCTGCAGTACATCGAGGAAGCGCCCGACCCGACGCTCGCGGCGCTCTCCACGCTGATCCTGCTCGGCACGATCGTGCTGCTGGTCGCGAGTGACCGCCTCGTCGGACTGCATCGCATGGCTGGAACCGCGGATTGAACGATGAACGTCGAAACCAAGCGCCCGATCTCGCATCGCGACCTTTTGGGCTATCGCGGCGCGCCGCCCAACCCGCGCTGGCCGAACGACGCGCGCGTCGCGGTCTCGCTCGTGCTCAATTTCGAGGAGGGCGCGGAATTCGCCGTGTCGGAAGGCGATCCGGTCAACGAAGCGATCTACGAGGTCGTGCATCGGCTCGATGGACCGGATCCCTGCATCGAGAGCCATTTCGAATACGGCACGCGCGCCGCCTGGTGGCGGATCATGGACCTGCTCGACGTGCACAATGTGAAGGTCACTGTCAGCTCATGCGGGCGCGCGGTCGAGCGCTCACCGGAGCTCGCGCGCGACGCCGTGCGGCGCGGGCACGAGGTCTCGGCGCATGGGTGGCGCTGGGAAAGCCACGCCGGCATGGACGAGGCGACGGAACGGCAGGTGATCGCCCGAACGGTCGCGGTGATCGAGCGCGTATGCGGCCAGCGTCCGATCGGTTGGCACACGCGCTCGGCCACATCGCCGAACACGCGGCGGCTGCTGGTCGAGGACGGCGGGTTTCTCTACGACAGCGACGCCTATAATGACGATCTGCCCTATGACGTCCGGGTCGCGGGCAAACGCCACCTCGTGATCCCTTACGCGTTCGACACCAACGACATGCAGTTCCAGAACGCCGGCCGCTTCCGCGGCGCGGACTTCGCCGACTATGTGATCGACGCGTTCGACTGGCTCGCCCAAGAAGGCGAGACGGCGCCGAAGATGATGTCGGTCGGCCTGCATCTGCGCATGATCGG
>CAYZMR010000327.1:1285-4253 GCA_964479515.1 uncultured Hyphomicrobiales bacterium | reverse complement strand
TGCCGGGCGCGGCCTTGTGCTGCACGTAGTCGGTGGTCGACAGATACATCAGGTCGGGACGCTCGCGCCCGAGAATGGACACGCCGGCCGCCATCACGAACTCCGACAGATCGGCCGAATAGACCTCCGGCAGCTTCATGCCGACGCGAGCCAGCACGCCGCCGATGCCGTTGCCGGCGACCGTCGCCTGATCCGCCTTCTCGGACGAGAACGCGATCGCGCGGCCGCTCGCCATGTCGAGGCCCTTGCCGAGCATCGCGCGCAGCTTGTCCTTGGCGGTGACGACCGCGACCTTGGCGCCCGCGTCATGGAAACCCTGCATGATGGTCGGCGCGCGCAGGAAGCTCGCGTCGTTCATCATCACTTCCTGGCCCGACGCGCGGTCGTAGAAATAATTGCCGGCGATCCCGTGCACCGCCGGCGGGCGGCCGGTGATGATCGACATGTTGTTCGGATTGGTGAAGCTCGGCATCGCGGAGAGCGCCGAGAGGTTGGCGCCATCGCGCATCAGCCGCGCGAAGTTCGGCGCGAGCCCCGCCTCGATCGCGCGCTCGATGTAGCCCGGCTCCGAGCCGTCGATGCAGACGACGACGGTCGGGACTTTCGGGAAGCGATACTCGCGCCCGTTCACGCTGACGGTTGGGGTGCGCTGGATGTTCATCTCTCACCTGTCATCCCGGCCGAGCAAAGCGAGAGCCGGGATCCATACTTCAACGTGCTCCGCATGCGCGGATAGATGGGTCCCGGATAGCCGCCTTCGGCGGCTTCCGGGATGACAACCGAGTTCACGCCGCCGCCTTCAATGACTTCACGCCCATCTCTTCGAGAATATCGCGGATCGCCGCAAGCGCGCCACGCATGTGGTCCGGATAGAGCCGTCCGATGCAGCCGATGCGGAATGAGTCCGCGACCGTCAGCTTGCCCGGATAGATCACATAGCCGCGTTCCTTCAGCCGGTCGTAGAACGCCTGGAAACGGAATTGCGGATCGGCCGGCATGCGGAACGTAACGATGATCGGCGCCTGCAGGCGCTCGGCGAGCAGCGGCGTGAAGCCGAGCGCGCGCATGCCTTCGATCAGCACGCGGCAGTTCTCGGCGTAGCGTGCGCCGCGGCCTGCGACGCCGCCCTCCGCGAAGAACTCGGTCAGCGCCTGATGGAACGACACGATCACGTGGATCGGCGGCGTGAAGCGGTATTGGCCGGTCTTCTCGAAATTGCACCACTGATCGTAGAGATCGAGCACCAGTGTCGTGGCGTTACCTTCCGTCCGCTCCAGCGCGGCGCGGCGCGCGATGACGAACCCCAAGCCCGGCACGCCTTCGATGCATTTGTTGGATGAGGCCGCGATCGCGTCGGGCCCGATCGCACTCGCATCGAATGCGAGTGCCCCGAACGCGCTCATGGCATCGACCAAAAAGCTTTTGTCGTATTTTCGCGCCAGCGCGCCGATCTCGGCGATCGGATTGAGGATGCCGGAGGTGGTCTCGCAATGGACCGCGAAGACGTGGGTGATCACGGCGTCTTCTTTCAGAAGACGCTCCACGGCCGCGAGATCGGGCGGCGTATCCTCGGCGGTCTCGTGCGTCGCGACCGCGCGCCCGGCGATCTCGCAGATCTTCTTCGCGCGCTGCCCGTAGGCGCCGTTGATCAGCAGCAGCACCTTGCCGGTTTTGGGGACAAAGGTCGTCAGCATCGCCTCGACCGCGAAGGTCCCGGACCCTTGCATCGGCACCGTGACGTAGCCGCCCCGCCCGTTCACGATCTCGGGCAGCCGCGTCAGGACTTCGCCATTGATCTTGATGAAGGTCGCGTCGCGCGAGCCCCAGTCGTGGACCATCACCTCCTTGACGCGCCGGCTCGTGGTGAGCGGGCCGGGCGTCAGCAGCAACGGGTCGCCGGTATCGGAGGCGGCGGGGGTCTTTGGCATCAAGGGCCTCGACAGGCGCGTGCGGATACCACAAAATATCACAAATCCGGTCAAATATAGCACAAAGCTTGGATCGCGGGAAGCCGCGACGGGGAAATGCCGTTATGCTGGCCTGGTCACTGTTTTCCGGGAGAATTCGAGATGTCGGCCAGCGACTACGAGGTGCTCGACGAGCGTTTCCGCGCCTGTTTCAACCGCACCTCCCATCTGGAGCGGTTGTGGACCGGCGCGCGCTGGACCGAAGGGCCGGCCTATTTTCCGGCCGGCCGCTTCACGCTGTTCTCCGACATCCCGAACGACCGCATCATGCGCTACGACGAGACCGACGGCTCGGTCAGCGTGTTCCGCACGCCGTGCGGCTATGCCAACGGCCACACCGTGGACCGGCAGGGTCGTCTCGTCTCCTGCGAGCACGGCGGCCGGCGCGTGACGCGCACCGAGCACGACGGCCGCATCACGGTGATCGCCGACAATTACCAGGGCAAGCGGCTCAACTCGCCCAACGACGTGGTGGTCAAGTCCGACGGCTCGATCTGGTTCACCGATCCGCCCTACGGCATCATGTCGGACTACGAAGGCCACAAGGCCGAGCCCGAGATCGGTAACTTCGTGTTCCGCGTCGACGGGCATACGGGCGAGATCAGCGTCGTCGCCGACGACTTCATCCGGCCCAACGGGCTCGCCTTCTCGCGCGACGAAAAGCAGATCTACATCGTCGACTCGGCGGGCGGGCGCGTGAAGGGCCACCCGAAGCACATCCGCGTGTTCGATGTCGCCGACGACAACACGCTGTCGGGCGGCAAGGAATTCGCCGACTGCACGGCCGGGCGCTTCGACGGCATGCGCTTCGACGAGGCCGGCCGGCTCTGGGCCGCGACCGACGACGGCATCCACTGCATCGACACCGACGGCACGCTGATCGGCAAGATCAAGATCCCGGAGATTTGCTCCAACGTCGTGTTCGGCGGCGCCAAGCGCAATTATCTCTACATCTGCGCCACCAACTCGCTCTACGGCGTGATGCTCACCGTGAACGGGCA
>CAYZMR010000327.1:0-1185 GCA_964479515.1 uncultured Hyphomicrobiales bacterium | reverse complement strand
GTCCGTCGACACCGCCGCCGCCCTCCAGCGCCTCATGCGCTTTCTCGCCATCGAAGGCGTCACCGGCCGCGAGGCCGCGATCGGGCGTGAGTTGACGGCCGCCCTGAAGGAGGTCGGCGTGCCGGAGAACGCGATCCATCTCGACGATGCCAACACGCGCATCCCCGTGCCGACCGAGACCGGCAACCTGATCGTCGACCTCCCGGGCCGCGGCAAGCTGCACAACCATCCGCGCCTGATGTTCATGACCCACATGGACACCGTGCCCCTCTGCGCCGGCGCGCAGCCGAAGATCCAGGGCCGCAAGATCGTGAACGGTGCGAAGACCGCGCTCGGCGGCGACAACCGTGCCGGCTGCGGCGTGCTGGTCACGCTCGCGGCCGAGCTTGCCAAGCAGAAGCTCGACCATCCGCCGTTGACGCTGTTGTTCTGCGTGCGCGAGGAGAGCGGCCTGTGGGGCGCGCGCTTCGTCGACAAGGCGGCGCTCGGTAATCCAAGCATGGCGTTCAACTATGATGGCGGCTCGGCGTCGAACGTCGTCATCGGCGCGGTCGGCGCCGACCGCTGGGAGGTCGAGATCTTCGGCCGCGCCTCGCATGCGGGCGTAGCACCTGAGCGCGGCATCTCGGCGACCATGATTCTTGCGCTCGCGCTCGCCGACGTGAAGGCCGGCGGCTGGTTCGGCAAGGTCGTGAAGGGCAAGAAGCAGGGCACCAGCAATGTCGGGCCGGTGACCGGCGGCGAAGGCCGCCCGGCGGGCGACGCCACCAACGTCGTGACCGACTACGTCCACGTGCGCGGCGAGTGCCGCAGCCATGACGGCAAATTCTTCAAGGAGATCACCAAGGCCTACAAGGCGGCGTTCGAGAAGGCCGCGAAGGCGGTGAAGAACAGCGACGGCAAATCGGGCCGCGTCAAGTTCAAGGCACAGACCGACTATTATCCGTTCCGCCAGAAGGACACGCTACCGGTCGTGAAGCGTGCCGTCGCGGCCGTCACGGCGAACGGCGGCACGCCGAACATCCGCGCCGCGAATGGCGGCCTCGATGCCAACTGGATGGTGCGCCACGGCATTCCGACCGTGACCTTCGGCGCGGGCCAGAACGAGCCGCACACCATCGACGAATGGATCAACCTCGACGAATACGAGCGCGCCTGCGCGCTGGCCGTGCGGCTCGCCACGAC
>CAYZMR010000326.1:0-4264 GCA_964479515.1 uncultured Hyphomicrobiales bacterium | reverse complement strand
GCCGCGCGCGCAGGAAGTCGACCACGATCGAAACGGCGATCACGCCGAACGCCCATACGCTCGCTTCGACCAGATGGCCTTGCGTGGCGATGAGCCGCTGGGCGGCTTCGAAGATGACGAAACCGGAGAGCACGAACAGCAGTCCGGTCTCGATCAGCGCGGAAACGCTCTCGACCTTGCCGTGGCCGTAATGATGTTCGGCGTCGGCCGGCTTGCCGGAGATGCGCACCGCGAAGTAGGTCATCACGGTGGCCGCGAGATCGAGCGCCGAATGCGCGGCTTCGGACAGGATCGCGAGCGAGCCGGACATGATTCCGACCACCGCCTTGCCGAGCGTCAGCGCACCCGACGCGGCGATCGAGGTCAGCGCGACGCGCTCCTTCTGCTCCTGCATTGTCTGCCCGTATCAGGCCGCCGCGGCTTCGGCGAAGTCGTCCGCTGCCTCCCGCATCGCCTCGCGGTACTCACGCACAAGGCGTGCGCAGAGCTCCGCCGTCGTCGGGATATCGTCCACGCTGCCGACGCCCTGGCCCGCCGACCACACGTCCTTCCAGGCGCGCTTTTCGCGATCGAGATGGCCGTGCTCGGGCCTCGCCGCGAGATCGACTCCGGCCGCGTCGAGCGAAGGTTTCAGGAAGTTGCCGTTGATGCCGCTGACCGCCGGCGTGTAGATGATGTCCTGCGCCTCGGTATCGACGATCATCTGCTTGAAGCTGGGTTGCGCCATGCTCTCGCGCGTCGCGATGAAGCGCGTGCCGAGATAGGCGAGGTCGGCGCCGAGCATGCGTGCCGCCGCGATGTGGCGCCCGGTCGACATCACGCCGGACAGCAGCACGGTCTTGTCGAAGAAGCGGCGGATCTCGGGAATCAGCGCGAACGGGCTCAACAGCCCCGCATGCCCGCCCGCGCCCGCGCAGACCGCGATCAGCCCGTCGACGCCCGCCTCCGCCGCCTTGCGCGCGTGGCGCATGTTGATCACGTCGTGGAACACAAGCCCGCCATAGCCTTGCACCGCGCCGACCAGTTCCTTCACGGCCCCGAGCGACGTGATGATCAGCGGCACCTTGTGCTTGATCGAGATCTCGAGGTCCGCCTGCAGGCGCGGGTTGGTCTTGTGCACGATCAGGTTGACGCCGAAGGGCGCGCACGGCCGACCGGTGTCCCGCTCGATGCGCTTGAGGCGCTCCTCGATCTCGACGAGCCAGGCCTCATAAGCTTCGCTCGAACGCTGATTAAGCGCCGGGAAGGTCCCGAGGATGCCGGCGCGGCAGCACTCGACCACGAGGTCGGGATTGGAGACCAGGAACATGGGCGCTGCGACCGCCGGAATGCTCAGACGGCCGCGGAACTTGGCAGGGATCGGCAAGGCAGGCTCCATTGCGGGCGAATTGCCCGCACGGGAGCGACCTTTTCCGGCATGGATGACTTCGTCAAGGGCGGCCGAAGGGCCGTCAGGTTCGATGTCCATGACGCGCGCGAGACGCCTTAAGCGGCATTTGCCAGGTGACCACACTCCCGGCGCCGTGCGGAGAGAACGAAGCCGCTCTCGCATCGGGATCCCACCTCGACGCGGAAGCCGGTTCGCTCCAGGAGCGATTGCAGCTTGCCGCCATCGAGCTGACCGCCGGACCCGAGCCGCACCGCCACGGCCGCGCTGGTCTTCAGGAACGGAAGGACGCGGACCAATAGCGCCTCGAGGGCCTGGACGGAGTGCTCCCCCGCAATCAGCGCGACGTCGTGTTGGCTGCAGGGAAAGCGACATGTCGCCGTCGTCACGGCGCGCGAGAAACCGCGCTGATGCAGGGACAGATAGACATTGAAGGCGTCCGAGCCTGCCACGATCAAGCGATGGCAAGGCGCCGCGCGCGTGAGCTCGATCATCGTGTCGACGATCCGCTCCTGTGACGGGATTTGATCGAACTGGGCCATCGTCGGCCGCCGTTGCGTACTGTCAGCGCGTACTTGGTATCGATCAGGCAGCGAGCCGCGCTTCGGTGTCCATCGCGCGCTGATCCGCAGGCCCGACTCTGCGGTTCATCTCCAGCTCCAGGACGCCGGGCACCGCAATGATCGCCTCTGGGTGCCTGCCGTTCTCGAATAGCGCGAATTTCATGGCTTCGTTGCGACTGACGAACAGACCGCCGCAGAGGCCGCGGTCATCCTGAACGACCCAGTGCCCACCACTGTCCCTGCCGATGAGGAACAGTGGCGTGCGTGGACTTGGTCCCTTTTCGCCCATGACACGACCTCCCGATCGTTAGTGATGAAGAGGCGGCAGGAAGGCGTATAGCTTGATCCCGATGACCGCTGCGGTGAGCGCCGTGAAGCAGCCAACCACGAGCAGCATCCGCAGCCCCTGCGTCAGCAGCGTCTTCGCCGCATGCGCCGTCCGTGTCCTCAAGATGTGAAGGTCGTGGGAGCGTTCCGGCCCTGCGACCCGAAGGTCATGGCCGTCGTGAACTGCGATTGACATGGTCGCCTCCTTCTTCCTGCGCGTCGCGTTTGCAAGCGCGAGAAAACCTCGACTCTGAATGTGCTCGTGGCCGCATATGAAATCGAGACGACGAAACGTGGCTTGTTATAAGAGCGGGATATGCATTTTCGGCGCGGGTATAGGCGCGGATCGAATTGCGTTTCTGGTCAGCTCAACGATGACGCGAGCCGTCCGATCACGGCATATCCCGCTGCCTCATCCCAATGGCTCAGCACGGGACCCATGGGCGCCTCGCGCCGGAAAGCCCCGGCGCAAGCGCAATAGACGGCGGCCATCGCGAGAAGGCTCGCAAAGGTTCGGCCAAATCCATGGTCACCCAGCGGCGCGAATACCGCGAGGATAAGGACCCTCAGGACAAATCGGGCCAGCACCTGGATCGAGCCGAGGTGAGGCGGAACGCTATGCGCAGGTCGCGCCTTCCTTGGCCCGGGCGAACTTTGATCCACTGCGGCGCTCGCCGAGATTAGCGCGGCGGTGCGCCAAAGCCGAAGGGCGCATAGGCGCCCTTGGCCGGCGGCTGGAGCGTTTGCTGGCCGAGCTTGTCGTAGCAGGCGAGGCGCTCGGTCGCGCTATCGACGATGGCGCACTGGAACATGCTTGGCCGTTCCGCCTGATGCGCGACGTCGATCACAACCGTCCATACGATCGGGGCGATCAACGCCACGCAGGCTGCGACCAGAATCGCGAGTACCGCGACCAGCAGCGCGAGCGACAATGGCTTTCGCTCGGCAACGACATCCCGTTTGCGGACATTGAAGTGAGTCGCGGTCATGACGCGATCTCCCGGAAAGCGACCCGCTCCAATTTGCGGGCCTGCGGAAGAAAGATGATCGAACACCCATAGGAAAACGAGATGAAGAAGAAGCCCGCGATATAGGGATTTCATAAAGGCCCGCGCGATCGATCCTCCCGCAAGCCGCTCAAGATCATCGGGATTTGCCGGAGGAGGGCGCCGCGTCCGACGGCGCCTGCCGCACTGCACCTATATGAGATTCCTATAAAGATGCTCCCCCCGCGACCTCGAAAACATACGTAGCGACTTGGCAGATAAGCCGCGCACAGAGCGAGACAATCATCGCTCGCTGTTGATGTGCATCAACAAGACGCCTTGTCGCGGGGCATCCACTGCGTACTGGCGATCTGCTCGCCGCCGAGGAGCATTCCCATGCTGGACATCATCCTGCTGGCCACCGGCCTTGCATTCTTCGTCGTGTCGGTTGGCTACGCCTTCGCCTGCGACCGGCTGTGAGGAGGCGGACATGATTTTCGACTATTCGCTCGCCGCCCTCGTGACCGCGGGGCTGCTGTTCTACCTCACCTACGCTCTGCTGCGGCCCGAGCGGTTCTGAGAGGCGCACATCATGACGCTCATCGGCTGGACTCAGATCATCCTTTATTGCGCGATCGTTGTCGCGCTGGTACCGCCGCTTGGTTGGTACATGACGCGCGTCTTCAATGGCGAGCGCACGTTCCTGTCACCGGTCCTTCGGCCGGTTGAGGCAGTGCTTTACGCCGCTGGCGGCGTCGACGAAAAGCGCGAGCAGCACTGGCTCACCTATACGATCGCCATGCTGTTCTTCCATGTCGGCGGCTTTCTCATCATTTACGTGCTGATGCGCGCCCAGGCGATGCTGCCGTTCAATCCGGCGGAGCAGTCGGCGGTCGCGCCCGATCTCTCGTTCAATACGGCGATCAGCTTCATCACCAACACCAACTGGCAGAACTACGGCGGCGAAAGCACGCTGTCCTATCTGGTGCAGATGCTCGGCC
>CAYZMR010000325.1:0-4283 GCA_964479515.1 uncultured Hyphomicrobiales bacterium | reverse complement strand
CGAGCCAGCCGACCGCGCCGCCGGCATCGCCATAGACCATCGTGCAGGTCGGCGAGCCGTGGATGCCGAGCTTGTGCTCAATCGAATGGCAACGCGCGTCGTTGCGGCCCCCGAGCGAGCCGTCATCATTGACGAAGAACTTCGGCACGAGAAACAGCGAGATGCCGCGCGTTCCCGCGGGCGCGTCGGGCAGGCGCGCGAGCACGAAATGGATGATGTTGTCGGTGAGATCATGCTCGCCATAGGTGATGAAGATCTTGCTCCCCGTAATGCGATAGGTGCCGTCGCCGGCGCGTTCGGCTTTGCTGCGCAGCGCGCCCACGTCGGAGCCCGCCTGCGGTTCGGTGAGCTGCATCGTGCCCATCCATTCGCCGCTGACGAGCTTGCCGAGGTATTTTGCTTTCAGCGCGTCCGAGCCGTGCTGGCTCAGCGCCTCGATCGCCCCGATGGTCAACACCGGGCCGATGCCGAACGCCATCGAGGCCGAATTCCACATTTCGATGCAGGCCGCGTTGAGCGCGTGCGGCAGCCCCTGCCCGCCCCACGCTTCCGACGCAGCGAGCCCGTTCCAGCCCGCCTGCGACCAGGCCGTGTAGGCTTCCTTCCAGCCGGGCGGCATCGTGACCACGCCATCCTTGAAAGGCGTACCGAGCTTGTCGCCGACCGTATTGAGCGGCGCGATCACCGTCGTGGCGAACTTGCCGGCCTCCTCCAGCACGGCATCGACCACGTCTTCGGACAAATCGCCGTAAAGCCCTTCGTCGAGCGCGCGCTTTACACCCGCCGAATGCTTGAGCGTGAAGGCGATGTCTTCGACCGGCGCACGGTAGGGCATATAAAATCCTTCCAACCCTCCCTTTTCCGGGGAGGGTGAGATAAACAGCGCCCAATGTAGCCGCACCGAACCGCTCCTGAAAGCCGCCAATGTCCGTCAAAGTGGCCACACGTGTGCTGAAAGCCGACCGCGACGCGATCGCGGCGGCCGCGCGCGTGCTGCACGACGGCGGGCTCGTGGCGTTTCCGACCGAGACCGTCTACGGGCTCGGCGCGGATGCAACCGACGGCGAGGCGGTCGCCCGGCTCTATGCGGCGAAGGGCCGGCCGCGTTTCAACCCGTTGATCGTCCACGTCGCCGACAGCTCCGCCGTGCGGGAGTTCGCGACGCTTGACGATGACGCCTATCTGCTCGGCGCGGTGTTCTGGCCCGGCGCGCTGACGCTGGTGTTGCCGCAGGTCCCGTATTGCCCGCTCTCGGAGCTCGCGACCGCCGGCCAAAGCACGGTCGCGGTGCGCGTGCCCGACCATCCGGTCGCCATCGACATCATCAAGGCCTTCGACCGGCCGATCGTTGCGCCATCGGCCAATCGCTCCGGCCACGTTTCACCGACAACCGCAGAGCACGTCGCCGCCGATCTTGCGGGCCGCATCGATCTCATCATTGATGGCGGCCAAACCCATATCGGGTTGGAATCGACCATCGTGTCGTTTGTCGGCGCACCGACGCTCTTGCGTCCCGGCGGCGTGCCGCGCGCGGATATCGAGCGCGTGCTCGGATACGCGCTGTTCGATCCGGTTGCGGGTGCCGAAGAGGCTCCGCTCGCGCCCGGCATGCTCGCCTCGCACTACGCGCCCAAGCTGCCGGTCCGGCTCAATGCCGTCGACGCGCGGCCGGGCGAGGCCTTGCTGGCGTTCGGCGCCGGGACACCATCCGGTGCCGGGACGACCCTCAACCTTTCACCCCGTGGCGACCTCGTCGAAGCCGCCGCGAACCTATTTGCGCATCTGCGTATCCTCGACGCCTCGGGCGCGTCGGGAATCGCCGTCACGCCGATCCCGAACGAAGGTCTGGGCGAGGCCATCAACGACCGCCTCGCGCGCGCCGCGGCGCCTCGACCCTGAGCAAACGACCAGCTAAAACGCATCCCATGAACGAGCACGTCAAGCCGTCCGTCGCGCCTGACCTCCTGCCCCGCTTCGCGGCGATCGTCGGCGAGCGCTACGCCATCACCGATAAGGCCGCGCAGGAGCCCTATCTCGTCGAGATGCGCGACCTCTATCACGGCGCGACGCCGATGGTGCTGCGCCCGGGCTCGGTCGCCGAGGTCGCGGCGATCCTCAAGCTCGCGAACGACACCGGCACCGCGATCGTGCCGCAGGGCGGCAATACCGGGCTCGTCGGCGGGCAACTTCCGTTCCACGGTGAGGTGCTGCTCTCGCTCAATCGCATGGACAAGATCCGCGAGGTGGACGCGACCTCGAACACGATCACCGCCGAAGCCGGCGTCTCGCTCGGCCGCGTGCGCGAGGCGGCGGAAAGAGTCGACCGGCTCTATCCGCTGCTGCTGCCCTCGGAGGGCACCTGTACGGTCGGCGGCAATCTCTCGACCAACGCGGGCGGCACGACCGCGGTGTCATGGGGCGTCGCGCGCCAGCAGGTGCTGGGGCTGGAAGTCGTGCTCGCCGACGGGCGCGTCCTGAACAACCTCAACAAGCTGAAGAAGGACAACACCGGCTACGACCTGAAGAACCTGTTCATCGGCGCCGAAGGCACGCTCGGCGTGATCACGGCAGCGACCCTGCGCCTGATCCCGCGGCCGCGCTCGGTCGAGACCGCCTTCGTCGGCCTCGCCTCGCCGCAGGCGGCGCTGGACCTGTTCGGCATCGCGAATGAGCGCAGCGGCGGCGATGTCACGTCGTTCGAGCTGATGGTACGGCTCGGCATCGAGGCGGTGCTGCAATATGCGAGCGGCGCGCGCGATCCGCTGAGCGCGCCGCATCCGTGGTACGTATTGATCGAACTGTCCTCGCAGGCGCGCTCGGGCCTGCGTGAGACGATGGAGGAGATCCTGGCCGAAGGCGTCGAGCGCGGCCTCGTCGCCGACGCCGCGATCGCCGAAAGCCTCGATCAAGCGAAGGCGTTCTGGCGCATCCGCGAGATGTTCGGCGAGGTGCAGCGCCACGTCGGCGGCTCGATCAAGCACGACATCTCGGTGCCGGTCGCGAACGTCCCGGCCTTCATCAAGGAGGCCAACGCGGCGGTCGTGAAGCTGATCCCGGGCAGCCGGCCGCTGCCGTTCGGCCATCTCGGCGACGGCAACATCCACTACAACATTTCCCAGCCGGTCGGCGCTGATAAGGCCGCCTTCCTCGAACGCTGGCACGACGTGAACATGGTCGTGTTCGACATCGTGCTCAAATACGGCGGCTCGATCTCGGCCGAGCACGGCATCGGCGTGATGAAGCGCGACCTCTTGCCGAGCATCAAGGACCCGGTTGCGATGGAGCTGATGCGCGCGCTCAAGCGCACGCTCGATCCGAAGGGGATTTTGAACCCGGGGAAGGTTCTCTAACCCTCATCCTGAGGGTGAGGCTTCGTAAGGTCGACGCATGAGCACCCTCTCCGTCTCCCCCGTCACCGACGCCGACGTGCCCGCCGTCATCGCGCTATGGCAACGCTGCGGTCTCACGCGTCCCTGGAACGACCCCTCCTCCGACATCGCATTCGCGCGACGCGGGCCGAATTCCGCAATCCTGATCGGGCGCGCGGGCGATGCGATCGTCGCCTCCGCGATGGTCGGCCATGACGGCCATCGCGGCTGGGTCTACTACGTGGCGGTCGATCCGGACGCTCAGCACAAGGGCTTCGGCGGCGCCATCATGGCGGCGGCGGAAGAGTGGCTGCGCGCGCTCGGCGTCGCCAAGATCATGCTCATGGTGCGGCCGGACAACACCCAGGTGCAGGCGTTCTACGCGACGCTCGGCTATGACCAGCAGGAGCGCGTGATCTATGCGAAGTGGCTCGATGGAAGAGAGATGACGCCGTAGGCCCCGCACCCACTCGTCCCCGCGAAAGCGGGCATCCAGTTCTTGGCCCTGGGTCCCCGCTTTCGCGGGGACGAGCGGAAAATCAACTCAAAACAAACTCGCCTGCCCGTCGTCCGGCTTTATTTTTTCCTTCTTGCGCGCCGGCGCCACCACAACCGGCTCCGGCTCGCGCAGCGGCTCGATCAGCACGGCCGAATCATTCGCCGTGCGATTAACGGCGCTTCCGACCTCGTAGGCCTCGATCATCGCGTCGGGCGCCGGCTGGAGCACGGCCGCCGCGCTGTGCGCATCCACCTTGGGATCGAGCCAGAAATCGAACGCCTCCAGCGGCACGATCACCGGCATGCGGTCGTGGATATGCGCGATCGAACGGCTCGCCTGCGTCGTCACGATCGCAGCGGTTTCGAGCTCCTCGCCGTTCGGTCCCATCCAGCTTTCCCAGAGGCCTGCGAACGCCA
>CAYZMR010000324.1:0-4314 GCA_964479515.1 uncultured Hyphomicrobiales bacterium | reverse complement strand
GGCATTCCGCTTCTCTGCCTGCACACCGCCGGCTCCGACGGCCGGCAGTATCGCGGCCTGCTCAACGACGCACGCATCACCGCGAATTACCGCGTGATCGTGTTCGACATGCCCTGGCACGGCAAATCCTCGCCGCCCGCCGGCTGGGAGAATGAGGAATACAAGCTCACCTCGCGCGACTATGTGCGCATGATCCTGGAGGTCTCTGCCGCGCTCGAGCTGGACAAGCCCGTCGTGATGGGCTGTTCGATCGGCGGACGCATCGTGCTGCATCTCGCGCACGAGCATCCGGAAAAATTCCGCGCGATCATCGGGCTCGAGTCCTCGCCAAAGGTCGACCCTTATTACGACGTGAGCTGGCTGCATCGCCCCGACGTGCATGGCGGCGAAGTGTCCGCCGGCATCGTGTCCGGGCTCGTCGCGCCGACCGCGCCGGAAGAAGGCCGCTGGGAGACGCTGTGGCACTACATGCAGAGCGGTCCCGGCGTGTTCAAGGGCGACCTGCACTTCTACATGATCGACGGCGACATCTCCGACAAGCTCGACACAATCGACGCGCGCCGCTGCCCGCTCTATCTGCTCACCGGCGAATACGATTATTCCTGCACCACCGAGGGCACGCTCGAGGTCGCGCGCCGCACCGGGGCGGAAGCGACGATCATGCGCGACCTCGGGCATTTCCCGATGAGCGAGAATCCCGAGAAATTCATCGGCTATCTATTGCCGGTGCTGGAGAAGATCCGCGCGGGCAGACAGGCGAGTGCGGCGTGACCTTTCCGTCGTCATGGCCAGGCTTGTCCCGGCCATGACGATCGGGAGGCACGGAATTCGATCAATCGGGATCACCGGGTCTCGCCGCTGCGCGGCGGCCCGGTGATGACGGAGAGTAGAATGAAAGCGATAAACACCCTCGGTTTCGTCGGTCTCGGCGTCATGGGCGAGCCGATGTGCGGCAACCTGGTCGCCAAGACCGCGCTGCCGGTCTACGGCACCGATTTGAAGCGCGAACCCGTCGAGCGCCTCGCGGCCAAGGGGCTCAACCCCTGCGCCGCGATTGCCGAGGTCGCGCAGCATGCCGATCTGATCTTTCTCTCGCTGCACTCGCCGCAGGCGGTCGACGACGTGTGCGCCACGATTGCCGGCGCCAAAGGCCGCACGCACACCATCGTCGACATGAGCACCACGCCGGTGAAGCTGACGCGCGCGCTGCATGCGCGCCTCGCCGGAGACGGCATCACGCTGGTCGATGCGCCGGTCGCCGGCATGCGGGCGCGGGCGCATGCCGGCACGCTTTCGATCATGGTCGGCGCAAGCCCTGAGGTGTTCGCGGCGGTGCAGCCGCATCTCGCGCACATGGGCGAGCCGACGCATTGCGGCGAGGTCAGCTTCGGTCAGGTCGTCAAGGCGCTCAACAACATGGTGGTGTTCATGACGGTGAATGCGCTCGCCGAAGCGATCACCATCGGCCGCCGCGCCGGCGTGGATGCGAAGCTATTGTTCGAGACCATGTCGAAGGGCTCATCCGACTCGGCCGCGCTGCGCACGCCGGGGCTCAAGCACCTGGTGCCGGACTTCTTCCCCGAGGACGCCTTCCCGACCGACTACGCGTTGAAGGACATCCGCCTCGCGCTGGAGCTCGCGGCCGACGTCGGCGTCAACGCGCCCGCCGCCCGCCACACCGAGCAGATGCTCGAAGCCACCAGCCGCGCCGGGTATGGCAGGAATTACTATCCGGCGATGGTGAAGCTGATCGAAAAAGGATAAGAGGCGCGCATGTCACATTCCGCCGAAGCCGTCACCCTCCATCCCGCCGCGGGCGCGACCGACACGATCGTCGCCTTCGCGAGCGCGCTGCGCTACGCCGATCTCGACGACGAGGTGCGCTACTACGCGCGCCGCCACCTGCTCGACACCGTCGGCGTGATGATCGCGGGCGCACCGGGCGACGTCGCGACCAACGCCGAGGCGATGCTCGCCGCCGTGCGCGCCGGGAGCGGCCGCATCCCGGTGCCGGGCCGCTTGAAGCGCCACGACCTGCTCGATGCGGCTTTCCTTGGCGGCACCGCGGCGCACGGGATCGAGCTGGACGACGGCTATCGCGTCGGCTCGGCGCATTGCGGCTGCACCGTGGTGCCGGCGGCGCTCAGCGTCGGCTACGAGCGCGGCATCTCGGGCACGCAGCTGATCGAAGCGGTCGTCGCCGGCTACGAGGTGGCCATATGCCTCGCCCGCGCCTGCGCGCCGGACCTGCGCCAGCGCGGCTTCCATCCGACCAGCGCGGTCGGCCCGTTCGGCGCGGCCGTCGCGACAGCCAAGCTGCGCGGCCTCAACGCGAGCCAAATCGCGGACGCGCTCGGGATCGCTGCGAGCGCCGCCGCCGGTCTGTTCGCCTTCGTCAATGGCGGTGCCGACATCAAGCGCCTGCACGCCGGCCACGCCTCGCGCGAGGGCCTGCAGGCGGCACTCCTCGCTGCGCTCGGAGTGCAAGGCCCGCCGAACGTGATCGAGGCGCGCGACGGCTTCATGCAGGCCTTCGCGTTCGGCCGCTCCGATAGAGCGCGCGCGATCGCGCTGCCGCCCGACGCGGCCTTCGGCATCACGGATTGCTACATCAAGCCCTATGCGTGCTGCCGCCACATCCAGCCGGCCGTCGAGGCGCTGTTCGGGCTCCTGAACGACGAGAACATCGCGGCCGACGAGATCAAGCATGTCGACGTCGAGACCTATCGCATCGCCGCCGAGCACGCGCACACCGGCTGGGACGATTACGCCTCCGCGCAACTGAGCTTCCCCTATCTGATGGGAGTCGCGGCGCGCTTCCGCGGCATCAAGGTGCATCATTTCAATGCCGAGACGCGCAGCGATCCGGCGTTCGGCGAGTTCGCGAAACGGCTCACCATCACGGCGCCGCCCGAGATCGATGGGCTCTATCCGCGGCTGCGTCCCGCGCGCGTCACCGTGACGACGCCACGCGGAAAGTTCGTGCGCCAGGCCGACGAGGCGCTCGGCTCGCGCATCGTGCCACTCGACGACGCCGGGCTGGAGGCGAAGTTCATCGACAATGTCGGTCCGGTGCTGGGAGACGCGCGCGCCAAGGCGCTGGTGGCGCAGTTGTGGGATATCGAAGCAATAATGGATATTCGGCCGTTGTTGGACTCAACCGCGCAAAACTAGACCTCCGTCGTCATCGCCGGGCTTGGCCCGGCGACCCCGCTTAGATGGGCATTGTGCCCTCCTGATCGAGATGGCCGGGACAAGCCCGGCCATGACGGAGAAACAACTACACACATCGGAGGACGAATGGCCAAGGCTGTAACGAAGAAACCGCCCGCGAAAATCTCCGGCAAGAAGCCGCGCCCGCACTGGCGCAAGCAATGGAAGAACGCCAACAAGGCCTGGGACGACGGCCTTGACGTGCGCCGCGCGATGTTCGGCCCCGATGGCGCAGAAAATCAGATCGCCAATACGACCGATTTCATCTGGCCGATGCAGGACTACGTCACGCGCAAATGCTTCGGCGAGACCTGGACGCGCCCGGTCCTGAACCGCAAGACCCGCAGCCTGATCACGCTCGGCATGCTGGTGGCGCAAGGGCGTCCGCACGAGATCGCCGTGCATGTGCGCGGCGCGATCGCCAACGGCGTCAGCAAAGACGAGCTCTCCGAGCTGATGCTGCACGCGATCATCTATTGCGGCCTGCCCAAGGCGGTCGAAGGTTTCCGCACCGCGCAGACGGTGCTCAAGGACATGGGGCTCGAATGACTGGGGCTGGAATAATGGACATCAAGACGATCGGCTTCATCGGCATCGGCAACATGGGTCGGCCGATGGCCGCCAACCTCGTCAAGGGCGGTTTCAAAGTCATCGCCTATGACGTGGACGCCACGCGCGCCGCGCAATTCGCCAAGGATCACAACGCGACGGCCGCCACGGACCTCGCGGCGCTCGCCGGGGCCGACGCGATCATCACCATGCTGCCGACCGGCAAGGAGGTACGCGCCGCCGTGCTTCCGATCGCCGCCAAGCTGCGCAAGGGCACGCTCGTCATCGACATGAGCTCGGCCGATCCGGTCGGCACGCGCGCGCTGCACGCCGAGCTTGCCACACATGGCATCAAGCTCGTCGACGCGCCGGTCTCGGGCGGCGTGCCGCGCGCCACGGATGGCACGCTCGCGATCATGATCGGCGGCGACAAGGACGCCGTTGCCGACGCCAAGCCCGTGCTCGAAAAGATGGGCACGCGGCTGTTCGACGTGGGCGGCCCGGGCAACGGTCACGCCATGAAGGCGCTGAACAACTTTGTCGCCGGCACCG
>CAYZMR010000323.1:0-4331 GCA_964479515.1 uncultured Hyphomicrobiales bacterium | reverse complement strand
GCGCCTCCGGCGATCACGTGATGGTAGATCGTGCGCCAAACGTCGACCCGGGTGCAGAGCGGCTTCAGCAGATCGTAGTAGAAGCGTACGTCGTGTCGCGCCGGCCGCGCCGCGCTGGCAAGCTTGCCGGCCCAGGGTTCCTGCGCCGCGAGGTCGCGCATCAGCCGATGCGCGGGCTCGCCTTCATTGTCCGGAATCTGGACCGCGAAACTCCCGCCCGCGGCGAGCTTGCCGACGATGCCCGGAAAGAGGCGAGCGTGATCTGGCACCCACTGGAACACGGCGTTCGACAGGATCACGTCGAACGGCCCGGGATCATCCCACGTCTCGATATTGGCGAGTTCAAAGCGGACGTTCGGCAGTCGCTTGCGCGCCGCCGCGATCATCTCCGGCGAACTGTCGATCCCGATGACCGTGGCGTCGGGGAAGTTCGCCGCGACGACTTCGGTCGAATTGCCCGGACCGCAGCCGAGATCGACCGCGGTCTTCGCGTCGCGGCCCGGGATCGCGGCCGCGAGGTCGCGCACCGGCCGCGTGCGCTCGGCCTCGAACGCCGTGTATTGCTGGGCCGACCATTTGATCGCGGGCGGAATGTCGCGCTCCTCAGGCGACGCCGACCAGGATCGCGACGCCGGAAAGCGCCATCGCGCCGCCTGCGGCCTGGGCGACCCGCCAGCCGCCGATGTCGCTGAACCGTCCGGCGGCGAACCCAAGCGCGATGCCGGCGGCGTGCAGCAGCGCGGTCGCCACGAGGAAGCCTGCCGCGTAGGTCGCGCCCGCGGCATCGAGCGGCATTTCGGCGCCATGCGCATGGCCGTGGAAGATCGCGAAGAATCCTGCGAGCGCCATGGCGGCAAGCGTCGGAACGCTGACGCGTAGCGCGACCGCAAGACCGAGCACGACCACCGACAGCGCGATGCCGATCTCGCCATAGGGCAGGGAATATCCCGCCATGCCGAGCGCGCCGCCGAGCGCCATGACGGCGATGAAGGTCATCGGCACGAGGCACAGCGCGCGGCCGCCGAGTTGCGCGGCGAACAGGCCGACCGCGATCATCGCCAGTACGTGGTCGAACCCGCCGAGCGGATGCCAGAAGCCGTGCGCAAATCCGACGGCCTCGCCATGGCCCGGGTGCGCCAGTGCGACGCTGGTCGAGGACAGGAGAACCGCGGCGCCGGCCACGGCGCGTCTGAAGCTGAACCTCATGGGCAGTCCCTCTGCTCCGATCCTTACGTCCACCCGGCGAAGCGATGCGCGAATAAGACCGTTTGCTGCGCCGCAGCGCAAGCGATTTTGCAGGCCGGCGGAATGTTGTTAGATGGCGCCAACAAGCGGCGCGATATCGGGACGCGAAAGGGACGGGGAGGAATGCAGGAACGTGTTCGGCCCATCGAGCCGACATTGGCGCCGACGCCGGCCGCGCAGCCGATCCTGCTCGGGCTGATCGGTTCGCCGATCAAGAGCTCGGCCGCGCCCGCGATGCATGAGGCGGCGGCCGCGGCGCTCGGCTTGCGCGCGCATTACCGGCTGATCGACGTTGCGGGCGCCGACCGCGACACGCTGCGCTCGATGCTCGACGGCGTCCGGCTGCTCGGCTTTGCCGGCGTCAACGTGACGTTCCCCTACAAGGAGGCCGTGCTGCCGCTGCTCGACGCGCTGTCGCCGAGCGCGGCGGCGATCGGCACCGTGAACACGGTCGTGGTGCGCGACGGCAAGCTCATCGGCCACAACACCGATGCGACCGGATTCGCGGCCGCGTTCAAGCGCGTTCTGGGTACTCCCGGCGACGCGCCGGTCGCGCTCATCGGGGCGGGCGGCGTCGGCCGCGCGATCGGGTTCGCGCTTTGCGAGCTTGGCGCGCGCGAGATATGGCTGTGCGACCAGGACGGCGGTAAGGCGCGGGCGCTTGCCGCGCGCCTGAAGGACCGTATCGTGGTCCGCATCTGCGCCGATGTCGCCGAGGCGCTGCAGGGCGCCGGCGGTCTCGTCAACGCGACGCCGGTCGGCATGCTGCCGAGCATGGACTGTCCCGTTCCGCACGAACTGATCCATGACGGCCAGTGGGTTGCGGACGCGGTCTACACTCCGCTATGGACGCCGCTGCTGCGTGCCGCGCGCGAGCGCGGCGCGCGCGTGATGACCGGCCGGGAGCTTTGTGTCGATCAGGCCGTGGACGCGTTCCGCCTGTTTGTCGGGCGCGAGGCTTCGCGCGATGGCATCGCCGCGACTTTCGACGCCGTGATCGCGCGGCGCAACGAGCCGGGCGACGTCTACGCGCCCGCGACAACACACAAGACGACATCATAACGGGAGGGACGAATGAAAAAGTTCATGCTTGCGGCCCTGGCCGCCGCGGCGTTCGCGGTCGGCGCGAGCGCGGAGACCAAGCCGGTGAGCTTCGCGTTCATTGGCGAATTGTCGGGCGCGGGCGCCGTGGCCTCGACCAATTTCCGCGACGGTGCGCTGCTCGCGATCGAGGAGATCAACGCCAAGGGTGGGATCCTCGGCCACAAGATCGAGCTCAAGCAGTACGACACGCAGACCAACCCCGGCACGGCGCGCGCGCAGATGCAGAAGGCGATCGACGAAGAGCCTTACGTGGTCCTCGGGCCGATCTTCTCCGGCATCGTCAAGGTGTCGATGGTGATCGCCGCGCAGGCGGAGACGCCGCAATTCATGGGCGGCGAGGCGAGCGACCTGACGCAGCAGGGCAACGCCTACCTGTTCCGCACCTCGTTCGGCCAGCAGGCCTCGATGCCGAAGATCGCCAACTACATCCGCGATACCGTGAAGGCGAAGACCGTCGCGGTCGTGTGGGTCAACAACGATTTCGGCAAGGGCGGGCGCGACAACTTCACCAAGGAAATGATCGCGCGCGGCATCAAGATCGTGGCCGACCTCTCGACCGAGTCCGGCCAGACCGACTTCGCCGCGGACGTCGTGAAGGCAAAGGCCGCCAATCCCGACGCGATCTTCGTCTACACCAACGAGGAAGAGAGCGCGCGCTTCCTGCGCGAGGCGAAGAAGCAGGGCATTTCCGTGCCGCTCATCGGCGAGACCACGCTGTTGGGCCAGAAGGTGATCGATCTCGCGGGCGACGCCGCGAACGGCGCGCGCGGGCACGTCGGCCTCTCCGCCGACATTCCGGTTCCGGCGGTGCAGGACTTCAAGAACCGCTTCAACGCCCGCTTCAAATACGTACCCGACCATAACGGCATCAAGGGCTATACCGGCGTCTACGCGATCAAGTTCGCGACCGAGAAGCTCGGCAAGTTCGACCGGAAGGCGCTCGCGGCCTCGCTCCACGGCATGACGATCTCGCCCGCGCAGGAGCCGGGCATCCTGATCGAGACCACCTGGGACGAGAAGGGCGACATCGACCGCATCAGCTTCATCGCCGAAGTGATCAACGGCAAGCAGGTGATCACCAGCGAACTGCCGAAGCTGGGGAAGTGATCCCTCGGCTCGTCGCCGCCGGGCTTGACCCGGCGGCCCCGCTGAGGTGGGCAAGGCGTTTCATTCTATCGGGATCACCGGGTCACGCGCCTCCGGCGCGGCCCGGTGATGACGAGTGAGGACATGTCGGACTTCCTCCAACTCCTGATCTCCGGGCTCGCGACCGGCGGCATCTATGCGCTGATCGCGATCGGCTTCACGCTGCTGTGGCAGACCTCGCAGACCATCAACTTCGCGCAGGGCGAGTTCGTGATGCTGCCGGCGTTCTTCATGCTGGCCGCGATGAACCTCGGCCTGCCGTTCTGGGGCGCGGTCGCCGTCGGCATCCTCGTCTCGGCGCTCGTGCTCGGCATTCTGTTCAAGCGGCTGCTCGTCGATCCGATGATCCGCCACGGCGTGTTGCCGCTCGCGATCGCCACCATGGCGCTGGCCGTATTCCTGAAGGAGGCCGTGAAGGAGTTCTACAGCGCCGAGGCGCAGCCGTTTCCGGCGCTTGGCGCCGCCACCAACGTCACGATCTTCGGCGCGACCGTCGCGGTGCAGAGCCTGATCGTGCTCGCCGTCGCGGTCGCGGCGGTCGTCGCGCTGCAGCTCTTTCTCAACGGTACGCGCGCCGGCCGCCAGATGCAGGCGACCGCGCAGAATCCGACCGTTGCGCGCATCCTCGGCATTCCGGTCGAGCGCATGATCCTCATCGCTTTCGTGATCAACGCCGTGCTCGCGGCGCTCGCCTCCGCGCTGGTGACGCCGATCTATCTGGCGAAGTTCACCAATGGCGAAACGCTCGGGATCGCGGCCTTCATCGCGGCGATCGTTGGGGGCTTCAACCAGGTGCGCGGCGCGATCGTCGGCGGGCTCCTGCTCGGCGTCGCGGA
>CAYZMR010000322.1:0-4336 GCA_964479515.1 uncultured Hyphomicrobiales bacterium | reverse complement strand
TGCTCGGCGGCAACCTCGCCTATGGCGAGATCAACCCGACCGCGACCGTGATCGCGATCCAGCAGGGCGCCGATCTGAAGATCGTCAGCGACAATGTCCAGACGGTCGCTGAATTCATCTGGGCCGTGAAGCCCGATTCGCCGATCAAGACGCTCGCCGACCTCAAGGGTCGTAAGATCGGCTACACCAATCCGCGCTCGACCAGCCAGGCGCTCGCGATCCTGGTGCTGGAAAAGGCTGGGTTGAAGCCGACGGACGCCGAGCTCGTGAAGACCGGCGGCTTCGGCGAGGGCATCGTCGCGCTTGACCTCGGCGCGGTCGACATCACGCCGATCCCCGAGCCGCTGTGGTCGCAGCATCAAGGCAAGTATCGCGCGGTGGTGCGCGCAAGCGATCTCCTGCCGCCGCTCGACAACGTGGTCGGCGTCACCACCGGCAAGGCCGCCGCGACCCGCGGCGACTTCATCCGCGCGGTGATCCACGCGCGCCGCCAGGCGGTCGACTTCATGTATGCCAATCCCGACGAGGCCGGCGACATCATCGCCAAGACCTACAACTTGGCCCCGGACGTCGCGCGTAGCGCCGTACGCAATCTGACGTCGAGCCACGCCAAATCCGGCGTGCGCTACTGGGCCGCCGGCGGCTTCGATCTGAAGGCGATGGACGAGATGATGCGCGCGCAGAAGCTCGTCGGCGCGCTGAAGGATGACCCCGACTGGAGCAAGATCATCGACGAGAGCTTCCTGCCCGACGATCTCAAGCGCAAGTAATGTCGCCGGGCAGAGTCAGGCTCGCGCTCGCGATCGGTATCGTCGTCCTGTTGGAGGCGCTGGTCCGGTTCGGCGTCATCGACCGCTTCGCCTTGATCCCGCCGAGCGAGATCCTGTGGGACCTGGGTGCGTTGCTCCTCGGCGGCGCGATCTGGCCGGCGATCGGCAAGACACTGACCGACGTGGCGCTCGCCTGCGTCGCCGCGGTTGTCGTGGGCGTCGTGCTCGGTACGCTGATCCACCGCTGGCGGCCTTTCCGCGAGGCGCTCGACCCGCTGTTCGCGGCCTATTACGCGATCCCTGTCTACGCCTTCTATCCGCTGTTCATCGTGATCTTCGGGCTCGGCGACGTGCCGCAGGTGCTGATCGGCTTCATGCTCGGCCTCGTCGCCGTGATCGTGAACACGCTCAACGGCCTCGACCGCGTGCCGCGCGTGCTGATCAAGACCGCGCGCGCCTTCAGGCTCGGGCCGGTCGCGACAGCGGCTGAGATTACGCTCCCCTACGCGGCGCCTTACATCTTCACCGGCGTCAAGCTCGCGGTCGCGTATTCGTTCATCGGCGTGATCGGTGCCGAGCTGATCATGTCGCGCACCGGCCTCGGCTACGAGATCGGCTTTGCCTACAACAACTTCGACAACGCCGTGATGTATCCGCTGATCGTCCTGGTGCTCGTGGTCGCGGGAAGCGTCAACGCGATGTTCTTCATGTGGGAGAAGAAGCTGCTCGCGAGGCGGCGCCGATGACCGACGCTCTTCCGCAACGCGCGCTCGGCACGGCGCTTCTCGTCGTCGCGCTGCTCGCGTGTTGGCAGGCGCTGTTCATCTACGCGGGCGCGAGCGCGCTGACCTCGCCGCTCGACACGATTGCCTACGCGGCGCAACTGCTCGGCACCGCGTCGTTCTATCCGCACCTGATCGAGACCGCGAAGGCCTTCACCATTGCGCTCGGCTTCGCGCTGGCGTTCGGCTTCCTGATCGGCTTCACGTTGGGGCTGCATCGCTTCTCCGGCGAAGTCGGCGAGCCCGTGCTCGTTGCGCTCTACTCGATCCCGAAGATCACCCTCTATCCGATCGTGCTGCTCGCCTTCGGCATCGGCATGCCGGCGAAGGTCGCGTTCGGCGCGATCCACGGCGTGGTGCCGATCGCGATCATCACGCTCGCGGCGGTGCGCAACCTCAATCCGGTGTACCTGAAGGCGGCGCGCGTGCTGCGGCTCAAGCCCTGGCAGATCACCGCAAGCGTGCTGTTGCCGGCCGCGGTCCCGGAGATTTTCACCGGCGTGCGCGTCGGCTTCTCGCTGACCCTCATCGGCACGCTGCTGGGCGAGATGTTCGCCTCGCAACGTGGCCTCGGCTTCCTGCTGATCCAGGCGATCGGCCTGCACAATATCCGATTGATCATGGCGCTGACGCTGATACTCGTCGTCATCGCGGTCGCGGCGAGCACGATCCTGCTCGCGGTGGACCACCGGCTTCGTCGCGCCTACTGAGCCGTCACCCTGAGGCGCGCGCCAGCGCGTAGAAGGAAGCGCCAGCCTCGATGGAGTGAGGCGGGGGCCACGTCACACGTCCGCGGCGGTATCCAGCCGAGGAAGGAACCAGGCCAGCAATCCCATCGCGGGAAGGTAGGAGCAAATCCGGTAGACGGTCTCGATGCCGACTTGATCAGCGAGCGCGCCCAGCAGCGCGGCCGCAATACCGGCAAGGCCGAAAGTCACGCCGTAGAAGAAACCACTCACCAGCCCGACGCGTCCCGGCAGCAATTCCAGCGCGTAGATCAGGATGGCGGCGAAGGCGCTCGACATGATCAGGTTGATCACGATCGTCAGCGCGCCGGTCCAGAACAAGTCGGCGTATGGCAGGATCAGCGTGAAAGGCAGCGCGCCGAGAATCGAGAACAAGATGATCGGCCTGCGGCCGACCCGGTCGCCGACGATGCCGCCGCCAAGCGCCCCTGCAGCGGATGACGCGAGGAACAGGAACAGCATCACTTGCGATGTCTGGATCGAAACGCCGAACTTGCCCATCAGATAGAAGGTGTAGAACGACGTGAAGCTCGCCGTGTAGGCATACTTCGAGAAGAGAAGAATGATCAGAACGGCGATAGGAACAATGACGGACCGCAAGGGCCGCGCGGCAGATTCGGTCTCGGTCCTCGGCTCGGCATCGGCCCTTCTTGGCAGGCGCGCAGGGACGCGGACATCGGAGCGCGCGATCCAGATCATCAGCAGGATGGCGACGAACGCCGCGACCGAGAACCACGCGAGGCTTGTTTGCCCGCGCGGCACGATGACGAATGCCGCGAGCAGAGGCCCAATCGCGCTGCCCGTTTGTCCTCCGATCTGAAAGATAGCTTGCGCGAAGCCGTGCTTCCCGCCGGACGCGTTGCGCGCCGTGCGCGTGGCCTCCGGATGGAAGATCGACGAGCCGAGGCCGACGCAGACTGACGCGAGCAACAGCAACTCATAGCTCCCCGCATAGGCGAGTGCGATCAGGCCAATCAGGCTGCAGGCCATGCCGACGACCATCGAGTACGGCATCGGATGCCGATCGGTGACGAAACCGACGAAGGGTTGGAGCAGCGACGCCGAGACCTGGAAGGTCAGCGTGATAAGCCCGATCTGGACGTAGTCGAGTTGATAGCTCTGCTTGATGATCGGATAGATCGCCGGGATCAGCGACTGGATCGTGTCATTGAGCAAGTGCGTGACGCTGAGTGCGATCAGCACCGACAACGTGGCCTGCCGGGGCAACGCCCCTGAAATCGAGAGTGTCATCGCACCGTTGTTAGTGCGAGCGCCCTATTTCGGCAACCTTGGTAAGCTCTCAGGGAACTGCGTGCGGAGCAGCGCAGCTATACCGGATCGATCACGCAGGCTACGACGACGTCGCGGCATCCTCGGACCGTGTCTGCCTTGCCCCGAAGCGGACATTCCTGCGCGTTGATGAGGACACGCCCTAATCCCTCCGCTCGACATTATCCTTCACCCGAGCCCGCAGCGCCGCCGCGTCGATCTGATGCACGCTGCCCGATCCGGCGAGGTCGAGCGCATGCGCGGCCGCCGCCCCCATCGCGATGCACGGCCCCATGACGCGCACGCTGGAGAGCGCCGCGACATCGCCGTCGATGCAGCGCCCCGCCGCGACCAGGTTGTCGCAGTCGGCCGGCGTGAGGCTGCCCATCGGCACGTAGTGGAGATGATCGTCGGGAAACGGCTCCCATACATGGCCCTGCGGCGTGTCGTGCAGCTCGATCGGCCAGCCGGTGCGTGCGACCGCGTCGGAAAATTTTGTTCCGGCGCGCACATCGTCGACGGTCAATTGCTGGCGGCCGACGATCCAGCGGGTCTGGCGAATGCCGAGCGTGCCGTAGGTGCGCACGCGCGCATGGCCGAACGCCTTGGGATATTCGGCCTTGAGGAACGCCACCGCGCGGTCGGCCTGCTCCTTGCCGTCCAGCGTCTTCCGCGAGGCCTCGACCGGGTCGAGCGGCGTCTCGACATGCGTCATGTTGACGAGCGCCGTGCCTTTGCTAGGAAACACGAACGCAAAGCCGCTCTCGCG
>CAYZMR010000321.1:0-4342 GCA_964479515.1 uncultured Hyphomicrobiales bacterium | reverse complement strand
CGCCGGATCGCGCGCAGTTCGGCGCGCCGCAACCACCGTCCCGCGAGCCACCTCCCGTCATGCGCGGCGCTCCGCCAAGCGTGCTGACGCCGCCCGCTGCCGAGCAGGCTCCACCCGTGCCGCCGCTCGGCCCACCGCGCGCCACCTCGGCGATGCCGGCGGTCGAAGTGAAGCCGGCCGCAACGCTTGCCTGCCCGATCATCTCGGCGCTCGATAGCTGGCTCGCGAACGACGTGCAGCCGGCGGCGATGCGCTGGTTCGGCACGCCGGTCGCGTCGATCCGGCAGTTCTCGGCCTATTCGTGCCGCACCGTGAACAACCAGCCGGGCAAAGGGCTCTCCGAGCACGCCTTCGGCAACGCGCTCGACATCGCGGTCTTCACGCTCGCGGACGGGCGCGCCGTCAATGTGGAGAAGGGATGGCGCGGCCTGCCCGAGGAGCAGGGATTCCTGCGCGACGTGCATCTTGCGGCCTGCAAGCACTTCGCGACCGTGCTCGCGCCCGGCGCCGACGTGTTCCACTACAATCATATCCACGTCGACATGCGGCTGCGGCGCAACGGCTACACGGTCTGCCGGCCGTCGCCGGTGCCGGGCGATGTGGTCGCCGGGCGCTCGCCCTATCCGCGCACCGATCCGAGCGTGACCGGCTCGATTAAGACCGCAAAGCCGATCGCGCGCGCAACGCGCATGCCCGCCAAGCCGCTGTGGCGCGGACGCGACGAGGTCTATGACGGCCTGCCGGACGCGGTGCCGGGCGAGGATTAGGGACGGTGTGTCATGCGTAGCCCGGATGAGCGAAGCGATATCCGGGACGGTCCCCGCATCTCGCTGCGCTCATGCGGGCTACGAGCTCCGTTGTTTACGCCCAAAAGAAAAAGCCCCGCGCGAGTTGCGCGGGGCTTCATCGTTTCGGATCGGCCCGTTACGGGGCGACGACGATCATCCCGGTGAACACGTAAGCCTGCAGCATCACGAGGCAGCCGACCAGGCACGCGAGCACGATCGAGTGCCAGAACACGAAGCGCAGGATGGTGCCTTCGTGGCCGAACCAGTTGGTCGCGGTCGATGCGACCACGATCGACTGCGCGTCGATCATCTTGCCCATGACGCCGCCCGAAGAGTTCGCCGCGCCCATCAGGATCGGCGAGAGGCCGAGCTGAGTCGAGGTGATCTTCTGCAGGTTGCCGAACAGAATGTTCGAGGCCGTGTCAGAGCCTGTCAGCGCGACACCCAACCAGCCGAGCAGCGTGCCGAAGAAAGGATAGAGCACGCCAGTCGCGGCGAATGCGAGGCCGAGCGTCGCGTCGATGCCGGAGAGCCGCGTCAAGGTGCCGATCGCGAGCATCGCCGAGATGGTGATGAGCGAATAGGCGCAGATCTTGATGGTGCGGCCGTAGGCGGCGACGAGGCCGACGGGCGAGAAGCCCATCAGCAGGCCGGAGATGATCGCGGCGATCAGCATTCCCGAGCCGGTGTAGGAGAGCCAGGTGAAGCCGAACACCGCGCCTTCCGGCGTCGGGGCCGCCGCGATCGGCGCGACCTTGTTGATCATCTTGTCGAGGCCGGGGACGGCGTAGTTCCAGGTCGCCCACGGGTTGACCTGGCCCTTGAACCAGTTCGTGCCCCACACGAGCAGGATGACGCAGACGATGATCCAAGGGAGCAGCGCGATCCAGACCTGCGCGGTCGTGGGCTTGATGCCCGACGGCTTCGGCGCGGTGCGGCCTTCCATCGAGGTGTCGGCGCTGCGCAGCGCGGCCGACGTCCAGATTACCTTCGGCTGCCACATCTTCAGGAAGCCGATCAGGCAGGCCATCGAGATCAGCGACGCGCCGATGTCGACGATCCAGGGATTGACGAAGTTCGAGATCAGGTATTGCGGGATCGCGAACGAGACGCCGGTGACGAGGATCGCCGGCCAGACATCCTTCATGCCCTTCCAGCCCGCGAAGGCCCACACCACCCAGAACGGCACGATCAGCGAGAAGAACGGCAATTGCCGTCCGACCATCGCGCCCAGGAGGAACGGATCGATGCCGGTGACGCTCGCAAGGCCCGCGATCGGCGTGCCGAGCGCGCCGTAGGCGACCGGCGCGGTGTTGGCGATCAGCGAGAGCCCCGATGCCGCAAGCGGCGAGAAGCCGAGCCCGATCAGGATCGCGCCGGTGACGGCGACCGGCGTGCCGAAGCCCGAGGCTCCTTCAAAGAAGGCGCCGAACGAGAACGCGATCAGAAGGAGTTGCAGCCGGCGGTCCTGCGTGACGCCCCCGATCGTCGTCTGCAGCGTCTCGAACACGCCTTTCTCCACCGTCAGCCGGTAGAGGAAGATGACGTTGAGCACGATCCAGCCGATCGGGAAGAAGCCGGTCACGACGCCGAGCACGGTCGCGCGCAGCGACATGCCGGCCGGCATCGTGAAGATGTAGATCGCCACCAGATTGGCGACGACGAGCGCGATGATGGCGGCGATGTGCGCCTTCACCTTGCCCGACGCGATCAGCACCAGCAGCGTGACCACCGGCAGCGCGGCCGCGATGGTCGACAGAGTCTGACTCGAAAATGGATCGTAGACTTGGTTCCACATGGCGTTTCCCCCGGTCGTCGTTGGCTCTCCGTTGTGGAGCCGTTATGCGACGAGCGTCCCTAGCGGCGGAAAGCTAGCGCAAAGGTGGCGCGGGGCAAGCGCAAATGTGCATGGCGGCAATTATTTCGTGAGACGAGGAATAAGCCGACGCGCGACAACCCCGTTCAAGGTTGCACTGCGGAATCGCAACATGGGGAGTGCTTCCACGCTCGGCATTTTGTCGGACGCGATTGCCGCGGCGTCAGGCGTCGCGCTTCCCATATCCCCCCGCGGTCGGGGTCTGGATGATGATCGCTTCGCCCGCGTCGATCACGGTCGCGTCGCAGCCCTTGAGCTTTTCGATCGAGCCGTCCTTGCGGCGCACGGAGTTCTCGCCGACCTGCCCATGCTCGCCGCCGGCGAGCCCGAATGGCGGCACGACGCGGTGGCCGGTCAACAGCGTGCAGTCCATCTGCTCGAGGAAACGGATGGTGCGACGGATGCCGCCGCCCGCGTGCCATTTTCCCTTGCCGCCGGAGCCGACGCGGATGTGGAAGTCCTCGAGCACCACGGGATAGCGGAATTCCAGCACCTCCGGGTCGGTGAGCCGGGTGTTGGTCATGTGCGTGTGCACCGCGTCGGTGCCGTCGAAGCCGGGGCCCGCGGGCGAGCCCGAGCAGATCGTCTCGTAATATTGGTACTGCTTGTTGCCGAAGTTGAGGTTGTTCATCGTGCCCTGCGCGCACGCCATCGCGCCGAGCGCGCCGAACAGGCAGTTGGTGACGGCCTGGCTGACCTCGACATTGCCCGCGACGACGGCAGCGGGATATTCCGGCGCCAACATCGAGTGCTTCGGGATGATGAGGTTCACCGGCCGCAGACAGCCCGCGTTCATCGGAATCTCGTCGTCGACCATCACGCGCATCGTGTAGAGGACAGCCGCGCGCGTGACCGGCCCCGGCGCGTTGAAGTTGTTGCCCTGCTGCGGCGAGGTGCCGGTGAAGTCGATCGTCGCCTCGCGCTTCTTCTTATCGACCGTGATCTTCACCTTGATGGTGGTGCCGAGGTCCATCGGGTAGTCGAAGGACGAATCGTGCAGGCGGTCGATGACGCGGCGCACGCTCTCGGCCGCGTTGTCCTGCACGTGCCGCATGTAGGCCTTCACGACCGGCAGCGTGAAATGCGCCACCATCTTGCGCAGTTCCTGCAGGCCCTTTTCGTTCGCCGCCATCTGCGCCTTGATGTCGTTGACGTTCTGCAGCGGGTTGCGGGCCGGATATGTTGCGCCAAGCAGGAGGCCGTAGAGCTCCTTCTCGCGGAAGCGGCCGCGATCGACGAGCTTGAAGTTGTCGATGTAGACGCCTTCCTGCTCGATGTTGGTCGCGTTCGGCGACATCGAGCCGGGCGACACGCCGCCGACGTCGGCATGATGTCCGCGCGAGGCGACCCAGAAGAGGATGTTCTTCTTTTTGTCATCGAATACCGGCGTGCACACCGTGATGTCCGGGAGGTGCGTGCCGCCGTTGTACGGCGCGTTCACCGCGTAAACGTCACCGGGGTGAATGTTGGGATTGTCGCGGATCACGGTCTTCACCGTGTTGTCCATCGAGCCGAGATGCACCGGGATGTGCGGCGCGTTCGCGACCAACGAGCCGCCGGCCGAAAACACTGCGCAGGAGAAGTCGAGCCGCTCCTTGATGTTCACCGAATAGGCCGTGTTCTGCAGCGCGACGCCCATCTGCTCGGCGATCGACATGAACAGGTTGTTGAACACTTC
>CAYZMR010000320.1:0-4343 GCA_964479515.1 uncultured Hyphomicrobiales bacterium | reverse complement strand
TCGATCTCCTGCGGATAGGTGTTGCGGCCGGCGCGGATGATGATGTCCTTCACGCGGCCGGTGATGTGGATGTCTCCACCCGCGATGTAGGCGCGGTCGCCGCTCTTCACCCAGCCGTCGTGGAACAGTTCCTTGGTCTTGGCTTCGTTGCGGAAGTAGCCCTTGGTGACCGAAGGCCCACGGAATTCGAGCATGCCCTCGTGCCGTTCGCCGACCTCGCGGCCGGCATCGTCGACGACGCGCACCTCGTTGCTGCGGATCGGATGGCCGCAGGCGACGATCTCGATCGCGTCCGGATCGTCAGCGTCCGCCGGCTCCGCGTAACCCTGCCGCGCGAGCGAGTCGCGCTTGATGCGGTCGATCAGCGGGCCGCGCCCGGCGGGCGGAAAGCAGAGCCCGACGCAGTTCTCGGCCAAGCCATAGCTCGGCGAGACCACGCCCGCGCCCATGCCGTAGCGCGTGAAGCGCTCCTGGAAGCGGCGCAGCGTCGGCGGCGAGATCGGTTCGGCTCCGTCCACGACGAAGCGCAGCGCCGAAAGATCGAGCCCTGCGAGATCGGCCTCATCGATGCGACTCGCGCACAGCTCGAACGCGAAGTTCGGCCCGCCCGAGAACGTCGCGCGGTATTTGTGCATGGTCCAGAGCCACGTCGCGGGCCGCACCAGAAAGCTGATCGGCGACATCACATAGAGCCGCGCGCCGAAATAGCAGCAGCCGAGCCAGGCGCCGATCAGCCCCATGTCGTGATAGAGCGGCAGCCAGCTCACGAACACGTCGGCCGACGTCGCCTCCATGGCGTTGCCCATCGAGCGCACGTTTTCGAGCAGTGCGCGATGCGTGAGCATCACGCCCTTCGGGTCGCCGGTCGACCCCGATGTGTATTGCATCAGCCCGAGCGCTTGCGGATCGTTCAGCGGCGGCAGCGGATGCGCCGATCGCTCCGCCGACAAGGTCGCGACGGTCTCGACGCCTTCGAGCGTCTCGACCTGGCTGCGCAGCAACACCGCGAGCGTGCGGCCCTCCGGCACGGTGACCAGCATGCGCGCGCCGGCATTGCGCAGGATCACGATCTGCCGGCGCATGTGCTCCTCAATCTGCGCCATGCGGGCCGGCGGATAGATCGGCACCGGAACGGCGCCGGCGTAGAGGATGCCGAAGAAGGACGCGAAGAAGTCCGTCGAGGTCGGCAGCATCATCGCGATGCGGTCGCCAGGGACGATGTCGCGGCTGATCAGCCCTTGCGCCACCGCGCGCGCCGCCGTCTGCAGGTCGCGATAGCTCATGGTGCCGAGCACGGTGTTCTCGTCCTGCAGCACCGTGACATGCAGATGATCGGGATGGTTCTCGACATGCCAGTCGAGCATTTCGGTCAGGGTCTGCGCCTGATCGGGCTGGCCGATCAGCGGGATGTCGGCGTGGGTGGTCACGTCGGGCGCGAGCGTGACGGGCCCGCCCGGCGCGGCCTGATCGACCGCGGCCAGCAGGTCGCGCACCGTTTCCATCTCGGCGACGGCGGTGACGGCAAGCCGGACGCGGAAGATGCGCTCGATGCGCAGCACCAGCTCGGTGCGCCCGAGACTGTCGATGCCGAGGTCGCGGTCGAGGCGGCTTGAAAGCGTGACGTCGCCGCGCTTGAGGCGCTGCGGATGCAGCTCGCGCACAAGCTCGCGCACGACGACGAGCAGTTCGGGCTCGCGCGATGGCCGGTCGAGGTCCATTCCGTACTCCCAGGGCGCCGGCAAGATAGGAGCCGGACGATGCTGACGCTAGCCCATCAGCTCCGCGACACGCACAGGACGGCCGGTTTTGGCCGATTGTGTGATCGCGAGCGTTGCTGCGAGCGTGCGCGTGCCCTCCGCGACATCGATGACGGGTGCCTCCTCGTGGCGGATGACGCCGGCGAAATGATGCAGTTGCCGCGCATAGGGATCGGCCAGGGTGACGGGCAGCCGCTGATGCTTGAGGGGGTCGGTCCAGGCGCCGCCGCCGTCATAGGACCAGTGTTCGAGCGTCGGCACCGCGAGCGAGCCCTTGGTGCCCGATATCAGGAAGCAGTTCTCGCCCGCGAACGGGTACATCGGGTTTTCCCTCGACGACAGCTCCCAATTCCAGGGGCTTGGCGTCGAATCCGACACGATCAGCGTTCCCAACGTACCGTTCGCGAAGGTGATGACCGCCGCGGCGGTGTCTTCGACTGCGTGGCCGCGCGTTGCGCTCGTGGCGGTCGCCTGCACGCTCTCGATCTCGCCGACGACCATGCGCAGGCAGTCGATGTCGTGGATCGCATTGATCAGCACCGGCCCGCCGCCGGCCTCGCGCCGCCAGGCCACATTGAAATAATCGTCCGGCTTGCGGCAGAGCCAGGTCGCGCTGACCGCGACCAGCGTGCCGAGCCCGCCGCCTGCGACGAAATCGCGCGCCGCCTGCATGATCGGATTGTGGCGGCGATGGTGGCCGGTCAGCACCGGCAGCTTCGCCTTATCGGCCGCCGCGACGATTGCGAGCGCATCGGGCATCGTGTCGGCGACCGGCTTCTCGACGATCGCCGGGATGCGCCGCGCGATGCACGCGAGCGCGCTCCCGCGGTGGGTCGCGTTCGGGCCGGCGACGATCGCGCCGTCCGGCTTGACGGCATCGAGCATCGCTTCGGCGTCGGTGAAGTAGGCAAAGCCCTGCTCGCGCGCGTGAGCCTCCGCCTGCGGCGCAGGATCGGCAACGCCGGCGACCGCGAACGCCGGATCGTCCCGCAGGATCGCCAGATGCTTGCGGCCGATCAGACCGGCACCAATGACGGCGATGCGGGTGGGCCTCTCACCCCCTCCCCCGCTTGCGGGGGAGGGTGGGGAGGGGGCTTCCATCAGAACAATCCCGACGTCTGCCCACCGTCGACCGCGATCGCGGCGCCCTGGATGTGGCGCGCGCGTTCCGAGCACAGGAACAGCGCGAGCTCGGCGGTGTCCTCCGGCAGGCCGATGCGGCGCAGCCCGCTCTTCGCGAGCATCTCCTTGCGCGCCTCGTCCGGCGTGATGCCGCTCGCCTGCGCGCGCTGCTGCAGCAGCGTCGTGATGCGGTCGGTCTCGGTCATGCCGGGATGGATCACGTTGACGTTGACGCCGTCGCGCTTGCCGAGGCCGGCGAGACCTTTCGAGAAATTCGCACATGCGGAATTGACCGAGCCGCCGATCAGGAACAGCGCATCGGGCGTGCGCGCCGCGCCGCCGATGATGTTCACGACGTGGCCCTCCCGCGCCTTCAGCATCGGCCAGAACAATTTGCAGAGCCGCACGCAGGCAAAATATTTCAGCGCGAAGCCGTCGTGGAAGGCCTCGTCGGGCAGTTCGAGGAAGTTGCCGCTGCGCGTCGCGCCGGCGTTGTTCACCAGCACGTCGCAGTGCCCGAGCTTCTCCTGCACGAACGCGTGCAGCGCCTCGCAGGCCGCAAGCGACTTCAGGTCGGCCGCGAAGGTAAGGGGGCGCGGTCCGCTGTTGCCGATCGCGGCGGCGGCCTTGTCGAGATTCTCCTGCGAGGAAGCCGCCAGCACGGTCTGCGCCCCTTCGCGCGCGAAGGATTGCGCGATCGCCTTGCCGATGCCGCGGCTGCCGCCGGTAACGACGACGACCTTGTCTTTGAATTCCTGTGTCATTCTTTGCTCCCGCAAACGATTTCGGAGTTCGTCATCGCCGGGCTTGTCCCGGCGATCCCGCTTAGGATGGCAAGACCATGCCGGGTTGTTCGGGATCACCGGGTCTCGCCGCTGCGCGGCGGCCCGGTGATGACGAGGAAGAGGTGACGTCGCTCACCGCGAAGCCGGCGACGCGCTTGTAATTATCCGACAACGCGCGCAACTCGTCTTGCGTGATGTAGTCGTCGAGGTTCGCGAAAGGCTTGTCGCCGGTCAGTTCCTCGACCTTGATGTTGATGAAGTCCGGCGGGTGCTCGCGGTTGGTGCGCACGACCTTGCCCGTCGCCTCGCGCCGCAGCGCCTCGTAGGCGATGAGCGCGTCGCGTGGATCGTCTTGGGCCGCAAGACATTCGGCAAGTGTGCGCGCGTCGATCACGGCCTGGGCCGAGCCGTTCGAGCCGCGCGGATACATCGGATGCGCGGCGTCGCCCGCGAGCGTGACGCGGCCGAAGGTCCAGCGTGGCAGCGGGTCCTTGTCGACCATCGGATATTCCAGGATGAACTCCGATTGGCGGATCAACGCGGCCACATCGAGCCAGTCGAAGCGCCAGGACTCGTAGACCGAGATGAAGTCGGCGAGATCGCCCGGCTTGTTCCAGTCGTTCATGCCTTGCGTGTCGCGCTTGAACTCGGTGGTCCAGTTGATGAGCTGGTTTCCGGC
>CAYZMR010000319.1:0-4360 GCA_964479515.1 uncultured Hyphomicrobiales bacterium | reverse complement strand
GGCGGCGCGCTGGCGTTCGGCCATGTGGCGGTCGCCCGCCTCACGATGCGGACGTTTTCGGAAGCCTTTCTCGATGCTTATCTCGACGCAGCCGGCGCCGGCGTGACCGCGAGCGTGGGAGCCTATCAGTTAGAACGAATCGGCATTCATCTTTTCGAAAAGGTAGACGGAGACCATTTCGTCATCCTCGGGTTGCCGCTGTTGCCACTGCTCGACTACCTGCGGCAGGAAGGAGCGCTCGCCGGATGAGCGGAGCACCACCCCGCGCCTGCATCATGGGGCATCCGGTGGCGCATTCGCGCTCGCCGATGCTGCATGGTTATTGGCTGCGCACGCTCGGGATCGCGGGCGCCTACGAGTTTGCCGACGTCGCGCCGGACCAATTTGAGACGTTCTTCCGCGGCCTGCGCCGCAACGGCTTCGTCGGCGGCAACATCACGATCCCGCACAAGGAGGCGGCGTTCCGCTTGGTCGACCGGCGCGAGCGCGCGGCCGATGCGATCGGGGCGGTGAATACCGTCTGGTATGAGGGCGATGCGTTGATCGGCGGCAACACCGACTGGCTCGGCATCGTCGGAAGCCTCGACGACATGCATCCTGGTTGGGACGTGAGCCCGGGCAAGGTCGTGGTGCTCGGCGCCGGCGGCTCGGCGCGCGCCTCGGTGTTTGCGTTTCTCGAGCGCGGATATTCCGTCGCGCTCGTCAATCGTACGCGCGAGCGTGCCGAGACTCTGGCCGACGCGTTCGGTCCGCGCGTGTCCGCGCACGAACACGCCGCATTGCCGGCGCTGCTCGCGCAAGCCGACGTGCTGATCAACAACACCTCGCTCGGGATGGCGGGAAAGCCGCCGCTCGAAATCGACCTGTCGCCGCTGAAGAAATCCGCGATCGTCTATGACGTGGTCTACGTGCCGCTGGAGACCGAGCTCCTTAAGGCTGCCAAGCGCGCTGGCCACCGCACGGTCGACGGGTTGAGCATGCTCCTCTATCAGGCGGTGCCGGGCTTCGCGCACTGGTTCGGCGTGACGCCGCAGGTGACGGCGGAGCAGCGCGCGCTGCTGGAAGCGGATATTCGCGCAAAGACCGGGACCTAGATGTTCATCCTCGGCCTCACCGGCTCGATCGGCATGGGCAAGTCGACCACGGCGGGATTCTTCCGCGAGGCCGGGGTGCCGGTGCTCGATTCGGACGCCGTCGTGCATCGACTCTACGAGGGCGAGGCCGTCTCAGCCGTAGAGGCAGCGTTTCCCGGCACGGCTGTCGAGCGCAGGATCGATCGGGCGCGGCTCGCCGAACGCCTCGTCGGCAATCCGGATGCGATCCGGCGGCTGGAAGCGATCGTGCACCCGCTGGTGCGGGCGGTCTCGCAGCGCTTTCTCGATGCCGAGACCGCGCGCGGCTCTCGCGTGGTGGTGCTCGACATTCCACTCCTGTTCGAGACCGGAGCCGAGCAGCGCGTCGATGCCGTGGTGGTCGTGTCCGCGCCGGCGGACGTCCAGCGCGCCCGCGTGCTCGCACGCCCCGGTATGTCGGCCGAGCGGTTCGAAGTGCTGCTCGCGCGCCAGATGCCGGATGCGGAAAAACGCGCGCGCGCGCATTTCGTGGTGGATAGTGGGCGCGGCTTTGATTCCGCGCGCGCCCAGGTTGATGGCATTCTGCGCGCGGTCGCGGCCTTGCCGGGGCGGCGAATCAGATAAGAACTCTCCATGCGCGAGATCGTGCTCGACACCGAAACCACCGGCCTCGATGCCTATCAGGGCGATCGGCTGGTGGAGATCGGCTGTGTCGAGCTGATCAACGGCTTTCCAACCGGCCAGCACTTCCATTGCTACATCAATCCCGAGCGCGAGGTGCCTGACGGCGCGTTCAAGGTGCACGGGCTTTCGACGGCATTTCTCAAGGACAAGCCGCGATTCGACGACATCTGCGAGGAAATGCTCGCCTTCATCGCCGACGCGCCGCTTGTCGCGCATAACGCGATGTTCGATCTCGGCTTCATCAATGCCGAGCTGGAACGCTGCAAGCGCGCGCTGATCGCGCGCGAGCGCATGGTCGACACGCTGATGTTGGCGCGGCGCAAGCACGCGGCCGGTCCCTACAGCCTGGACGCTTTGTGCCAGCGCTACGGCATCGATAACTCGCACCGCACCACGCATGGCGCGCTGGTCGACGCGCAAATTCTGGCCGAGGTCTATCTTGAGCTGACCGGCATGCGCCAGGCCAAGCTCAGCCTCGTGGACGACCGCCAAGGCGCCGCGCAGGCTATTGGCGTTGTGGTAGTGCGCGCGCGGCCCGTGCCGCTCCTCCCGCGCGTCACCGAGGCGGAGCGCGAGGCTCATCGCGCCTTCGTGGCGACGCTCGGCGAGAAGGCGATCTGGAAAGACTATCTGCCGGTCGAAGCGACCGCCGCGGAATAACCGCCGCTCAGCTCACCGGTGGCGCGGGCTCCGGGCGCGGCTGCATTTCGCTCATCTTCTGCCGGTAGAGCGCAACGAAATCGATCGGGTCGATCATCAGCGGCGGGAAGCCGCCATTGCGCGTTGCCGTGGCGATGATCTCGCGCGCGAACGGGAACAACAGACGCGGGCATTCGATCATGACGATCGCGTTGATGCTTTCCTGCGGCACGTTCTGGATGCGGAACACGCCCGCATAGATGAGCTCGAACCCGAACAACACCTTGCCCTGCATCTCGGCGCGGCCCTCGAGCTTGAGCTCGACCTCGACGTCCGGTCCGGCGATCGGCTTGGCGGAGACGTTGATCTGGATGTTGATCGCTGGCGCCTGCTGCTGTTGCTGCATCGAGCGCGGCGCGTCCGGATTCTCGAACGACAAGTCCTTGACGTACTGGGCAAGGACATTGAGCTGCGGCGCCGCGCCTTGCGGCGCGCCCTCGGCCGGGCCGCCATTCGTGGTTGCCATCACATTAACCTCCGGCTGCGGCGTAACGGGGCGCCGTCGCGATCGGCGGTGTGGCTAACACACGATATCCGATGCCACAAGGACGGGAGGATCGCTGCTTCCTCACGGCGTTTTCTGCGGTCCGCGGCCGAACCTTTCGTCGGCCAACTGCTTGTCGGGAACATGCCGCCATTGGTCCGGTGCGAGGTCGACGACGCCCGGCCTGTCGGTGCGGCGACCGAGCGGCGCGACGGCGCGGCGCAACGCCGCATGGAGGAGGTTCCGTACGGGGGCAAGCAGCAGCGCGGCGCCGATGATGTCAGTCAGGAACCCCGGCAACAGCAGCAGGAAGCCGGCCACCACCGTCAGGACGCCCGGCCCGTCCAGCTCGAGGCGGGTGACGATGCCGTCACCGAACGCCGCACGGGTACGTGCGACCTCGCCGCGTCCGGCATTGCGGATCACCGCGGCGCCCGCGAGCGATGTGAGGATCGTGAGCAGCACGGCAGCCGGCAAGCCTAGATAGGCCGCGATGGCGATGAACACGACAAGCTCTGCGACCGGCAGCGCCAGCAGCCCGAAAATTGCCCATTTCAGCAACCACATCGGGATCACCTCATCGTGCGCGAGGTTGTTGGCGCGCCGCGGATCGTCTACCATGTGGGGCGAAATGCGGCGCCGATGCGCCAACCGCGCGTATCCGCCCGTATGAAGCCTTGTAATCAGCCCAGTCGGGTGCCTAGGTAGACACGTAGATAACAACGGCGACATCGGTCTCCAACGCCGCCGGCGCGCTAGGAGCTGTCAAGCTGGGGCCTTCAGGCTCAAGTCCGACCGCCGACACTCGAAAGCAAGCGGGACGTGTTCGATATCTACACCATCATTTTCCTGGCGCTCGCAGTGTTCATCTTCCTGCGGCTGCGCAGCGTGCTCGGTCAGCGCACCGGGCGCGAGCGGCCGCCCTATGATCCCTATTCGGCGCGCGACGCGGTCAGGACGCCGACCGGCGACAAGGTCGTGGCGCTGCCTCCGCGCCCCGCGGACGCGAGCCCGAAGCCCGTCGTGGAGACCACTGCTCCGGCTCCCTCCGCCGACCGCTGGAAGGACATCGCCGTCGCCGGCTCGGCTGCCGCCGTCGGCCTCGACGCCATCGTGGCGCAGGACCCAAGCTTCGATCCCAAGCACTTCCTCACCGGCGCGCGCGCCGCCTACGAGATGATCGTGACCGCCTATGCGCAGGGGGATCGGCGCAATCTCAAGAACCTGTTGTCGCGCGAAGTCTATGACGGATTCGAGGCCGCCATTAAGGAGCGCGAGACCCGCGGCGAGAGCGCCGAGACGCGCTTCGTGTCGATCGACAAGGCCGACATCGCAGCCGCCGAGGTGAAAGCCAAGACCGCGCAGGTCACGGTGCGCTTCGTGTCGCAGCTCGTTTCGGTCACGCGCGACCGCGCCGGCA
>CAYZMR010000318.1:2414-4394 GCA_964479515.1 uncultured Hyphomicrobiales bacterium | reverse complement strand
GGTGGCGAGCCGGGTCGCGCTCGAGCTCGGCAACATCCATCCGCGCCCGCCGGCGTTGCGCCTGTTCGACGCCGGCGTCGGCGACGGCTCGGTGCTCACGCGCGTCATGCGCTCGATGCACGACCGCTTCCCGCACATGCCGTTCTATGCGGTCGGCAAGGAGATCAGCCTCGAGGACGTGCGCCTCGCGCTGCAGAAGATGGCGGACCGCTTCCTGGAGCATCCAGCGACCGTGCTGGTGCTGACCAACCTCGCCTATGCGGACGCGCCCTGGCTGCACGTCAAGTCGCTGAGCGCGGCGTCCAGCATGGTCTGGCACGAGATGCCGCTGACCGGCGATACCGCGCACAAGTTCGAGACCCAGATCATGGATCTCGAACCGTTCCTGGCCGAGAACTGGAAGGCGGGAGTGAGCCCCAAGACCGGCAATCCGATCTATGAGCGCCCGGTCGTGCTCGTGATCTACCGCGACGACCACAAGTTCCTGCTCGACCCGATCATTCCGCGGCCCGGCGGCACGGTCGCGAATTATGATCTCGTGATCGCGTCGCAACCTTATCGCGCGCGCGCCTCGGTCGAGTTCAAGGCGAAGCGCGTGATCACCCCGCTCGCGCGCGCGCTCGGCCCCGGCGGACGCCTGCTCGCGATCCACTCCTACGGGCACGATCCCGGCATGGACATCATCCGCCGCGTGTGGCCGGACGACAATCCGTTCACCACGGACCGCCACCAGATCCTGAAAGCCGTGAAGCACGAGCTCGGGCCGGCCGGCCGCGACCTCAACTTCAACGCCTATGCGGATAACCGCTCGCTGTTCCGCTACGACATGCACACGCTCCCCTCGGAGGTGTCGGAGTCGATCGGCACGTCGACCGCGTTCGCGGCCTGGAACGCCGCCATCTACGTGGCGCAGATCGAGGACGACCGGCTCGCGAGCGTGGTCACGGACGGGCGCTATCTCGAGGCCACTCGCGAGGTGCTGCGTCAGCACGGCGGGCTGTGGTTCCATGACGAATCCTACGTGATCTCGCGCCGCAGAGACTGACCCTTGCCAGCAGGAGCCACCATGCTCGCTCCGCGCAAGCCGGCGGATGCCGCCGCCGAGACGGTCGCGGCGATCGCCGATTTCGCGCGCGGCTTCTCGCTCGAGGCGACCCGCCCGACCGCCGACGACGTGGCGGCGCTGAAGTCCGCGGCGCCGGAGGGAACGCGCGTCTATCTCAGCGCGGTCCCGACGCGGCCGCAGGAGGAACTGATCGAAGCGGCATCACGCGTGCGCGCCGCAGGGCTCGAGCCCGTGCCGCATCTTGCCGTGCGCAATTTCGCCTCCGCCGACCGGCTCGGCGATTTCATCGACCGCATGACCGGCGAAGCGGGCGTGCGGCGGTTGCTCGTGATCGCGGGCGACCGCGACACGCCGGCGGGGCCGTTCCACGGCGCGCTCGAGGCGATCGACTCCGGGCTCATCTCGCGCCGCGGAATCGTGGAGATCGGAATCTCGGGCTATCCCGACGGCCATCCGCGCATCGCCGATCACGAGCTCGCGCGCCTGATGGCGGGCAAGCTCGAGGCGGCCGGTGGGACCGGGCTTGCGGTGCACCTCGTCACGCAGTTCTGCCTCGATGCGCGTCCGATCCTGGCGTGGCTGATGCGCCTGCGCGATCTCGGCATCGATGTCCCGGTGCGGGTGGGGCTCGCCGGGCCGACGAGCCTGCCGACGCTGATGCGCTACGCGCGCCGTTGCGGCGTGCGCGCCTCGGCGCAGGGCCTTACCCGCAGCGCCGGGCTCGTCAAGCACCTGCTCGGCGCGGCGGCGCCGGACGGCATCGTACGGGCGCTCGCCGAGGGCAATGCCGACGGCCGCCTCGGCGAGATCGCACCGCATCTGTTCTCGTTCGGCGGCGCCGACGCGACCGCGCGCTGGGCGGCGGGCGTCGCGGCGGGGCGGGTGACGCTCGATCGCGAGGGATTTGCGGTCGG
>CAYZMR010000318.1:0-2314 GCA_964479515.1 uncultured Hyphomicrobiales bacterium | reverse complement strand
GCTATCTCGCGACGCGCTCGCGCAAGCCCAGACGCTCCAGCCTCGGCAATATCTCGGCGCAGAAAAACGGAAGCTCCTCGGCATAGTTGATGAAGGAAAGGCCGGCACCGCGCAGCCCGGCCCTGCTGAGGTTTCCAAGCTGCTGCGCAACGAAGTCCGGATCGCCGACAATCGGCAGGCCACCCATGCCGTTCGCTTGATGCTTTCGCAGCCGCGCGAACTCCTCCGCGCCGACTGCTTCCGGCGTGATCTTCCGCTTGGCGAGAATCGAATCGACGGCCGACCAGTCCGCATTCTCGACGATGACGTGGCGATAATACTCCTGCGCCTCTGCGCCGGTCGCGCGGCAGGTGATGACGCCGACCGTGTAGACGTCGATGTCGCGGCCATACTGTCGTGCCTCCGACTTCACCGCCTCGACATGTGTTGCCAGCGCGTCGAGTGAATCGGACCCCCGCACATTGGTGAAAAAGGCATCACAGTTGCGCAGCGCGAAGGCGCGACCGACCGGCGAGATGCCGGCATTCATCAGCATCGGCCGCGAACCGCCGAACGGCTTCGGCTTGGCGCGCACCGCGCGCAGCTTGATGAATTGTCCGTCGAACTCGAAATCCTCGGCGTCCGACCACAGCATCTTGATCGCATCGAGCCATTCCTGGCCGTACGCGTAGCGGTCGTCATGATCGCGCTGCTTCACGCCGAACATGTCGAATTCGTCCTCGTTCCAGCCGACGACGACGTTCACGCCGAAGCGGCCTTGACCGATGTGATCGGCGGTCACGAACTGCTTTGCGGCGATGACCGGATGGAACAGCGGCGCGTGCATCGTGCCGAACACCGTGATGGCCTTCGTTGCCGCCAGCAGGCCGGTCGCCCAGGTGACGGTCTCGAGCGTCGAGCCCTGATAGTCGGTGTCGCCGCCATATCCCTTCCAACGCGCGATCGGCAGCAGAAAATCGATCCCGGCGTCGTCCGCCATTTTCGCGAGCGTGAGATTGTCGTCCCATCCGCCGGACCATCGCTCGGGAATTTTCGTGACCGCGCGGCCGGATGAGCAATTCGCGCCGAACAGGCCGAGCTTGAACGCATTGTTGTTGTTCATCGCCGTGCGATCGCGCAGCGAACGGTTCGGCGGCAAGACAGAACTCCACTGGTTCGCGGGACGCGCTTTCGCGGCTGCGCAGCGCAAGCGAAGAATCTACTTGATCCCGGCGATCTCTCGCGCCTCGCCGGTCACTTCGAGGATGTGCAGGCCGGTGTTGGCGCGATCGACCACGTAGATGTAGCCGCGATCGTCGGTCTCGACGTTGTTGCTCTGGATCGCGATCTTGCAGCGGTCCTTGCCGTCGACCTTGATGCAGCGCTTGTCGGTCGCCTTGGTGATCGGCGGGATGAAGTAGCCGACCTCGCGCGGCCGGTAGGGATCGCGGATGTCGAGCGCGCGCACGCCGGCATTGAACCAGGTGACGAAGGCGAGTTTGCCGAAGAACACCGGCGCCATGCTTTCGTTGGAGGAGTGCGAGCCGAAGCGCCCTCCGCGCTCGCAGAAATTCCCCGCCGGCGGCGTATAGCTCGACACCACCATCGGCTGTCTCTCGATCGTGGCGTCGACGAACCACACCATCTGGCGCGTTTCGCCCGCGATGCACTCGCTCAACAGCGACTCGTCCACGATCATGATCATGTTGCGCTTGGCGCCGAACTTGTCGCCGGAAAATTCCGGGATCGCGACCTCGCCGAGCGGATAGGTCGTGTGCGCGCCGGCGAGCGGCGACATGTGGAACTCGCCGATCACCGGATAGCGCAGATTGTCCGGCGTCGGCTCCTTCGGTCCATTGAGCAGTTTCTCCCGGTCGAGGATCTGCAGCACGCCGCCCTTGTTGGTGCCGTAGCCGACATAGACGCGATTGCCCTTCGGGCCGGTCGAGATCGCGCCGTGCTCCTCGGTCGGGATCGCGCCTTCCGCGCCCGGCTGCTGGCCGATCAAGCCGAAGTTACGGATGAATTTCGGGTGCGCCGGATCGCTGAGGTCGTAGACCTGCATCATGCGGCGCGTGCGCCAATCTGGCGCGCCGGAGACGAGATACGCGATGCCGGTGTCGCATTCCCAGAAATTCTTGTGCGTGTCCTTCAGGCCTTCGCCGATGCGCGCCAGCAGCACCGGGTTCGCCGGATCGGTCGTGTCCCAGATCTCGTGCGCCTTGCCGCCGAACACGCGCAGCATGTAGGTCTTGGCCGGGTCGCCGTTCGGCAGACCCTTGCCGTCGCACACGCGCACCATCTGCGCGCCGCCGTCCTCGTAGGTCCCTTCGAG
>CAYZMR010000317.1:0-4417 GCA_964479515.1 uncultured Hyphomicrobiales bacterium | reverse complement strand
TTGCCCGAGCCGGACAGGCCGGTGAACACCACGAGCTGGTCGCGCGGGATTTCGACGTCGAGGTTCTTCAGATTGTGCTCGCGCGCCCCGCGGATCGAAATCACGCGGGCGTCGGGCTTCTTGCGGTCAAACAGGTCGGCCATGGCTCACTGCGCCGCCGCGGGATTGTCCCGCTTCTGCGCCCAGAATTCGTATGTTGCGATGAAGGTTTCGGGATTGTCCTGCTCGAACGCGTGCCAGTTAGCAAGGTCGGTCTTCGCCGGGTCCTGCGGAAAGCGCTGGGCATAATGGCGCGCCACATGCGGCGCCATCTCGAACCCGAGAAACTCCAATCCGTTGTCAGCCAGGAACCCGGCAATCGCCGGTATCTCAAAGGTATGCTCCTGGACGTGAAATAAAAGGTCGCGGCAGTCGCTCAGGGTGAAAAAGTCGATCAGCGCGGCGACGCTTCGGCCGGGCGCTCCGTCGGGCAGCGCAAGAATCGCCTGGCGTGCTTCGCGGATGCCCTCCGGCGTCGCCGGCCAGCCGTGTTCCGCGATGAAACGCCGCGCGGTCGTGATGTCTTGCCGCGCGAGCTTACTGTAGAGCGCGATGCGCACGAGGCCGCCGGGTCGGAGCAGGCCGGCGAGCACGCGCCAGCCGGTGAGCGGCTCGGCCATGTGGTGCAGCACGCCTGCGGAGTCCACGACGTCGAACGAGCGGCCGAGGGTTCCAAGTTCCAGGATATCGGCCTGCCCATACGCGACACCGCGCAGCCCGAGCGCATCGGTCATCCGCTTGGCGTAGGCGAGACTCGCAAGCGACAGGTCTATGGCGGTGACGTCGATGCCGCTGAAGGTCTGCAGCGCGCCCGTGACCTGCTGCCCGGTTCCGCAGCCGGCGATGAGATAGTCGAGCTGCGGCTTGCCGAGGGGGCGCAACCGAGCGAACGGAAACCGGTCACGCAGATAGACGTCGACCGGCAGCGCGTTCGCGGTCGCGGCGGTCTTGGTCCAGCGCGGGTAGGGGTTCGCCTCGTACTGCGCACGCACGGCTTGCGAGATGCTGTCGGCGATCGCCGTCAAGCGCGGCATCGCGGCACGGATGCGTGCTTCTTGCGCCGGTTCGCTGATCTGCTGTGTCAGCAGTTCTTGCACGGGAGCCAGCCATTCGCGCGCGAGCAAGGTTTCCGCAGCGGGAAGAGCATGCAGCGGCTGATAGGAGGCGAGCACCGCCAACGCACGGGACGAAACCGCAGCGCCGGATTGCAGCGCGGCCTCGATGCGTTCGCGCAGCGCATGCAGTTGCGTGGCCTCGTCCGTCGCATAGGCGAAAACATACTCGTTGATGAAGCATTGGCGCGCGAGCGCGCAGCCGAAGGAGAGCATGACGTCGGGCACGTCATCGGTCGCGGTGTCCAGCAGCGCGCGGCGGGCCCGCGTCAAAACTCGTTCAAGGCTGATATCGTCGATCTGCACCGACTCCAGCGCGGTCCGCAGCAGCGCGTCACGCGCGACCGCGGCGAGGTCGGCGGCCGAAAGCCCCGCCTCCGCGCGCGCGATGATCGGGCCGACGGCGGGATCGGCCTTGAGCAGAGCGGCCGCGAGGGCGGACAGCGCGCGCGGGTTGCCCCACGGCTCGGCGAGCGCGCGGATCACCTCGCCACGATAGGCGGCGGCAAACTCCGCCGCGCGTGGATCGCGCAAGCACAGGAAGAACAACGCGCGCGTCTCCGGCGTCTCGGCGTCGTCGTGCAGGCGCTTGGCGATCGCGAGCGCATTCGCGAGGTCGCCGAGCGCCAGCAGCACCTTGGCAAGGCCGAGCGCGGTGCCCGGCAGATCGGGCTTGAGCGCGAGCGCCCGCCGGAAACAGGCGGCCGCCTCGGCCAGTTGATCCCGCGCCACCAGGGCGGCGCCCAGATTGTTGTGCGCCTCGGCATAGTCCGGGCGCAGCGCCAGCGCTTGCCGGAATTGCCCGATGGCCTCGTCGGCGCGGCCCGTTTCGGCGAGCGCATTGGCGATGTTGAAGTGAAGCTCGGGCGAGCCCGGCCGCAGCGACAGCGCGCGCCGATAGCTTTCGAGCGCCGCCTCGTGCCGGCGTTGCGCATTCAACGCATTGCCGAGATTGAGGTGTGCGTCGGCGTAGTCCGGCCGCAGCGAAATGGCGCGGCGATTGTGCGTCGTCGCCTCTTCGAACCGGCCGAGCGCTCCGAAGGCGAGCCCAATGTTGTAATGAAACTCCGGCACCCGGTCGTTCAGCGCCAGGGCCTTTTTGATCAGCTCGATCGCGGCGTCGTTGCGCCCAACCTGGTGCGCAAGCACGCCGAGGAGATGCAGGCTGTCCGCGTGCTTCGGATCGGCGGCCAGCGCCTGCCGGTAGTGCTGCTCGGCTTCGCGCAGCCGGCCCGCGCGATGCAGGTCGACCGCGCTCGCGAAACTGGTCGCGGCGTCGGCCGAGCGCCAGTCGGGAGCCGCTGATCGCGGCTTTTTGCCTGCCATCGCTACCATCCGCATCACCCGAGACGCGAGTCACGGGCTAGAACATAAAGAGAACATCGCCTCTGCGCCAGCCCAGCCATGACACGGCGGGGCTAGCGGGGCGACAGGCATTGTGGATAACGGTGTGGGCGCCAATCCGGCGCCGCCAACGCGCCGCTTCTCGGCGCCGATAACAAGAGATTTGGGACGATGCGCCTGAAAGACAAGATCGCGATCGTGGTCGGAGCGGGCCAAGGCCCTGGAACCGGCATGGGCAATGGCCGGGCGACCGTCATCCGCTTCGTGCAGGAGGGCGCCAAGGTGCTCTGCGTCGACCGCGACCTCGCCTCGGCCGAGGAGACCGCCGTGATGGCCGGCAAGGAGGCGAAAGGCGGCGGCGAGGCCGTGCCATTCGAGGCCGACGTCACCAAGGAGGCGACCTTGCGCGAGATGATCGCGCACGCGCACCGGCGCTGGGGCCGTGTCGACATCCTTCACTACAACGTGGGCTTCAGCATCGCGGGCGGCGACGCATCGCCGACCGAGATCACCGAGGAAGCCTTCGACCGCATCATGACGGTCAACCTGCGCGGCATGGTGATGGCGGTGAAGCACGTGCTGCCGATCATGCGGGCGCAGAAGGGAGGCGTGATCCTCGGCATCTCGTCGCTCGCCGCCTGGGAGAAATACCCCTACGTCGCCTACAAGGCCTCGAAGTCGGCGATGATCGCGTATCAGCAGCAGATCGCGATCCAGAATGCCGAATATGGCATCCGCTCGAACGTGATCCTGCCGGGGCTGATGGACACGCCGATGGCGGTCGACACGCGCGCGCGCCATTCGGGCAAGCCCCGCGCCGAAGTCGCGGCGATGCGCGATGCGCGCGTGCCGCTGCGCAAGAAGATGGGCACCGCCTGGGACGTGGCGAACGCCGCGCTGTTCCTCGCCTCCGACGAGGCGAACTTCATCACGGGGGTGCAGTTGCCGGTCGACGGCGGTTCGCTCGTCGATATCGGGCACTAGGCGCCGACGCCGTCCGGCCCCGTTCGGCGACTGAGCCGCTATCTGCCACGCAATCCCGGCTTCATGTGAGGCCGCGCGGCAAGTCGGCCCGCTGCAAGCGGCTGGCGCCGGACCACAGGCGCACTACCATGCCGCCGAAGCTCCGCTGAGAACGGCGGCGCCACGGGAGGACGCTATGAGATTGGGCCTATGGAGCGCCGCGCTCGCGGCGACAATGATGATGACGACAATCGCAAGCGCGCGCGAATACGAGGTCGTCGTCCGCGACGACATCGTATTCGCCGAGCACGACGGCACGAAGCTGCTCGGCGATCTCTATCTGCCGAAGGGGTTGGACAAAGCGCCGGTGCTGATCGCCGTGCATGGTGGCGGGTGGCAGATCGGCGATCGCAAGTTCTATGCGAACTGGGGCGCCTATCTCGCCAAGAACGGCTACGCGGTATTCGCGATCGAGTACCGGCTGATGAAGCCGGGCGTGAAGACCTGGCCCGGCGCGGTCTACGACGCCAAGGCGGCGGTCCAATATGTGCGCGCGCAAGCGAGCGAACTCGGCGTCGACCCCGCGCGCATCGGGCTGATCGGCGACAGCGCGGGTGCGCATCTCGGGGCGCTGGTCGCGCTGGCCGGCGAGGAGCCGCTGTTCTCGACCGAGTATCGCGGCGATCCGCATGCGGCCGTATCCGCCAAGGTAAAGACGGTGATCGGCTTCTACGGCGTCTACGACATGATCGCGCAGTGGGAGCACGACCAGATCAGCCGGCCGCGCGACAACATCTCCGAGAAATTCCTCGGCGCGTCACCGATGGTGAACCGCAAGGTGTTCTTCGACGCCTCGCCGATGAGCTACGCGACCGTCGACAAGAACGCGACGCGCTTCCTGCTGATCCACGGGACCAACGACGACATCGTCGACCCGGCCACGCAATCGGAGAGGTTCC
>CAYZMR010000316.1:0-4418 GCA_964479515.1 uncultured Hyphomicrobiales bacterium | reverse complement strand
GCGGTCTACTCGCCGAAGTCGAAATACAAGGTGTTCTGGTCGCTGATCATGGCGGCGCCGGACGACAAGCACGGATAGCTCGATCTGGACCTGTCGCGTGCATCTGATTAGCTTCGGCGCGGCTCGCCGGGGCTTCCGAAATGCTTCCCAATATTCGCGACTATGACGCGCTCTATCGCCAGTTCCGGTGGCGAATTCCCGCGCAATACAACATCGGCGTCGATGTGTGCGACCGCTGGGCGGCAGCCGATCCCGGCCGACTCGCGATCCTGCACGTTCGGCCGGATGGCCGGACCGAAGAGATCAGCTTCGGATCCCTGCGCGAGACATCGAACCGGCTCGCCAACGCGCTCGTGGCGCATGGCATCAAGCGCGGCGACCGCGTCGCGGTGCTGCTGCCGCAGGCACCGGAAGTCGCCGCAAGTCATATCGCGATCTACAAGCTCGGTGCAGTGGCGCTGCCGATTGCGGCGTTGTTCGGTCCGGATGCGCTCGCCTATCGATTGGCGAACTCCGGTGCGCGCGCTCTGATCACCAACGCGCAGGGTCTTGGCAAGCTCGCACAGGTGCGCGGCGAAGTGCCTGACCTTGCGCTGGTGCTGTCGACCGATGGACCGGGCGACGGTGCGCTCGGCTTCCACGAGACGATCGCGCGAGGCAGCGCCGACTTCGAACCGGCCGCGACCACGCCCGACGATCCCGCCATGATGATCTACACGTCCGGCACCACCGGGCAGCCGAAAGGCGCACTGCATGGCCATCGCGTCGTGCTCGGACATCTGCCGGGCGTCGAGATGCCGCATGATTTTCTCCCCCAACCGGGCGACCGCTTCTGGACGCCGGCCGACTGGGCCTGGGCCGGCGGCTTGCTCGATGCCCTGTTGCCATGCCTGCATCACGGCGTTCCGGTGGTGGCGCGCAAGGTCGAGAAGTTCGACCCCGAGGAGGCCTTTACCCTGATGGCGACCTGCGGCGTCCGCAACGCCTTCATCCCGCCGACCGCGCTGCGCATGCTGCGTTCCGCGCCAAGCCCGCGCGGGCGGCATGATTTGCGCCTGCGCACGCTCGGTTCCGGCGGCGAGGCGCTCGGCGCGGAGACCTACGAATGGGGTCGCGAGACGTTCGGGCTCGTCATCAACGAATTCTACGGCCAGACCGAATGCAATCTGGTGCTCTCCTCCTGCGCGATGATCGGCGTCTCGAAGCCCGGCGCGATCGGTAAGCCGGTGCCGGGCCACGACGTCGCGATCATCAGGGCCGACGGATCGCGCGCCGGCCCGGGCGAGATCGGCCAGATCGCCGTGAAGCGGCCGGACCCGGTGATGTTCCTGCAATATTGGGGCCGTCCGGAAGCAACGGCGCAAAAATTCATCGGCGACTGGATGACGACCGGCGACCAGGGCACAGTCGATGACGAGGGCTACATCACCTTCATCGGGCGCGACGACGACGTCATCACCTCGTCGGGTTATCGCATCGGGCCGGGCGAGATCGAGGATTGCCTGCTCAAGCATCCGGCGGTCGCGCTCGCGGCCGTGGTCGGCAAGCCCGACAAGGTGCGCACCGAAATCGTCAAGGCGTTCATCGTGCTCAAGCCCGGCGTCGCCGCGTCGGACGCACTTGCGTCCGATGTGCAGGACTTCGTGCGCACGCATCTGGCGGCGCATGAGTATCCGCGCGAGATCGCCTTCATCACCGAGATGCCGATGACCACGACCGGCAAGATCATCCGGCGCCTCCTGCGCGAGACATCAGGATCGGCCCCGTAGCAAGCCGCGCAGACGCTTCGCCATATTGATCGCCGCGCGGCGCGCCCTCTCGATCCGGCGCGCGATATGGAACGCCGGCAGCGCCTCGGCATTGGGCGCGATCAGCAGATCGGCGAGCGCGAGTCGATCGCGCCAGAGGTGATCAATCATCGGATGATCGGCGGTCGCGCATGAATCGACGCGCGCCACGCTCGCGTCGGCGAGAAGCTCACGGGTCAGGTCGAGCGCGATCTGCACGCCCGGCGACGCGCGGCCATTGGCCTCGTCATAGGCGATCTTCCAGAACCAGGACGTCGCGCCGCTTCGCAGCGTGATGGCGGCGGCGAGCGGACGGCCACCCTGCAGCAGGCGGTCGATGCGCGCATGGCCGTCCGCCGCGAGGGCGGCGAGCGCGGCTTCCATGAAAGCGCGGATCGGCGGATGCGCGCTCGCGGCGCTGCCGGAACGGCCCTTCCAGCCGCCCGCTTCGAGCGCGAGAAAGTCAGTGAGCGCCGCGGCGACCGCCGCGGGCTTGCGCGCGGTCGTAAGCTCGACCGCACCGCTGTCGGCGAGCCGCCGACGCTGACGGCGTAGCTCCTTGCGCTTCTTGTGCGCGACCGCGTGATCCAGATACGCCGCGCGATCCTCGCCCGGCGCGAGCAGCGCGCGCGCGTGCTCGTCGAAGCCGATCGCGGCGCCGCCGCGCCGCGCGAGCACGCGGGAGAGTGCGGCCGCGAACGCGCCATCGCGCGTGAGCATTGGCAGGAGCACCAGGCAGGACCCGTCGGCGCAGATCGCGTCCAGGAACGCACCGATCGCGGCCTCCGAGGCGTCGCGGTCGACCAGCGGCACGCCGAGCGGCGCGTAAGGATGCGTCCAGCCCTTCAGCGTCGCGACGAAGCCGTAGCGGCGTTCGATCCGCCCCGGGAACAGGCCGATCAGCCGGCCGTTCTGGCGCACCAGGATCGCACCCGTGGTCGTGCCGAACACCGGCGCCGCAGCCAGCGCGAAGGCTGGATCGTAGAACACGTTCGGCTCGAGCGCGCGGGCAACGAGATCGCGCCATTCTGCCGCGCTCGTGCCGAGCGCGGATAAAGGCTGCCACTGGGCCTGCGTAAGCGCGCGCCGCGGGACGGCGCCGGTTGCGCGTTCGCGCCGCAGCGGGATCGAACCGGCGATGGTGTCGTCGGTCGCCATGCGCTCAGCGGCCCTTCGGCCGCCAGATGAACACGTGCAGGCCGAGGCGCTCCCTGGTGACGAGGAACAGCAGCACGGATTCCAGGATCATCGCGCCCGAGACCGCCATCGCGGCGCCCGCGACGCCGAACATCGGGATCAGCACCACGCACAGCGCGACATTCGCCGCGAACGCGGCCGCGTAAACGACCATGCAGGCGCGCTGCTCGCCGACCATGTTGAGCAACCTCTCGACCGGCCCGACGGTCGCGCGCGCAAGCGGGCCGATCGCCAAGATGAACATCAGGTGATAGCCGCCGACGAATTGCGAGCCGAAGAGCCACAGGAACGGCTTACCGACCGCGAGGATCAGCACGGTCGCGGCGAGCGAGGGCCAGAACGTCCAGCGGATCGCCTCCGCCATGAATGCGGAGAGCGCCGCGCGGTCACCGGCGATATGGTACTCGCTGAAGCGATGCGCGGTCGCGGCGGCGACCGAGAAATACACGAAGGCGACGAGCGCGAGCGTCTTGGCGGCCGCGTAATACACCGCGACCTCCTCGGGCGGGCGATATTGCTGCAGCACGAGCACGTCGGTGTAGGTCAACAGCAGGTAGAAGCCCTCGACCATGAAGATCGGCACCGAGACCTTGAGCCAGGTTGGGACGTCATAGGCCTTCGGCCCCGGCTCGACTTGGCGCGCGAGGCGGCGGTTCATCACGACCAGTTGCCCGAGCGTCGTGAGCCAGGTGGTGAGGATCGCGGCGATCATCGCGGTCGCGGCATTGGTCGGCAGACCCGCCGCATAGGCCGCCGCCATCACGGCGATCAGCGCGAGCGAGCGCAGCACATAGGCCGGCATCAGCGCGAGGTTGATCCAGTCATAGGAGCGCGCGATGCCGTCCTGCACCCGGCTCAACACGAAGACCGGCAGCGACACGCAGGCGAGATAGAGCGGGATCACCTCGTAGGATCGCACCCACGGCTCGAGCAGCCACACGCCGAGCGCGCCGGCGAGCGCGATCGCGCTCGCAAGCCCAACACTCAGCCAGCGGCTGCCGGAGAGAAAACCGCGCAGCAGCGCGAGCTGCTTGTGGCCGGTGTATTGCGGAATGAAGCGCTGCGTCGAGGAGGCGAGCCCGAGGTCGACCACGCCGCCGAGCAGCAGCACCCAGGTCCAGACATAGACGTAGACGCCGAACTCGAACGAGCCCATCCAGCGCGCGAGCACGATTTGCGTGAGATACACCAGCGCCGCGCTCGCGACGCGGATCAGGAACGCCGTGCTCGCGACGCGCTGCGCGCGCGAGCTGTCGGACCCGTCGGCGAGCCAGGCGCGCACCGGATTGGTGACGCGATCGAGCAACCGGCTCGCGCCATTGATGCTCTCAGTCAAGGCCACGCCCGTTCTCCCGTCCGCCCCACGACGACAGACCTACCAAGCTCTGCTTAACGTTCGGTTCGGAGCGGGGGTGAAAATCGGTGCTGTTCGCG
>CAYZMR010000315.1:0-4449 GCA_964479515.1 uncultured Hyphomicrobiales bacterium | reverse complement strand
ACCCGCGCCTTCGCGCAGCAGGCCGAGGACCCGCTGCAGCAGTTGATCCAGCAGAACCAGCGCGGCGATTACGGCCAGAACTTCGATTCCGGCTCGCGCACCATCAAGATGCCGACCGCCTCGCTGCCGACGCTCTCGGCCGGGACGGTGCAGCATACCGAGCTCGCGATCACCCGCTACGAGCAGATCGCCGCCAGTGGCGGCTGGCCGGTCGTGCCGCCGGTCGAGCGGCTGCGGCTCGGTGCCCGGCATTCGAGCGTGGTGCCGATGCGGGCGCGGCTGAAGATCGCCGGCGATCTCGATCCGGGCGCGGGCGAAAACGACGTCTACGATTCCTATGTCGAGGCGGCGGTGCGCCGTTTCCAGGCACGCCACGGTCTGACGACGGACGGCCTCGCGCGCGAATTGACCTTCAACGCGCTCAACATCCCGGCCGACCAGCGGCTCAACCAGCTGCGCGCCAACCTCGTTCGCCTGCGCGTGCTCTCGGCGACGCCGGGCCACCGCTACGTCGTGTGCAACATTCCGGCCGCGCAGCTCGAAGCGATCGAGAACGGCGTGGTGATGTCGCGGCACGCAACCGTCGCCGGCAAGCCGGACCGGCCTTCGCCCGACATCAACTCAAAGATCATCGAGATCAACTTCAATCCGTACTGGACCGTGCCGGTCTCGATCGTGCGCAAGGACCTGATCCCCAAGATGCAGGCCGAGCCGGATTACCTGACCAAGAACCACATCCGCATCCTCGATCCGAAGGGCAATGAGCTGACCCCCGCGCAGGTCAACTGGTTTTCCGAGGAGGCGGTGAATTACCGTTTCAAGCAGGACCCTGGCGACTTCAACTCGCTCGGCTCGATCCGCATCAATTTCCCGAGCCCGCACGGCGTCTATATGCACGATACGCCGCTGAAGAACCTGTTCGGCGAGGACATCCGCTTCCACTCCTCCGGCTGCATGCGCGTGCAGAACGTGCGCGACCTGGTGAACTGGCTGTTGTCGGAGACGAACGGCTGGTCGCGGCTGGAGATCGAGGACGTGATCAAATCCGGCGAGCGCAAGGACGCCAAGCTCAAGCCGCCGGTGCCGCTGCAATGGGTCTATGTCACGGCCTGGGCGACGCCGGACGGCGTGGTGCAGTTCCGCGACGACATCTACAACCGCGATGGGCTGAGCCTGCCGGTGACGGCGTATTCGCGCGGATAGAACGAGACAGAACGAAAAGCATCTTGATGACCGCCGGGGAGGCGACAGAGGCCCGGCCCGCGCGCGGGCTGTTCTCCAACGCGTATCTGCTGCTCGCGCTCGCGGGCCTGTGCTGGTCGGTCAATCACATCCTCGGCCGGGCGATCGCCGGCCAGGTGCCGCCGTTCGCGCTCTCGGTCGCGCGCTACCTTCTCGCGGTGCTGGTCCTGCTGCCCTTCGTGCGGGCGCAGCTTGCGCGCGACTGGCCACTGATCCGCGCCCATTTCGGGATGTTGATCTACCTGTCGGTGATCGGCGGCGGGCTGTTCAGCGCGCTCCAGTTCCTCGGCCTGCAACTCACCACCGCGATGAACGTCTCGGTGATGAACTCGCTTGCCCCCGTGCTGATCGCGGCCGTGAGTGCCGTGATGTTCGGCGATCGGCTGAACGCTCGGCAGATGCTCGGTGTTCTGGTCTCGCTTTCGGGCGTGCTCGCGATCATCTCGCAGCTTGATCTCCATGTTTTGACCACGCTCGCGTTCAACTGGGGCGACCTGCTGGTGCTGTTCAATATGCTGCTGTGGGCGGTCTATTCCGCCTCGCTGCGGCTGCGCCCAGCGATCCATCCGATGAGCTTTCTCTTTGTTTTCTGCGCGATTTCCGGGCTCAGCTCGCTGCCGCTGTGGGCCTACGAGCATGCCTCGGGTTTCGTGCTGCAGCCGACTTGGCTCACGGCTTTCGCGTTCTTCTATGTGACTGTATTTTCGACGATAATCGCGTTCGCATTCTGGAACCGCGGGGTGGAGCTGATCGGTGCCAACCGCGCCGGCATCTTCCTGCATCTCGTGCCGATCTACAGCGCGCTGCTGACCGGCGCCGTGCTCGGCGAGCCGCTGATGGGCTATCACGTGGTCGGCTTCGTGCTGATCCTTGCGGGCGTTTTTCTCACGGCGCGCCGCGCGTGAAAATCGCTATAGTTCCCGTAACATGCGGGGAGGAGTAGATGGCGGACATCAAGCCGATCGACTGCGACGTGCATCCGACCGTTGTCGACATCAAGGTGCTGCTGCCGCATCTGGAAGCCTATTGGCGCGACTCGGTGGAGGAGCGCGGCATCGGCTCGCTTGAGACCGCCGCCTATCCGCCGAACGCGCCGCTCACCGCGCGGCCGGATTTCCGGGGGAAAAATGGCTATGCGGCGACGAACGTTAGCGAGCTATCCTCGCAGGTGTTCGACCGCTGGGGCGCCGGCACCGCGATCTGCAATTGCCTCTACGGCGTCCAGCTCGTCTACAACGAGGACATGGCGCGCGCCTTCCACCGCGCGCTAAACGATTGGGTCGTAAAGGAATTTCTCGACCGCGATCCGCGCCTGCGCGCCTCGATCGTCGTGCCGATGCAGAATATCGAATACGCCGTCGAGGAGATCGAGCGCTGCGCTGTCGATCGGCGCTTCGTCCAGATCCTGGTACTGGCGATGCAGGAAACCCCGCTAGGCCGCAGACATCATTGGCCGATCTTCGCGGCCGCCGAGCGGCTCGGCCTGCCGATCGGCATCCACGCGGGCTCGAACTATCGCAACCCGGTGACTTCGCTTGGTTGGCCAACCTCTTACGTCGAGGATTACACCAGCCAGGCGCAAGGCTTTCAGAGCCAGGTCGCGAGCCTGATCACCGAGGGCGTGTTCGCCAAGTACCCGAAATTGAAGGTGGTTTTGCTCGAGTCTGGCGTGACCTGGCTGCCGGCTTTCCTGTGGCGATTCTCCAAGTTCTGGCGCGGCGCGAGGACCGAGATTCCGTGGGTCGACCGCTCACCCAGCGAAATCGTGCGTGACAATTTTCGCCTGACGATTCAACCGTTTGACGGCCCGTCCAGTGCCGACGACGTGGAGCGCATCATCGACCACTTAAGATCGGACGACATGCTGTTGTTTTCCTCCGATTTTCCGCACTGGCAGTTCGACGGCGACGAGACCTTGCCGCGCGGAATCCCGGAGGGATTGCGGCACAAGATACTGGTGGAGAATCCGCTTGCGACCTATGATCGGCTCAACGGTTGAGGCCGAACAGCGCCCGAGCAGCCTGAACAAGTCCGAGCTCGGGTCTTGTTCGCGCGAACTGCCGAGGAACTCGCGCCATGAACATCGAACTCCGCCAGCCTGTTCGCGCGACGAAGACCCGCTACGGAATCGTCGACTGCGACGTCCATCCACGGCTGCAGCTCGACCAGTTCCGGCCGTATCTGTCCAATCAGCGGTGGTCGCACCTGCAGACCTATGGCCTGCGTCCGCGCCACGGCTTCGCCAAGACCTATCCGATGCCGAAGATCACGCCGCTTGCGTCGCGCCGCGACTCCTGGCCGCCGAACGGCGGCCCGCCCGGCAGCGACCTTCCGTTCATGCGCGAGCAACTGCTCGACCTCTACGACATGGACTACGGGATTCTCAATCCGCTGGCGCCGAGCGGACAGGGCGAGACGAATCCCGATTTCTCCGCCGCGATGACGTTCGCGGCGAACGAGATCCAGTTGGCGCAATGGACCGGGCGCGAGAAGCGGCTCAAGGCCTCTGTGGTCGTGCCGTATGAGAATCCCGAAGCCGCGCGCGCCGAGATCAAGCGCCGTGCCGGAAATCGCGACTTCGCGCAGGTGCTGATGCTCAGCCGCGCCGCCGAGGCGCACGGACGGCGGCGCTACTGGCCGATCTATGAGGCGGCCGTCGAGGCCGGCCTGCCGATCGGCATCCACGTGTTCGGCTATTCGGGCTGGGCCATGACCAATTCGGGCTGGCCCTCGTTCTACATCGAGGAGATGACCGAGCACGCGACCGGCCAGGCGGCGGTCGTCGCCAGCATGATCTTCGAAGGGCTGTTCGAGCAGTACCGCGACCTCAAGGTGGTGCTGATCGAATCCGGCTTCGGCTGGCTGCCGGCGCTCGGCTGGCGCCTCGACAAGCATTGGGCGCGCATGCGCGACGAGGTCCCGCATGTGAAGCGGCCGCCGTCGGAATACATCCGCGAGCATTTCTGGGTCTCGACCCAGCCGATGGAGGAGGCCGAGGAGCCCGACCACGTGATGGACGCGATGCGCTGGGTCGGCTTCGACCGCATCCTGTTCGCCAGCGATTACCCGCACTGGGATTTCGACGATCCGTTCCTCGCCCTGCCGCCGGCGCTCACCGAAGAGCAGCGGCGGATGATCTATGCGGGGAACGCGAAGAAGCTGTATGGGCTGGCGTAGTTTCGTAGCCCGGGTTGAGCGAAGCGAAAC
>CAYZMR010000314.1:0-4470 GCA_964479515.1 uncultured Hyphomicrobiales bacterium | reverse complement strand
TGACGTCGGACTCCTTCATGATCAGGAGCTCCTCGCCGTCGAGCTTCACCTCGGTGCCCGACCACTTGCCGAACAGCACCCGGTCGCCGGCCTTGATGTCGATCGGGACGAGCTTGCCGGCCTCGTCGCGCCCGCCCGGGCCGACCGCCACGACTTCGCCCTCTTGCGGCTTTTCCTTGGCGGTGTCGGGGATGATGATGCCGCCCTTGGTCTTCTCGTCGGCGGTGATGCGGCGGACGACAACGCGGTCGTGGAGGGGACGGAACTTGAGCTTGGCCATGTCTTCCTCGTCGGTGCGGCGGATGCCCGGATGATCGATGACGTCGGGACCGAAAACGGTCGATGGGAAAGGCCGTTAGCACTCTTGATTGCGAGTGCTAGCAGCGCCGCGGAGATAGGGCGTCCGCCCCTACCGTGTCAAGGCGGCGGCCGACAGCGGATGGTTAACCCGAAGGTGATATTGCAACATTGAGGGGGGTGGGGCCGTTGCCAGCGGTCCGCCTTGCGTTTGAACCCCGATGATGCGGCGAGCCGTATCTCGGAGGACGAGGAGGCCGTTATGGTCCGTTTTCTCCCGCGTCTGTCGTCTCCGGCGACGCTCGCCGTAGTCGCGGCGCTGTTCTTGACGGGCTGCGCGTCGCAGATGTCGACCGCGCCGGCGCCCGAAGCCGCCGCCCCGGGCGGGCCGCCGCTGCCCGCCAGCATCCCGGCGCAGGACCTGGTCGGCCGCTGGGGGCTCGCGGCGTTCCACAAGCCGGAGGACCGCGCGCGCACCGAGGCGGCCGCCCGCAGCCAATGCAAGCAGCCCTACACGATCACGCGCGGGCCGACCGGCGGCGTCACGATGCATCTTGCCGACCAGTCGCAGCCGACCGAACTGATGCTCAAGGGCGGCCCCAACGGACAGAATTTCGTCGGGCCGGGCGACCAGCCGGGCGGCAGCCAGCTTGACCGCGAGATCGTGTCGTTCGACGGCCGGGTCATGGTCTTACGCTGGGTCGACCAGGAGGTCGCCGGACGCTACGGCACGATGGTCTATGTGCGCTGCGGCGCGACGCCGGATGCTCCGGCCAAGAAGCGCCCGGCGAAGAAGAAAGCGGCGGCCCCCGCAGCCGCGGCGCCCGCGGCCCCTGCTGCGGCACCCGCAGCGCCCGCGGCGCCCGCGAAGAAACAGTAGCGCGCCGCGGCCGGCCTCTGCCACGATAGGCTGATGCCGGCCATCCGCGATTTCGCTTTCGGCCCTTGGCGTGCCGTCGCGGTGCTTGGCGTCACGCAGATCATCGCCTGGGCCGCGATCTTCTATCCGCCGGTCCTGATGATGCCGCTGATCGCGGCCGACCGCGGCTACTCCTTTACGTTCGCGATGGGCGGCTTCTCGGCGGGCCTTCTGGCCGCGGGGCTGGTCTCGCCGACCGTCGGCACGATGATCGACCGCTATGGCGGCCACCGCGTCATGCCGTTCGGATCGCTTGCCGGCGCGCTCGGGTTGGTCGCGCTCGCCTATGTGCAACACCCGATCGCCTATCTGATGGTTTGGATCGTCCTCGGCGTCGCGATGGCGGCGTCGCTCTACGACCCGGCCTTCGCGACGCTCGGGCGCATCTTCGGAACGCGGGCGCGCCAGCCGATCACGGTGTTGACGCTCGCGGGCGGGTTTGCCTCGACGGTGAGCTGGCCCGCGACCTACGTGTTGATCCAGCGCGTCGGCTGGCAGGAAACCTATCTCGTCTATGCGGCCCTGCTCGCCTGCATCGCGGCGCCACTGCATGCCTTCGCGCTTCCGCGCGCGCGCGCCGAACCCGACATCGTGCCCGCCGGCACGGTCGCGTCGCGACCCGCTCTTCTGCCGGCAAAAGGCGCCGTCTTCCTGCTCGTCGTCGCGGCGTTCGCATCTTACGCCTTCGTGCCCTCGGGGCTCTCGACGCATCTCCTGGCGATCTTCAAACGGCTCGGCATCGAGCCCGCGACCGCCGTCATCATCGGCAGCCTGTTCGGCCCCTCGCAGGTCGCCGCGCGCCTATGCGAGTTCATCTTCGCGCGCAATGTTCATCCGCTCTGGATCGTGCGGTTCGGCATCGGCATGCTGGTCACGGCGTTCATCATGCTGTGGCTGGTGGGACTCTCGACGCCCGTCGCGTTCGCCTTCGCGATCATGTTCGGCATCGCGAACGGGCTGGTCACAATCGCGCGCGGGGCCGTGCCGCTCGCGCTGTTCGGCGCCGCGGGCTACGGCCGCATCATCGGCCGTATCGCGGGACCGGCGCTCGTCGTCACCTCGATCGCGCCAGTCGTGGTCGCCTTCATCGCGGAGCGTGCGTCGGATCGCTGGGCGCTCGCGACCGTGGCGGCCTTCGCGACGCTCGCCTTGGGATGTTTCCTGCTGGTGCGGCGGCCGCAGGCGTGAGGACGTCTACGCCAGTCTTCCAAGCGGTGGAAACGCGCCGGGCACGCGCGCGAGCGCCGCGCGCGCAAGCCGCGCGTCCTCGTGCATGCGGGCGACCAGCGCGTCGATCGCATCGAACTTCAGCTCGGCCCTGATCCAGCCGATGAAGGCCACATCGATCGCGACGCCATAGAGATCGCCGCTGAAGTCGAACAGATAGACCTCCAGGAGCGGCGCGCCGTCGTCGAAGGTCGGCCGCGTACCGAAACTCGCGACGCCGTCATGGATGCGATCCGCGATCTGCACGCGCACCGCGTAGATCCCGTGCTTGAGCCCGCAGGCCGGATCGAGCGCCAGGTTGGCGGTCGGAAATCCGAGGTCGCGGCCGCGCTGGTCGCCGCGGATCACGGTGCCGCTGACGAACCAGGGGTACCCGAGCAATTCGGCGGCTTCGACCACGCGACCCGCGGCGAGCGCGGTGCGGATCGAGGACGACGACACGGGCCGCCCTTCGTCTTCCAGCGGCGGAGCCGTCTCGACCGAGAAACCGAGCCGCTCGCCTTGCGCGGCAAGAAACGCCGGTGAGCCGCGCCGCTGATGCCCGAAATGGAAATCGAAGCCGATGGTCGCGCCGCTGATGCCGAGCCGGCCGACGAGAATGCGCGTGACGAATTCCTCGGCCGAGAGCGCCGCGAAAGCGCGGTCGAAGGTCAGCACCAGCGCGCCGGCAAGCCCGGTCGCGGCGAGCAGGCGCAGCTTCGCGGTCGCGTCGGTCAGCCGGAACATCGGCGCGGTCGGCCGCAACACGGCGCGCGGATGCGGTTCGAAGGTGACGGCGATCGCCGCGGCCGCCATCGGCTCGGCGCGCGCGATCGCGGCGTCGATCACGGCGCGATGTCCCCGGTGCACGCCGTCGAAATTGCCGATCGCCGCGACCGCGCCGTGCAAGCGCGCGATCTGCGGGTCGTCATCGCGCACGACGACGAAGGATTTCGTCTGCTGAGAGCGATCGGTCATGCGCGGAAGTGAGCGGAATGGTCGGTCACGGCCGCCCTGAGGTGCGTTGCCGAGCCCTCGAAGTCAAGCGCGCCGCTACGGCACCGACACCACCGCTTCGCCGTCCAGCACCACCTTGCCGTCCACCGAGGCCTCGCAGGCGAGGCGCGCGATATGCCCCTTCGGGATCAGCTCGACGACCTCGACGATCACCTGCACCACGTCGCCGATCTTGACCGGCGCGTGAAAGTTGAGCGTCTGCGAGCGATAGATCGCGCCGGGCCCGGGCAGCCGCGTGCCGAGCACGGCGGAGATGAGGCTTGCCGTATAGAGCCCGTGGGCGATGCGCTGCTTGAAGCGCGTCTCGGCGGCATAGATATCGGAGAGATGCAGCGGATTGTCGTCGCCCGACAGGCGCGCGAATCCGACCACGTCCGAGTCCATCACGGTCTTCATCAGGCTTTCGCGCATGCCGACGCGCAGGTCCTCGAAGGCGAGGACGCGGAGCATGCGCGGGTCGACGTTGGGTTGCGGCTCGCTCATTGGGGGCATTCACCAAGTGTTAACGTGAGGGACAAGCCCCCTACTGCGCCACCGGCCAAGCCATCTTTGGCGCATCCCCGGGGTCGGGCGGCCGTCGCAATAGCGCAGGATTAACCGGATATTCAATCGCGGTTGTTACGGTGTGCGAGTAGGGGCAGCGCTGGGACCTTTCCAGATCGGTCAAGTGTTGAAGGCGGGGGCGCAGAATCGCGCGCCCGCAAACGCGTAGACGGAGCAGAAGCGATGGCCATCGATTTGTCGATGCCTATTCTCGTGGTCGACGACTACAACACGATGATCCGCATCATCCGCAATCTGCTGCGCCAACTCGGCTTCGAAGACGTCGACGATGCCTCCGATGGCTCCGCCGCGCTCGCCAAGATGCGCGGCAAGCGATACGGCCTCGTGATCTCGGATTGGAACATGGAGCCGATGACCGGCTACGAGCTTTTGAAGGAAGTGCGCGGCGACCCCGGCCTCAACCGGACGCCGTTCATCATGGTCACCGCCGAGTCCAAGACCGAGAACGTGATCGCCGCCAAGAAGGC
>CAYZMR010000313.1:0-4478 GCA_964479515.1 uncultured Hyphomicrobiales bacterium | reverse complement strand
GAGCAGGTGAAGAAGCGCACCGACGGTCTGTCGGTGTTCCTGGTCGACATGCATCTGGCGGGCAGCGAAAACCTCAAGATCAATCCGATCCGCACCATGATGAACCACGCCACGACCGAAGTGTTCTTCGACGATCTGCGCGTGCCGACCGAGAACCTGGTCGGCGAGGAGGGCCAGGGCTTCCGCTATATCCTCTCCGGCATGAACGCAGAGCGTATCCTGATCGCGGCGGAATGCATCGGCGATTGCAAGTGGTTCATCGAGAAGGCGAGCGCCTACGCCAAGGAGCGCAGCGTTTTCGGTCGACCGATCGGGCAGAACCAGGGCATCCAGTTTCCGATCGCGCGCGCGTATTCGCAGATGCGCGCCGCCGAGCTGATGGTGCATGAGGCAGCCTCGCTCTACGAGCAGGGCCGCGACTGCGGCGCGGAAGCCAACATGGCAAAGCTGCTCGCCGCCGACGCCTCGTGGGCGGCCGCCGACATGTGCGTGCAGACGCATGGTGGCTTCGGATTCGCCGAGGAATTCGATATCGAGCGCAAATTCCGCGAGACCCGGCTCTATTCGGTCGCGCCGATCTCGACCAACCTGATCCTGTCGTATCTCGCCGAGCATGTGCTCGGTTTGCCGCGCTCGTATTAGCCGGCGCGGATGCCGCAGCGCAGCATCGGCAATCCTGTTGCACGCCGTCCATGCGCTTTTGCCGGGCCCCGCAAGCGGCGGATGAGCTAAGCTCCCGGCGAATGCTCGACCGCCGGACCGGGATCTCCAGCGACACGTTTGAGGCGCCGCGCGACGAACGCGCGCGCGGTGCTTTGCGCTACACGATGCTCGCGCCCTTCGGCGTTCGCAGCTTCCGTTTCCAATGGCCCGCCGACCTGCTGACGTCATGGGCCTTCGAGATGGAGACGATCATCCTCGGCTGGTACGTGCTGGTCGAGACCGGATCGGTGCTGTGGCTCACTGCCTTCGGTGCGATGCAATACCTCGGCACGCTGATCGCGCCTCTCTATGGCGTCGTCGGCGATCGTCTGGGGCACAAATCGCTGCTGCTCGGCATGCGCGCCGCCTATGCGGTGTGCGCCTCGACGCTGCTGTTATTCGCGTTGTCGGGGTCGATCAGTCCGGTGGTTGTCGTCATCGTCACGGCCTTCATGGGCCTCGTTCGCCCATCCGATCTGGGCGTGCGCGGCGCGCTGATCGCCGAGACCATGCCGTCGAATACGCTGATCAGCGCGCTCAGCCTGTCGCGCACGACCCAGGACTCGGCGCGGGTGGCCGGCGCGCTTGTGGGTGCGAGCATCTTCACGCTCTTCGGCATGGCGCCGGCTTACGTGATCATCACCAGTCTCTACATTGTCGGCGCATTGCTGATGCTCGGCGACACTGCGCCAGTGCGGCATGTCGAGCTTGCCATGACGCCGGAGGAAGCGGCCGGAAAATCGTCCTGGCAGGACCTGAAGGAGGGCCTGGCGCACACCTGGAACACGCCCGTCCTTCTGGCGCTCGTCTCGCTCGCCTTCCTGACCAACCTCTCGGCGTTTCCGCTGACCAACGGCCTGATGCCCTACGCGGCGAAAAATGTTTATGGGCTCGATCAGACCGGCCTCGGCCTCATGGTCGCGAGCTTCGCGATCGGCTCCCTCGCCGGCTCGATCATCCTCAGCAATCTTGGCGCCGCAACGCGCCTGACTCGCGTGATGATGGTGTCGACGGTGATTTGGTACATATTGCTGCTCGGCTTCGCGCAGGTGCCGGCGCGGTTCTATGGGATCCCGTATCTCATCGTTGCGGGGATCATGCAAAGTTTCAGCATGGTGTCGTTGCAGATCAACCTGTTACAGATGGCGGGCGAAAAATTCCGCGGGCGCGTCATGGGCGTGCGCATGATGGCGATCTACAGCCTGCCGCTCGGCCTGCTCGCTGCCGGCCCGCTGATCGATTGGGTCGGCTATCGCGCAATGGCGTCGCTCTACGCGCTCGTTGGCCTGGTCTTCACGTCGCTGATCGCATGGCGCTGGCGCGCGGACCTGTGGCGGACGTGACGGGCAGGCGAAGCCTCGCGCCTCAGGCAGCGCCGCGCATCGGCGGGCGGGTCTCTTCCGGCATCGGCATGTCCTCCATGCGCGAGCCCGAGATGCCGGTGATCAGCCGCGTCCCGCGCTGGAACGTCACGTAATTCCAGGCCCAGTTCATCGCGACGATCAGCCGGTTACGGAACCCGATCAGGAAATAGATGTGCGCGACGCTCCAGAGGAGCCACGCGACGAAGCCCTTGATCCGGAGCCTGCCGAGCTGCGCGACCGCGCGCTTGCGTCCGATCGTCGCGAGCGAGCCGAAGTCGCGGTAGCGGAACGGCGCAACCGCCCTGCCCTCGGCGCGCGCGATCAGCAGCGCCGCCACGTATTGCCCCTGCTGCTTGGCGACAGGCGCGACACCGGGCAGCGGCTTTCCGTCTGCCCCGGTCGCGAACGCGGTGTCGCCGATCACGAAGATATCCGGATATCCCGGCAGCGAGAGGTCGGGGTTAACCTTGGCGCGGCCGGCGCGATCGGTCTCGGCGCCGAGCCATCGCCCCGCCGGCGACGCCATCACGCCGGCCGCCCAGATCACCGTGCGCGACTCGATGCGATCCTTGCCGACCGACGCGCCTTCCGCGTCGCAAGCCGTGACCGCCGTGCCGAGGCGCACGTCGACGCCGAGCTGCTCGAGCGAGCGCTTGGCGGCGTCGGAGAGCGACGGGTCGAACGGCGTGAGCAGGCGTGGCGCCGCCTCCACCAAAATGATGCGGGCGCAGCGCGGATCGATCGAGCGGAAATCGGCGGCCAATGCCCGGTTCGCCAGCTCCGCGATCGCGCCTGCCATTTCGACGCCGGTCGGGCCGCCGCCGACCACCACGAAATTGAGGAGCCGCGCGCGCTCGTCCGGGTCGGCTTCGGTCTCGGCCTTCTCGAAGGCCAGCAGGATGCGGCGGCGGATGTAAGTGGCATCGTCGATGGTTTTCAGGCCGGGCGCATAGGCCGCCCAGTCGTCATGGCCGAAATAGGCATGCTGCGCGCCGGTCGCCAGAATCAGCGTGTCGAACGGAACGCGACGGCCCTCCACCAGGACCTCGCGCCGCGCCACGTCCACGCCCGAGACCTTGCCGAGCATGACGTTCGCGTTTTGCTGGCGGTGCAGGATTCCGCGGATCGGCGAGGCGATATCGGCCGGCGATAGCCCGGCGGTCGCGACTTGATAGAGCAGCGGCTGGAACAGGTGATAGTTGTGCTGGTCGATCACGGTGACGTCGAACGCGCTGCCGGCCAGCGCCTTCGCGGCCGACAAGCCGCCGAAGCCGGCGCCGACGATGACGACGCGAGGGCGAGCGGGATCGGTCATGATCGGCTCCTGTTCGGGATTCATATAGGATGCAGTTGGCTGTCCGCGAAGGGCAAAAGGGTCTCGGCAGATGAACGATGCTTCGACATTCCGGCGTGTTCCAGCCAAGGCCATCCGGGCTTTCATCACGGACGCGCTTGTCGCCGCCGGACTGCCGCCGAACGATGCGGCAAAATGCGCCACGCTGATGACCGAAGCCGATCTCACCGGCGCCGACGCGCATGGCGTGTTCCGCCTGCCGCAATATGTGCGCCGGCTGAAAGCCGGCGGCTTCAACGCGCGGCCGAGCATCACGGTCACAAAATCCGCGCCCGCAACCGCACTGGTCGACGGCGACAACGGCATGGGTCACCTCGTCATGAGCCGCGCGGCCGAGACCGCGATCGCGCTTGCGCGCGACACCGGCGTCGCCTGGGTCGGCGTGCGCCGCTCGAACCATGCCGGGCCCGCCGGGCTTTACGCCGAGATGCCCGCCGCGCAGGGCATGATCGGGATGTACACCGCGGTCGCGAACGCCAACCATATGGCGGTCTGGGGCGGCGCCGATCCGCTGCTCGGGACCAATCCGCTCGCGATCGGCGTTCCGAGCGGAAACGGACCCGTCGTGCTCGACATGGCGACGACCGTCGTCTCCTACGGCACCGTGAAGAACTACGCGCTGCAAGGCAAATCGATGCCGCCGGGCTGGATGGTCAACACGGCGACCGGCGAAGACGTCACCGACGCCAAGCGCAGCGCCGAAGGCCTGCTCTTGCCGATCGGCGGCTACAAGGGCTCAGGGCTTGCTGTCATGCTCGGACTCCTGGCCGGACCGCTCAATCGCGCGGCGTTCGGCCGCGACGTGGTCGACTTCAACGCGGATGATTCAAGCGAGACCAACACCGGTCATTTCATCATCGCGCTCGACATCGCACGCTTCCTGCCGCTCGATGCCTACACGGCCGAGGTCGATCGGCACGTCCGCGAGTTGAAGGAGTCGAAGCGATTGCCGGGCGTCGACGAGATCCGCATGCCGGGCGAGCGGCGCCGCGAGTGCCGGGCGGACCGCAGCCGTGACGGCGTGCCGCTCGCGCCGCCGCTGCTGGCGCAGCTTGATA
>CAYZMR010000312.1:0-4491 GCA_964479515.1 uncultured Hyphomicrobiales bacterium | reverse complement strand
CCTTCGCGTCCGCGCACGCATAGACTTCCGCAAGCGCGCGCAACTGCGAGTGCGAGCCGAAGATCAGGTCGACGCGGGTGCCGGTCCACTTGACCTCGTTGGTCTTGCGGTCGCGTCCTTCGAACACGCCGTCGGTCCCGGCAGACGCCTGCCATTGCGTGCTCATATCGAGCAGGTTGACGAAGAAGTCGTTGGTCAGCGTCTCGGGCTGCTTGGTGAAGACGCCGTGCGCCGGCTGTCCGGCGTTCAGCACACGCAGGCCGCCGACGAGCACCGTCATCTCGGGCGCCGTCAGCCTCAGCAATTGCGCCCGATCCACCAGCAACTCCTCAGCGGACAAGCGCTGCTTGCCGCGGAGATAGTTGCGGAAGCCGTCAGCGGTCAGTTCGAGCGGCGCGAAGGACTCGACGTCGGTCTGCTCCTGCGACGCGTCCATACAGCCCGGCGTGAAGGGAACCTGCACGTGGTGTCCGGCGCCCTGCGCGGCTTTCTCGATTCCCGCGCTGCCGCCGAGAACGATCAGGTCGGCGAGCGAGACCTTCTTGCCGCCGGAGGCTGAAGCGTTGAACTCCTTCTGGATCGCTTCGAGTTTCGCAAGCACCGTCGCGAGTTGAGCTGGGTGGTTGACGTCCCAGTCCTTCTGCGGGCTAAGGCGAATGCGCGCACCGTTCGCGCCACCGCGCTTGTCGGAGCCGCGGAACGTCGAGGCCGACGCCCAAGCCGTGGAGACCAGTTGGGACACGGACAGCCCGGACGCGAGGATCTTGGCCTTCAGTGCCGCAATGTCCTGATCCCCGATCAGCGGATGATCCACAGCGGGGATCGGGTCTTGCCAGGGTAGCGTCTCTTTCGGAACCAGCGGGCCGAGATAACGCACGATCGGGCCCATGTCGCGATGCGTGAGCTTGAACCACGCCCGAGCAAACGCGTCGGCGAACTGATCCGGGTTCGCGTGGAAGCGCCTTGAGATCTTCTCGTACGCAGGGTCGAGCCGCAAGGCGAGGTCGGTGGTCAGCATGGACGGCGCGTGACGCTTTGACGGGTCGTGCGCATCCGGCATCGCACCGGCGCCGGCACCGTTCTTCGGTTTCCACTGATGCGCACCGGCCGGGCTCTTGGTCAGTTCCCATTCGTACTCGAACAGGTTGTCGAAGAAGTCGTTGCTCCACTTCGTCGGCGTCTCGGTCCAGATGACTTCCAGGCCGCTGCCGATCGTGTCATCGCCCTTGCCGCTGCCATAGGTGTTCTTCCAGCCGAACCCTTGCTCCTCGATTGTAGCGCCTTCGGGTTGGGGGCCGACATACTGGCTCGGATCGGCAGCGCCATGGGTCTTGCCGAAACTGTGTCCGCCGGCGATGAGTGCGACGGTCTCTTCGTCGTTCATCGCCATGCGCAAGAAGGTATCGCGGATGTCCCGCGCGGCGGCGATCGGATCCGGCTTGCCGTTGGGTCCTTCCGGATTGACGTAGATCAGACCCATCTGCACGGCGGCGAGAGGATTCTGAAGGTCACGGTCGCCGCTGTAGCGCTCGTCCGCCAGCCACGTGCCCTCGGGACCCCAGTAGATGTCTTCCTCAGGCTCCCAGACGTCGGCGCGCCCGCCGCCGAAACCGAAGGTCTTGAAGCCCATCGAGTCGAGGGCGACGTTGCCGGCGAGAATCATGAGGTCGGCCCAGGAGATTTTCTGGCCGTATTTCTGCTTGATCGGCCAGAGCAGCCGGCGCGCCTTGTCGAGGTTCACGTTGTCCGGCCAGCTGTTGAGCGGCGCGAAGCGCTGCTGGCCGGCCCCGGCGCCGCCGCGGCCGTCGCCGATGCGGTACGTGCCCGCGCTGTGCCATGCCATGCGGATGAAGAACGGCCCGTAATGGCCAAAGTCTGCCGGCCACCACTCCTGCGAGTCCGTCATCAAGGCATGCAGGTCCTTGATGACGGCATTCAGGTCGAGGCTGTTGAATTCCTTGGCGTAGTCGAACGCCTCGCCCATCGGATCGGACAGGGTCGAGTGCTGGTGGAGGACCGAAAGGTCCAGCTGGTTCGGCCACCAGTCGCGGTTGGCCCTGGCAATCGTCGTGTGCACGACGGGGCATTTGCCGGCGCTCTCGTCAGTCTTTGCGTCCATGTCTCTTTCCGATCGTGTTCTGTTTTCTTCGCGTTGTTTCGGGGCGTCGCGGCGCACCATAGACCTTCTTTCGATCAGGTCTAATCGTATTGCCTGACCATCTCGATCAGAATATCTTATCGCTGTGATCACTCTGAAACAATTGAGATATCTCAATGCGCTCGCGACGCACCGGCATTTCGGCAAGGCCGCCGAGGCCTGCGCGGTCACGCAGCCGGCGCTGTCCATGCAGATCCGCGAGCTCGAAAGGGACCTCGGCGTCGACCTGATCGAGCGGCGCCCCGGCGAGGTCATGCTCAGCGAGACCGGGCTGGAGATCGCCAGCCGGGCCGAGCGGGTGCTCGCGGCCGCGCGCGATCTGACGGATTTCGCTCGTCACAGCGGACGCTTGTTGACCGGCCGGCTGCGGCTCGGCGTCATCCCGACGCTCGCGCCGTACGTGCTGCCGCGAATCCTGCCGGTCTTGCAGCAGCGCCATCCGGACCTGCGCGTCGAGCTGCGCGAGACGCAGACGCGCCTCTTGATGGACGAGCTCACGCGCGGCGCGCTGGACGCAGTGTTGCTGGCGCTCCCGGTGGCCGAACGCGACATGGAGGCAATTCCCTTGTTCGACGATGCGTTCCTGCTGGCCGTGCCTGCCGCCGATGCACCGCGCAGGACCGCGCGCGTGAGTGCCTCCGACATCGACCAGGACCGGCTGATCCTGCTGGAAGAAGGCCACTGCCTGCGCGACCAGGCCTTGGCGTTCTGCGGCACGGCGCGGCACGAGGCGCCCGCAAGCCTCGGCGCGACCTCGCTCGCAACCGTGATGCAGATGGTGGCGAACGGCTACGGTGTCACGCTCGTCCCAAAGATCGCGCTTCCCGTGGAGGGACGCGACGAACGCGTGAAGGTGCTGCGCTTCCGCGACCCGGAGCCGGCGCGTTCGATCGGGCTCGTCTTTCGCCGCACCTCGCCGCGCAAGGCGGACTTCATGGCGCTCGGCAAGATCATCACCGAAACATTCGGCGCGCGACCGCCAAGACGAAGCAGCGCGGCGTAGCTGAAACGAAAAGGGCGGCCGCAAGGCCGCCCTAGACTAGACGTTCTGCTGATAGATGCGGCGCTTATTCGCCCGCGACGGCCTGCGGCTGCTCGCCCTTGGCCTTGGCCTCGAGGTCCTCGCCGGTCGTCTGGTCGACGACCTTCATCGAGAGACGGGTCTTGCCGCGCTCGTCGAAGCCGAGCAGCTTGACCTTGACCTTGTCGCCTTCCTTGACGACGTCCTTGACGTTCTGGACCCGATTCGGGGCGAGCTGCGAGATGTGCACCAGGCCGTCCTTCGCGCCGAAGAAGTTCACGAAGGCCCCGAAGTCCATCACCTTGACGACGGTGCCGTCATAGATGGTGCCAACTTCCGGCTCGCTCGCGATTGACTTGATCCAGGCGATCGCTGCCTTGATCGAGTCGGCGTTCGCCGAGGCGACCTTCACGGAGCCGTCGTCCTCGATGTTGATCTTGGCGCCGGTCTTCTCGACGATCTCGCGGATCACCTTGCCGCCGGTACCGATCACTTCACGGATCTTGTCGGTCGGGATGTTGAACATCTCGATGCGCGGGGCGAACTCGCCGAGTTCGGCGCGCGCCTGGGTGAGCGCCTTCGCCATCTCGGCGAGGATATGGATGCGCCCATCCTTCGCCTGGCCGAGCGCGACCTTCATGATCTCCTCGGTGATCCCGGCGATCTTGATGTCCATCTGCAGCGAGGTGACGCCGCGTTCGGTGCCGGCCACCTTGAAGTCCATGTCGCCGAGATGATCCTCGTCGCCGAGGATGTCGGAGAGCACCGCGAAACGCTTGTCCTCCAGGATCAAGCCCATCGCGATGCCAGCGGTCGGGCGCTTCAACGGCACGCCCGCGTCCATCAGCGCGAGCGAGGTGCCGCACACGGTCGCCATCGAGGACGAGCCGTTCGACTCGGTGATCTCCGATACGACGCGGATCGTGTAGGGGAAGTCGTGGTGATCGGGCAGGATGGGATGGATCGCGCGCCAGGCGAGCTTGCCGTGGCCGATCTCGCGCCGGCGCGGGCCGCCCATGCGGCCGGTCTCGCCGACCGAGAAGGGCGGGAAGTTATAGTGCAGCAGGAACGTCTCCTTGTAGGTCCCCTGCAAGGCATCGATCCACTGCTCGTCCTCGCCGGTGCCGAGCGTCGCGATCACCAGTGCCTGCGTCTCGCCGCGCGTGAACAGCGCCGAGCCGTGAGCGCGTGGAAGAATCCCAGCTTCCGAGACGATCGGGCGCACGGTCTTCACGTCGCGGCCGTCGATGCGCTTGCCGGTGTCGAGGATGTTCCAGCGCACGATCTTGGCTTCGAGCTCCTTGAACACGCC
>CAYZMR010000311.1:2483-4511 GCA_964479515.1 uncultured Hyphomicrobiales bacterium | reverse complement strand
CGCGCGCTGATGGGCAATCCGCGCGTGCTGCTGATGGACGAGCCCTCGGAAGGGCTCGCGCCGCAGCTCGTCGCCGAGGTCGGCCGCACCATCGCGCAATTGAAGGCCGAGGGGCTCTCGATCGTGCTGGTCGAGCAGAACATCAAGCTCACGCTCGATCTCGCCGACGACGTGGTGATCGTCAACACCGGCACGGTGGCGTTCACCGGGACGGCCGCGCAGACCAAGGCGAACCATGCCGTGATCGCGCAGCAGCTTGGGGTGTTTTGAGACCGTTCCCCGGATGCGATGCAGCACGGAGCGCAGCGCAGTGGTGCATCGCTGATCCGGGGTCCCGGTTGGATTCAAGCAACCGGGGTCCCGGTTCTGCGGCGCACCACTTCGTGCTGCGCCGCGCCCGGGACACGCGCGTCACACGATATCCTGCACCGTCACCAACACCGAGCCATCCGCCTCGCACCGCCGCAGCATGTACTTCCGCCACGCCACCGCCTCGATGGCGCGCTGGCAAGCCATGAACACCCATTCGGTGCGTTCGCCCTTGGGGTTGGGCCGGTGCCTCGTCAGCGCGTCGTAGGAGATGCGGCAGGGCACCTGGACGCCGCGGTCATAGGCCCAGAACACCACGCTGTCGTCGATATCGATATAGAACGAGCCGTCGAACTTGAGGTCCCGCTGGTCGGTCATGCCGAGCGCGCCGAGGATCGCAAGCACGGCGGATATCCGCACGTCGCGCGCGCCCTGCTCGAAGCGCGCGACAGTAGGCGTGCCCACCTTCGCCCGTTTCGCCAGCCGGCTGCGCGTGAGCTTGAGTGTGCGCCGCCGGCGAACCGCCTCTTCGACAAGCAGCGGCCAGTTGAATTGAAGCTCCGCTTCCATGGTGACTCCCGCCGCCCGCGACGCTATCAACTCCCGCAAGGCCCGTCAGCGGTCGAGTGAAACGCCTCGGAGAGATCAGTGGACCAGTGGAATAAATACACGCCGACCGCCGCGCGCCGCCATGGCAAGCCCGGCCGCGAGAGCCGCCCGAAGAGCCTCACCCTCGACATCCATTCGCATGTCTCGGTGCCGGCCGCCGCCGCGATCGCGACGCCGCATCTCGACCTGTCGACCGTGCCGCTCGCGCATTTCGCCTCGCCCGACACCAAGGCGCTCAATGCCAAGCAGGACGCCGACCGGCGCGACCGTATGTCGGGAAAGGACGGCGGCTTGAGCGACCGGCTCAAGGACATGGACGCGATGGGCCTCGACATGCAGCTCGTCATGCCACCGCCGCCGCAGTGCTATTTCACGGTGCCGGTCGAGGTCGGTGTGAAGGCGACGCGCGTATTGAACGACGGCATCGCGGAGTTTGTCGCAAAGACGCCGGACCGGTTCGTCGCGCTCGGCACCGTGCCGCTGCAGGACGGCAACGAGGCCGCTGCGGAGCTCGAGCGCGTCATGAAGACGCTGCACTTCAAAGGTGTGCAGATCCTCACCAATGTCGGCGGTAAGGAATTGTCCGATCCGGCCTTCGCGCCGTTCTGGGCCAAGGCCGAGGCGCTTGGCGCGCTCGTGGTGATCCATCCGAACGGATTCACCGAGGCTAAGCGCCTCTCACGCTTCTATTTCAACAACGTCATCGGCAACCCATTCGATACGACGGTTGCACTGCATTACCTGATCTTCGACGGCGTGCTGGAGCGCCATCCAAAGCTGAAGATCCTCGCCGTGCACGGCGGCGGCTATCTCGCCGGTTATTCGGGACGCATCGATCACGCCTGGGGCGCGCGCTCGGACACGCACGGCACGCTGCCGAAGCCGCCGACGAGCTATCTGAAACAGGTCTATTTCGACACGATCGTGTTCACGCCGCACCAGCTCGAATATCTGGTCAAGGTGTTCGGCGCCGACCACATCCTGATGGGCACCGACTATCCGTTCGACATGGCGGACTACGATCCGGTCGGCCACGTCACCGGAACGGAGACGCTCGACGAGAAGACCGTCGCGGCGATCGTCGGGGGGAATGCGAAGAAGTTGCTGGGG
>CAYZMR010000311.1:0-2383 GCA_964479515.1 uncultured Hyphomicrobiales bacterium | reverse complement strand
CGACGAGAAGACCGTCGCGGCGATCGTCGGGGGGAATGCGAAGAAGTTGCTGGGGATCTAAGAGTGCGCTCGCATGACTGCGAGCGCTACGGATACGAGACTCGCGAACAGTGAAAGCCCCGCAGTGATCACTGCCGCGGTCATTACACTGCCTCGATGCGATTCTTCACTCGCCTTTCGCGAAACGAACTCCAATAGAGGAATCAAATAAGCGGCCTCGAGTGGTGGGCGCTCCTTGTTATTGTCTTCATCTGCTACTTGGCGGGCGAACCGAAGATGCAGGGAATAATAATTATCACCGCGATCTCGAGACACTCCAGGTGACCTTCGAAATAGCCCTTTAAAGCTCTCTAGGACGACGATAACGTCTTGAACGTCGATGGATAGATCTTTTGCGATTCCCTTTGGCTGACGAATAGCCCATTTATTTACCGCGAGATGAGTTACCACGGCCATCAATGTTTCGTAGTGTTTTGAGTAGCTAGGCCTTTTCATATGTGCCTCACAAAAAATCCATCGTCGCGGTCTCGGCGAGCACCGCCTCGGGCTTGCGGTGCAGCGCCGCGTAGACGCGCTCTTCCTGCGTCTTCAGGTCCGCCTGCACATAGGCGCCGAGGCGGCGCGCACGCGCGATGATCTTGTTGCCGACCGGAAGGCGCACGGCCTCGAAGCGTTTCAAGGCGGTCTCGACATCGCTTTCCGCGTCGAGCGCGTCTGCGAGCGCGAGCGCGTCCTCCGCCGCCTTGGCGACGCCGGCCCCGACATGGGGACGCGCGACGAACGCCGCGTCGCCGAGGACCGCGACGCGGCCGAACGCCATGTGCGGCACTTCGAGATCGTAGATCGGCTGGAGGAACGGCTGCTCGCAGAGGCCAATGACGTCATTGAATTGCGGTGCGAGCAGCTCGCGCGCCGCCGCGCGCATCGCGGCCACGACCGCGTGCGCGATGAGAGGCGGCGGGATCGAGAGCGCGTGCGTGCGCCCGGTGTCGTCGGTGAGCAGCCATGGCAGTTCGCGTTCCTCGCTCGCCGGCCGGTACCAGACGAGATTGTAGCGGCGGTGTCCCGGCCGCAGGTCGTTGTCCGGCCCGGCGACCGGGTAGCCGAGCGCCTGCTCGCTCGGCGGCAGGCAGAACGAGAAATCCTCGAACAGCTCGGCATGCAGCGCGGGTGGAAACGCCGCCTCGGGGATCATCCCGCGCCAGGCGACGTAGCCGGCATAGAGCGGCACCAGCTCGGGCAAATATTGTTGCCGCACCGTCGAACGGATGCCGTCGCCGCCCACCAGAATATCGCCTTCCGCGACCGAGCCGTCGGCAAAGTGAGCGACAACGCCGTTGCGCTGCTCCACGTGCCGCAGCTCCTTGCCACGATGATAATTCGCCTCCGGCAATTCGGATTGCAGCAAATGAAAGACGCGGTCCCACGCCGTCATGGTCTGCGACCAGAGAACCTTGTGCGTCACGCGGCCGTCGCGCGCGTACATGATCCGGGTCGGAACCTCGACGCCGAGGTCGCTGTCCGGGTTAAGGCCGAGCGCGCGCAAGGCGGTCTTCAATTCCGGCTGCGCCACGATGCCGGCGCCGCGGCCCGCGAGCGGCTCGGCCACCCGCTCGAAAACCTCGACCTGCCAGCCGCGGCGGCGCAGCGCGAGCGCGGCAAGCAGCCCGCTCATCGAGCCGCCAATCACCAATGCACGCTTTGCCGTCGGCAAACGCATTCCTCCCACCATTCCGCCGCGCGACGAAACTTGCTATAGCTTAGCTCATATTTGGCAGGAGAAACGCCATGGCGATGACCATGAAGGACAAGGCCTCCAACACGCACGTCAAGACCGAGTGGTCGGCCGCGCTCAAACAGGAATTCGCGCGCGAGGCCGAGCGACCGAACGGCTGCGTCGGCTCGGAGCTTCTATCCGAGACCGACAAGCTGCGCGTGTGGACAATCCGCCTGAAGCCCGGCGAGCGCATCGGCTTCCATCGCCACGTGCTCAACTATTTCTGGACCTCGGTGAATGGCGGACGCGGGCGCCAGCACCTGATGGACGGCACGACGGTGGAATACAGCTACTATCCGGGCGAGACCCGTCACGAGACCTATGGCGCGGGCGAATTCAAGGTGCATGACCTCGAAAACCTCGGCGGTGAGGACATGATCTTCATGACGGTCGAGTCGATCGAGGGCTCAGCCAACAAGCCGATGACGATCCCGGACACGGTGCGGCTGAAGGCGGCGTAACGCCAACCCGCTCGTCCCCGCAAAAGCGGGGACCCAGTTCTTTGGCTCTGGATTCCCGCTTACGCGGGAATGAGCGGGCGTTCAGCCCTGCACCATGAAGCCATCGAAGAATGTAGCGAGGCGCGCATAGCCGTCGAGCGGGAGG
>CAYZMR010000310.1:0-4520 GCA_964479515.1 uncultured Hyphomicrobiales bacterium | reverse complement strand
GCGACCGCGCCGCCCAGCGTCACGAACTTCGTCCCCGGCGTCACCGGGACGAACCATCCATGCGGCACGACGACGCGCAGGAGATGATCGAGCGTGAGCCCGGCCTCGGCCCGCACGATGCCGCGCTCGCGATCGAAGGCGAGAAACCGGTCGAGCTGATCCGTGACGATCAGGCGCCCGTTCTCGTTCAGGCACACGTCGCCATAGGAGCGCCCCATCCCGTAGCAGAGAGCCTTCGCGGCTCCGGCGCCCGCGCCCACGTGGACCTGGTCGAGAAAGGCCGGGCGGTCGACCTCATGCGGCACCTGCCGCAGCCGCCCCCAGGATGAAACCGCCTGCATGCATCAAGGCCCACACCGCAATTCGCCGCTGTTCTAGTCTGTTATACCATTGACTTTCAACACAAATTTCGGGCAGGAGAAGCCGCTGGTTGCACCCCGCCGGGTGCCTCCGCTAACCCTTCTCAACGCTTGACGGCACTCCCCTTCATCCGTTCATTGCCCGCATGGACATTACGACTTTTCCCATCGCCGGCGTCCTGCTGCTGCGCCCGCGCCGGTTCGCGGACGCGCGCGGATATTTCGTCGAGACCTACAATGCGAAGACCTTCACGGCGGCCGGTGTCGGCGCGTCCTTCATCCAGGACAACCAGTCCTTTTCGGTGAAACCAGGCACGATCCGCGGCCTACACTTCCAACTCCCGCCGGTTCCCCAGGCCAAGCTTGTCCGCGTCTTGCATGGCAGCGTATATGACGTCGCAATCGACATCCGGGCGGGATCACCAACCTATGGGCGCTGGATCGCCGAGACACTCACGGCCGAGCGCGGCGAACAACTGTTCGTGCCGCGCGGTTTCGCGCACGGCTTCTGCACGCTCGAACCCGACACCGAGGTCGCCTACAAGGTCGACGGCCCGTACGCACCGGACTGCGACAGCGGGCTCATGTGGAACGACCCGACGCTCGCGATCCCATGGCCGGTCAAGCCCGACGCCGCGGTCCTCTCCGACAAGGACGGAAAGCTCGGCGCCTTCCGCGATTTCGTTTCCCCGTTCCGTTATGGTGATTGATGTCTAGGCGAATACTCGTCACCGGCGGCGCCGGCTTCATCGGCTCGGCGGTCACGCGTCACATCATCCGCGAGACGGACGATCACGTGCTGGTCGTCGACAAGCTCACCTATGCGGGCAACCTCGATTCGCTCGCACCGGTCTCGAACGATCCGCGCTACAGCTTCGTGCGCGCCGACGTCGCGGACGCGCCGGCGATGCGCGATCTGTTCGAGCACTATCGGCCGGACGCCGTCATGCACCTTGCCGCCGAGAGCCATGTCGACCGCTCGATCGACGGGCCGGGCGAGTTCATCCAGACCAATGTCGTCGGCACCTTCACGCTGCTCCAGGCCGCGCTCGGCTTCTGGCGCACGCTGCCGACGCCGCGCCAGGACGCGTTTCGATTCCATCACATCTCGACCGACGAGGTGTTCGGCTCGCTCGGCGAGCAAGGACTGTTCTGCGAGACGACGGCCTATGATCCGCGTTCGCCCTATTCGGCCTCGAAGGCCGCCTCTGATCATCTCGTGCGCGCCTGGCACCACACCTACGGCCTGCCGATCGTCGTCACCAACTGCTCGAACAATTACGGGCCGTATCATTTCCCCGAGAAGCTGATCCCGCTCACCATCATCAACGCGCTCGAGGGCGAAAAGCTGCCGGTCTATGGCAAGGGCGCCAACGTGCGCGACTGGCTTTATGTCGACGATCACGCGCGCGCGCTCGTCGCGGTCGTGACGCGCGGCACGGTCGGCCACACGTACTGCATCGGGGGACGGTGCGAGCGCACCAATCTCGAGGTCGTCAAGACGATCTGCGCGCTGATGGACGAGCTTGCACCCAGCGCAAAGATCGGCGCGCGCGAGAACCTCATCGGCTTCGTCACCGACCGGCCCGGCCACGACCTGCGCTACGCGATCGACGCCGGCAAGATCGCGACCGATCTCGGCTGGGAGCCGCAGGAGACGTTCGAGACCGGGCTGCGCAAGACCGTCGAATGGTATCTCGCCAACCGGAGCTGGTGGGAACGCATCCGCTCGGGCGTCTATCGCGGCGAGCGGCTGGGAGTGGTCGCGTGATCCTGGTGTTCGGCCAGGGGCAGCTCGGCACTGAGCTGACGCGCGCCGCCGCGTCTTGCCAGGTGCCGCTGACCGCGCTCGCACATGCCGAGGCCGACATCGCCGACGCCGGCGCGGTCGAGGCAGCGATCGCCCATCATCGTCCCGCGCTGGTGGTGAATGCCGCAGCCTACACCAAGGTCGATCTCGCCGAGACCGAGATCGATGCGGCGCGGCGCGGCAACGAGATCGGTCCGGGCGTCATCGCGCGCGCATGCGCGTCGGCCGACCTGCCGATGGTGCACATCTCGACCGATTATGTGTTCGACGGTACCAAGCCCGGCGCTTATGTGGAGAGCGATCCGATCGCGCCGCTCGGCGTCTACGGGCGGAGCAAGGCCGCAGGCGAAGACGCCGTGCGCAGCGCATTGCCCCACCATGTGATGCTGCGCACCTCCTGGGTCTATGGTGAATTCGGCCACAACTTCTTGAAGACGATGGTGCGTCTGGCGCGCGAGCGCGACGAGCTGCGCGTCGTCGCCGACCAACGCGGCTGCCCGACCTCCACGCGCGACCTCGCCGACGCGATCCTGCGCGTGGCGCCGCGCCTGAGCGCGCGCGAACCTGTCTGGGGCACCTATCACTTCGCCGGGACCGGCGCGACCACGTGGCACGGATTTGCGAGCCGCATCGTCGACGCGCAGGCGCCGCTGACCGGCCGCAAGCCGAAGGTCACGCCGATCACGACGGCCGAGTTCCCGACGCCGGCGCGCCGGCCGGCGAATTCCGAGCTCGACAGCAGCCTGTTCGCGCAGACGTTCGGCTTCCGCGCGCGGCCCTGGACCGAGCAAACCGACGCGACCACGCGCGCGCTCATCACCGCCATGCTCGGGACGCCAACTCATGTCGCGTAAAGGCATCATCCTCGCAGGCGGTTCGGGCACGCGGCTGCATCCGCTGACGCTGGTCACCTCGAAGCAGCTCCTGCCGGTCTACGACAAGCCGATGATCTATTACCCGCTCACGGCGCTGATGCTGGCCGGCATCCGCGAGATCCTGATCATCACCACGCCGCAGGATCAGGCCGCCTTCCGGCATCTGCTCGGCGACGGCACGCAATGGGGCATGCGGCTCGACTACGCGGTGCAGCCCGAGCCGAACGGGCTCGCCCAGGCCTTCGTCATCGGGGCCGATTTCGTGCGCGGACAGCCCTCGTGCCTGATCCTCGGCGACAACATCCTTTACGGCCACGGGCTGCCCGAGGTGTTCCGCCGCGCGGCCGATCGCACCGACGGCGCCACCATCTTCGGCTACGCGGTGGACGATCCCGAGCGCTACGGCGTCATCGAGTTCGACGCGCACGACAAAGTGCTGTCGATCGAGGAGAAGCCGCGGAAGCCCAAATCGAACTGGGCCGCCATCGGCTTGTACTTCTACGATACGCAGGTGACCGAGCTTGCTAGGGAGCTCAAGCCTTCCGCGCGCGGCGAATACGAGATCACCGATCTCAACAACCTGTATGTGAAGCAGGGCAAGCTCACGGTCGAGCGGCTCGGCCGCGGCTTTGCGTGGCTCGACGCCGGCACCTACGATTCCCTGGTCGAAGCCGCCGAGTTCATCCGCGTGCTGCAACGCAGGCAGGGCCAGCTCATCGCCGCCCCCGAGGAGATCGCGTTCCATCAAGGCTGGATCGACGCCGGCCAGCTCGAGGCGCTCGCGGCCAGGTTCAGCAAGACGCATTACGGCGCGCGGCTGCTCGACAATCTGAAGCGGTAGGCGCCGCGTCAGATGCGAACTTGCGGGGTCCGGTCGGCATCGCTATAAGACCGGCTCTTTCGGAGTGTAGCGCAGCCTGGTAGCGCACCTCGTTCGGGACGAGGGGGTCGCAGGTTCAAATCCTGCCACTCCGACCAATCACATCAGATACTTAGGCGTTCAGGCTTCCCGAGGCCCGCAACGCTTTACGCAATGAAATGCGCGCGCCTGAGACGGAACCGTGGCGACGCCGGAAGACAATGTCCTTGTTCCGATCAGCGACGACCCGCGGCGCGTGTCGAAACGGCTGCGACTCAGCTCGGCTGGTCCAGCGCCTTCTCGGCCGCGGGCGGCTCGGCCTTGAGCACGCCGGCCTTGATGAGACCCGCGGTGATCTGCTGCATCTTGTTCATCAGGTCGATCGCCGCGTTGTTGGAGAGCACGAGCCGGCACGCCGGATAGCGCCGGCCGGTAGGGCCTGCCGGCGGCCTTTGGTCGTCCAGCCGGCTGACGCAGAATTCAAGCCGCAGCGTCTGGCCGTCGAATTGGATGCGGTTGACGAAATCCGCGAACGTCTCGGTCACGTCGGGACGGTCGACATACTGGAACTGTACTTGCGGCGGCTGAGCTTCGTTTGGCATGGACTCTCCTCGAAA
>CAYZMR010000309.1:0-4523 GCA_964479515.1 uncultured Hyphomicrobiales bacterium | reverse complement strand
GGGGCGCGCTGGATGAGCCCGCATAAACTCTAAACGAGTGTCCCGCACGCGGTGCGGCGCGTCAGCGGTGCATCGCAGATGCGGGACCCCGGTGGTCTTGGCAGACACAGGAAGAACAAGGGTCCGGGTCTGCAGCGCACTACTACGTGCTGCGCTGCGCCCGGGACGCAAGCTGCGTCAGCTCCCCACCTCGCCACTCATGATCGGGCCGAACAGCTCCCAGCGCTCGCCGTTGAACTTCTGCATCTGCATCTGTTCGAACGGGAAGAAGTCCTTCTCGCTGGTATTGATCTTGATGCCCGGCAGCGCCATCGGAAGCTGCAGCTCCTTCAGGTTCGCGGCCTGCTTCATGACGTTCTCGCGCGTGAGGTCGTCGCCGCACTGCTTGAGCACCTGCGCCAGCGTCTGCGCGACCGAGTAGCCATAGACCGTGAAGCTCGAGGTCTTGTCGCCGTCGGGGAGATACTTATCCATGAAGGCAAGCCATTCCTTCTTGGCGGGATCGTTGTCCCAGGTCGGATCGGTCGGGTCCTTGAGGTAACCGGTCGACAGGATGCCGTTGGAGGCTTCCAGGCCCGCCGGCTTGAGCACCGAGCCGACCGAGTTCGACACGTTGTTGAGCAGGTGAACCGGCTTCCAGCCGATCTCATAGGCCTTCTTGATCGCCTGGGCGGCGAACTTCGGCGTCGTGACGTTGAAGAACACATCGGCGCCGGAGGCCTTCAGGTTGATGATCTGCGAGTCGACGGTCGGGTCACTCGTCTCATAGGGCTGTTCGGAGACGATCATGGTCTTGGCCTTGTCGCCGAGCCCGTCCTTCATGCCCTTGACGTAGTCCTTACCGTAGTCGTCGTTCTGGTAGAGGATGCCGATCTTCGCGTTCGGATGGTTCTTGGTGATGTATTCCGCGTAGATGCGGCCCTCGCTCTGGTAGTTCGGCTGCCAGCCCATGGTCCAAGGGAAGTTCTTCGGATCGCCCCACTTGGTCGCGCCGGTCGCGACGAAGAGCTGCGGCACCTTCTTGGCATTCATGTATTTGTGGATCGCGGAGTTCGATGGCGTGCCGAGCGGCTGGAACACAAGCAACACCTCGTCGCTCTCGACGAGCTTGCGCACCTGCTCGACCGTCTTGGGCGGCGAATAGGCGTCGTCATACGAGATGAAGGTGACCTTGCGGCCGTTGATGCCGCCTTCGGCGTTGATCTTCTTGTAATACGCCTCGATCGACTTGCCGATCAGGCCGTAAGCCGAGGCCGGCCCGCTGTAGGGCATCGTGTTGCCGACCTTGATCTCGGTGTCCGATGCGCCGGGACCGTATTTCTTCTCTGCATGTGCCGGACCGGCGATCGCCGCGACGGCGCCCGCGCCGATCGAGGCCAGTAACTTGCGTTTGTTCAGTTGCATCTCTCTCTCCTTGCTTTTCCATCGCCGCCGCGGCGGCCTGTTCGTTCAGTCACGTTCCGACAGTCACTTTCCAAGTCACGCCGTCGTCAGCTTCCGATTTCCCCGCTGAGGATCGGCCCGAAATTCTCCCAGCCTTCCCCATTGAAGCGCCGCATCTGCAACTGCTCCAGTGGAAAATAGTCGGTGGGGCTGGTGTTGACGGTGATACCCGGCAGCAGCATACCGAGATCGACGTTCTTGAGGTTTGCGGCCTGCCGCATCACGTTTTCGCGCGTGAGATTGTCGCCGCATTGCTTGAGCACCTGCACCATGAGCCGCGCGGTCGTATAGGCGGTCAGGTTGCTGGAGTTGGTCTTGTCGCCCTCGGGATAATATCTGTCCATGAACGCGTTGAAAGCTTTCACGCCTTCATCGCCGGCGAGCGCCGGATCGGTGTTGTCCTTGAAATAGGCCGTGCTCAGGATTCCCTTGGAATTCTCGAAGCCGGCCGGCTTGAGCACCGATCCGATCGACGCCGCCACGTTATTGAGAATGTGCACCGGCTTCCATCCAAGCTCGGCGACCTTCTTGATCGCCTGCGCGGCGAACTTCGGCGTCGCGATATTGACGAAGATGTCTGCGCCCGACGCCTTCAGCCGCACGATCTGCGAGTCGACGGTCGGGTCGGCGGTCTCGTAAGGCATCTCGGCGACGATCATCGAGGCCTTGTCACCAAGGCCGTCCTTGAGGCCCTTCATGACGTCCTTGCCGTAGTCGTCGTTCTGGAACAGCACAGCGATCTTGCCGGCCGCGTGATGCTCCAGGATGTACTTGGCGTAGATGCGCCCTTCACTCTGGTAGTTGGGCTGGAAGCCCATGGTCCAGGGAAAGTTCTTCGGATCGCCCCACTTGGTGGCGCCGGTCGCGACGAACAGCTGCGGCACCTTCTTGGCGTTCATGTATTTCTGGATCGCCGAATTGGACGCGGTGCCGAGCGAGGCGAAAATCAGGAGGACTTCGTCGCCCTCGACCAGCTTACGCGCCTGCTCGACCGTCTTCGGCGGCGAGTAGGCGTCGTCGTAGGAGATGAAGGTGATCTTGCGTCCGTTGACGCCGCCCTGCTCGTTGATCATGCGGAAATAGGCCGCCTGCGCCCGGCCGATCGTGCCGTAGGCGGACGCCGGCCCGCTGTAGGGCATGATGTTGCCGATCTTGATCTCGGTATCGCTCGCGCCGGGATCGTATTTCTTCTGCGCCGCGGCGGGAGCGGCCACCAGCGCGAAGCACATCGACGCAATCAGCACACGCATCGCATTCCGCATGGCTTCCTCCATTGCGCTTCGGGCCGTCTTCAGCGGCCTTGTCGAACCAATTTCCCCGTGATTAGTCGCACGAGGCCGGCCGCGCCGGTCGGCATCAGGTAGATGACCAGGAGCAGGATGACCCCGTAGACCGCGCCCGCCAAGCCCTTCGAGAAGGTCTCGGCGATATTGGGCACGAACAGCACGAACAGCCCGCCGAACAGCGTGCCGGAGATCGAGGCCGCGCCCCCGACCACCAGGCCGACGAACAGCGCGACCGCGAGCTGGAATGTGAAGCTGTCGGGCGCGACGAAGGAGATCGCGATCGCGCCGAGCGCGCCGGCGACGCCGGTGTAGAGCGCGCTCACCCCGAACGTAAGCGACTTATAAAGCGAGACATTGATTCCCATCGCGCTCGCGGCGATCGGTTGATCGCGGATCGCGATCAGGGCGCGCCCGGTTCGGCTGCGTACGAGATTGTGTGCGCATATGTACATCACGATCGCGACCAGAACCGTGAAGACGTAGAGCCACTGGTCGGAATTGAGCGGCAGGCCGAACGGCGCGTCGGGCTTGATGATGCTGATGCCCTGCACGCCGCCGGTCCAATGCTCGACCAGCGAGGATTTCAGCACCTGCGGAATCGCGATGGCGAGCGCGAACGTCGCGAGCGCGAGGTAGACCCCTTCAAGACGCAGCGCGGGCAGGCCGAACAGGAAGCCGAACACGAAACACACCAGCGCGGCGGCCGGCAGCGTCCAGACATAATTGATGTCGAAGCCGTCCATCATGATCGCCGCCGTATAGGCGCCGATGGCGTAGAAGGCCGAGTGGCCGAGCGAGAACTGGCCGTTGAAGCCGGTGAGCAGGCTGAGGCCGAGGATCGCGATCGCGTAGATCAACGCCAGAGTAATCTGGAAAATGAAGAAGTTCTTGAGAACAAACGGGATGGTCGCGAGAACAATGATGCCGAGCACGAACATGATCAGCCGCCACGCTGGCACCGCCATCCCGGCGACCGTTTCGGCCTGCGGCTCGTGCGTTTCGACCGTGCGCCGGAGCATGACTATACCCTCGTCACGACCGGCCGGCCGAACAGGCCGCTCGGCTTGACGCACAGCACCGCGACGATGATGCAGAGCGCGATCGAGAGCTTCATCTCGCGCCCGACCACCGGAATGTAGGTTCCGGCGAGATTCTCGATGATGCCGACGAGAAAGCCGCCGATCACCGCCCCGCCCGGGCTGGTCAGCCCGCCGACCACCGCGCCCGCGAAGCCATAGAGCAGGATGCTCAGCATCATGTTCGGCTCCAGGAACACGACCGGCGCGATCAGCATGCCGGCGACCGAGCCGATGGCAGCGGCCATGCCCCAGCCGAGCGCCGTCATCCAGCCGACGCGGATGCCGGCGAGCCGCGCCGACTCAGGGTTGGCGGCGGCGGCGCGCATCGCAAGGCCGATACGGGTGTGACGGAAAAACAGATAGAGGAGCACGAGCATCAGCAAGGTCACGCCGATCATGCCGGCGTCGTGCCGGCTCATCAGCCCCTGCTCGAACAGCGGGCCCGCGCCGAACGGGCTCGGGAAGCTCTTGATGGTGTAGTCCCAGATGAAACCGGCGGCCGAATTGAGGATCGCGAGCAGCGCGATGAAGGCGACGACATGGCTCAACACCGGCGCATTATGCAGCGGCTTGAGCACGATCCGCTCGATCGCGACGCCGGCCGCAAACGAGATCGCGATCGTCGCGCCGAACGCGAGCCAATACGGAAATCCCCACTGGATCAGTTGCCAGGCGATGAAGGTCGAGAACATCGCCATCTCGCCCTGCGCGAAGT
>CAYZMR010000308.1:1542-4532 GCA_964479515.1 uncultured Hyphomicrobiales bacterium | reverse complement strand
AACGCATCGGGCCGCCCGCCTCGTTTGCGAGGCGGACGGCCCGGGAACGCAGTCGCGGCTACGGGGGAGTTAGCTTTGCGGCTGCGGAGCGTCAGGCGCTTGCGGCGCGGGGCGATTGCGCCGATCGGCCATGAACTGATCGAACTCGGCCTTGTCCTTGGCAAAGCGCAAGCGGTCGAGGAAGTCGCGGAACTCGCGCTGCTCTTCTTCCAGACGCCGCAGCGTCTCGGTGCGGTATTCATCGAACGCGTGATTGCCGCTCGAAGAAGGCGGGGCGCCGAAGCCGCCGCCGAAACGCTCCATGCGCTCGCGCATGCGGCCCATCTTCTCTTCCATCCGCTGCATCTTGCGCTGCCAGCGATCGCCACCATAGCAACCCATGTTTCTGCTCCAGATCGTGAAGGCGAGGATCGCGAGACCGACCGGCCACCACCAGATGAAACCGAGGATCATCAGGATGATCACGCCGGGGTGCCAGAAATGCGCCGGACCGCACCAGCGGTTCCGCGGATAGTCGTCGTAGGTGCGTTCTGCCGTGGACATGACCTGCCTCGCGGGTGTGAATGTAAATAACATTTACATACCTAGAAGAGGGCCTGCGGCTTGTCAAGCCGACGGCAAGCCCAGCCATTCACGAAGTCGTGGGCGCGCCGGACGAGAGGCCGAGACCCTCCAGATAGATCAGCACGCCGGCCTCGAGGAGCTCCTCGGGCGCCATCGGCAGCGCGCGGCGTCCGGCGTCGGCGCGCGCGAACAGCGACGCGATGCCGTGCGACAACGACCAGATGTGCAGCGCCACCATCATGGCGGGCGGCCGCCGGGCGGACGGCATGCCGGCGATCAGCGTCTCGCAGGCCATGCGGATCACCGCGAAGGCGCGGTCGCCCGCGGCCTGCAGCTCCGGGCTGATTTCAAGCGGGACGCCGGCCTCGAACATCGCCGCGTAATAGGCGGGCTCGCTGCGCGCGAAGGCCAGATAGGCCCGCCCAAGCCGCTCGAACGCCGCGAAGGGCGCCGGCTTGCCGCCGTCCCAGGCCCGCTCCAGCGCCACGGCGAACTCGTCAAAGCCGCGGCGCGCGACATCGGCCAGCAACTCGTCGCGGTCGCGGAAATGGCGGTAGGGCGCCGCCGGGCTGACGCCGGCAAAGCGCGCAGCCTCCGCGAAGGTGAAGCCGCCCGGCCCCTTCTTGGCGATCAGCTCCAGCGCGGCGCGCACCAGCGCTTCCTTCAGGTTGCCGTGGTGGTAGCCGCGCGGACCGTCATTGCGGGACCAGTTCATGTAAAGGGTCTTTACATGACTCCCGGATGGCCGTCGACTGGCGCGACCGGCCCTGGACCCGCATAAGGGCTCCGACGGAATGAACAGCGCGTTGCGCCGGATCATCGCCGCCGTCAGGACCGCATGTATCTCGACCGCATCCTCACGCTCGTCTCCAACCTCATCCCGTTGGCGGGCGTCTGGTGGTGGGGCTGGGACGTGTTCCAGATCCTGATCCTGTTCTGGATGCAGACCGTGCTGGTCGCGGCCTTCACGCTTGCGCATATCCACAAGCTTCCCGCCGCCGCGCTCGGCAACATCACGGTCAATGGCGTCGAGCGGCCGGCGACGCATCGCGATCTGCTGCTGTTGATCGGTGCCGTCGGGACGGTGTTCTGCACCGCCCATCTGCTGTTTCTGTGGGTGATCTTCTCGGGCGACTGGAGCCGGCGCATCCACGGCCCGGTGAGCTTCTGGCAGCAGATGGTCATCGCGAGCGGCGCGTGGATGCCGCTGCTCGTCGCCTTCGTCGCGGGAGTGATCGGCTACGTGCTCGCGCCGCCGCGGCCGGCTTTCGCGCGGCGGTTCGGCGCCCGGATAGGGCTCGCCGACGACGGCCGGCATCCGGAAGACCTCGGTGGCCTTCTGCTCGCGATGTTCAAACGCATCGTGCTGATGCAGGTTGCGATCATCTTCGGCGGCATGCTGGCGAACAGCTACGGCACGATGGCGCCGCTGATGATCCTGATCGGCCTCAAGGCGCTGTTCGATCTCGGCGCCAACAAGCCGCTGACGGGCGGCAGCACCGCTGTCGAATTCAAGCCGTGATCTGTCTCGACCTGTCCTCACGGCGGCGCCTGAGGCGAGCCGTGCGATGATCGCCGGGCGCGGATCGATTCGGCGGCGAAAGCGGTCTCGCCCGCGCGGACGGACGACCCGATGAGCGATTCATCTCTGATTGCCCCGGCGGCCGCGATGCGCGGCGCGCGGCTGCTGCATCCCTCCACGCTGATCCTGCTCGGCGCCAACTTGCTGCCGCTCGCGGGCGTTCTGTTCTGGAGCTGGGACGCGTTCGTGCTGCTGATGCTCTACTGGCTCGAGACCGCGGTCATCGGCTTCTGGACGATCGTGCGGGTCGCGACGGCGCCGCGCGGGAGCTTGGGCGGCCTCACGTCAGCCGACGGCCGCACGAACGACTCGCCGGTCGCGCTCGCGGCATTCTTCGTCGTGCACGCCGGCCTGTTCATGAGCGTGCACTTCCTGTTCCTGTGGGCGCTGTTCGCCGGGGACTGGGCGAAGACGATTCATGGCCCTGTCGACTTCGTAACCAAGCTGATGATCCAAACCGGATTGTGGCTGCCGCTGCTCGTGCTCTTCCTCGCACGCGGCGTCGTGTTCTTCTATGAGCGGCTTGGCGCGCGCATTCTCGTCTGGCTCTACCCCGAGCGACGCCGCTCCGTCGCTCCGCCGCCCGCGCCTTCGGCCAATCAAGGCGGCGCGATCATCGGCGCATTCTACGCACGGATCATCGTCATGCACGTCGCCATTATCTTCGGCGGCTTCCTGGCATTCTTCGGTTCGCTCGCGCCGCTCATCGTCCTTGTGACGCTGAAGACCATCATCGATGTCGGACTACATCTCGCCTGGGACTTCAAGGACGACCGCAAGACCACGGACGGCGCCGTAGCGGCGCGAGGCTAAGCGAGTCTTTGCGAGATGAACGCGACGCGCA
>CAYZMR010000308.1:0-1442 GCA_964479515.1 uncultured Hyphomicrobiales bacterium | reverse complement strand
GCGCGGCGGCCTGACATTGACCGGCCATCGCCATTCTCGTCTGATAGCGGCCCGAACCAACGGACTAACGCCCATGGACAGCGTGACCGCCGACCCTCCCGTGCTGGCGCTGGCCGGGCCGACCGAAATCGGCGCGCTCGGCGTGTATGGGCTCAAGCGCTATTGGTCGCGCGCGATGATGGCGCGGCGGGGCCTGCCCGTGCCGGCAAGCCAGCAGGAACGGCACCTCGACCATCTCGTCGTCCACGCAGTCGGTCTCGGCCTGGAGCAGACCGCGCACTATCTCGGACGGAACGCTACGAGCTTTGCGGAATTCGAGCGATGGATCGTCGCGACCACCGGCGGGATCGCGCCCGAGCGCATCGCGCGGATCAATGCCGCGGTGGCGGGCACCGACTATCCCGACGCGATCAAGCGCTGGCTCGCTTCCGTCGCGGCGAGCGAACCGGTGCTCTCGGGCGACGATCTCGCCTTCTGGGACGAGCACGGCTACGTCGTGCTGCATGACGCGGTCCCGGCCGAAAGCCGGGCGGCCGCCGCCCGCGAAATCTTCGACCATCTCGGCGCCGATCCGGACGACCCCGACTCGTGGTACCGGCGCCGCGACCACGGCATCATGGTGCAGCACTTCCAGCACGCAGCGTTCGAGGCCAATCGCCGCTCGCCGCGCATCCACAAGGCCTTCGCGCAGCTCTGGGGCACGGCCGACCTATGGGTGACGACAGACCGCGTCGGCTTCAACGTGCCCGAGCGCGAGGGCTGGACGTTTCCGGGCCCGGACCTGCATTGGGACGTCAGCCTGAAGACGCCGATTCCGCTCGGAACCGCAGGCATCCTCTATCTCACCGACACGCCGCCCGAGCAGGGCGCCTTCACGCTCGTGCCGGGCTTCCATCGCCGCACCGAGGCTTGGCTCGCGAGCCTGCCGCCCGGCGCCGACCCGCGCCGCCAAGACCTGCACGCGCTCGGATCGGTACCGATCGGCGGGCGCGCCGGCGATCTCGTCATCTGGAACCAGGCGCTGCCGCATGGCAGCCGACCGAACCGCGGCACGCGCCCGCGCATGGTGCAGTACATCGCGATGTTTCCGACCGTGGCCGCGGAACAGGACGAGTGGATCTGACGACGCGGCGAGGCATGGGCGCCCGCTAGACCAGCTTCTCCTGATCCGCCTTCATGGCGAGGCGCAGCGGCTTCGGGATCGGCCGCGCGCGGCCTTGCGAGATGAACGCGACGCGCACATGCGCCTCGACCAGGAGCTCGCCGCCGCGCCGGCATTGCTGCAGTAGCGTGATCGAGGCGCCTCTCACCTCCTCGGGCGCCGTGACGATGTCGAGCACGTCGTCCATGCGCGCGGGCTTGAGATAATCGATCGTCATCGAGCGCACCACGAAGGCGAACCCCGGCGCCTCCTTCTCGGTCGCCTCGAACAGCGCGCGGTG
>CAYZMR010000307.1:0-4533 GCA_964479515.1 uncultured Hyphomicrobiales bacterium | reverse complement strand
ACCTGCCCTATGGGGCGCAGCGGCGGCTCGAGATCGCGCGCGCCATGTGCACCGACCCGGTGCTGCTCTGCCTCGATGAGCCGGCCGCCGGCCTCAATCCGCGCGAGAGCCACCAGCTCAACGAATTGCTGCTCTCGATCCGGGCGGACCACGCGACCTCGATCCTGCTGATCGAGCACGACATGTCAGTGGTGATGCAGATCTCCGATCACGTCGTGGTGCTCGACTACGGGGTCAAGATTTCCGACGGAGCGCCGGAGGCCGTGCGCAACGACCAGAAGGTGATCGCGGCCTATCTCGGCGTCGAGGACGAAGAGGTCGAGAAGGTCGAGGCGGAGGTCGGGCTGTGACGATCGCATGGGTCCGCTCGTCCCCGCGAAAGCGGGGACCCAGAGTCCAGGAAAGAAAGAACTGGATTCCCGCGTGCGCGGGAATGAGCGGCCGGGAGGCTGTGGCCCGATGACCACTCCCCTCCTCTCCGTGCGCGGCGTGAAGACCTATTACGGCAACATCATCGCGCTCAAAGGCGTCGATATCGACGTCGCCGACGGCGAGATCGTCACGCTCATTGGCGCGAACGGCGCCGGCAAATCGACCCTGATGATGACCATCTGCGGCAATCCGCGCGCGCGCGAGGGCACGATCATCTTCGACGGCCGCGACATCACGCGCCTGCCGACGCACGAGATCGCGCGGCTGCGCATCGCGCAGGCGCCGGAGGGCCGCCGCATCTTCTCGCGCATGACGGTGCTGGAAAACCTGCAGATGGGCGCGATCGTCGCCGGCGATGGCGAGTTCGCCCGCGATCTCGAACGCGTGTTCACGCTGTTTCCGCGCCTGAAGCAGCGCCTGCACCAGCGCGGCGGCACGCTCTCGGGCGGCGAGCAGCAGATGCTGGCGATCGCGCGCGCCCTAATGGCGCGCCCGCGGCTCCTCCTGCTGGACGAGCCCTCGCTCGGCCTCGCGCCGCTGATCGTGCGGCAGATCTTCGACGCGATCCGCGAGTTGAACGCCAAGGAAAAGCTCACCGTGTTCCTGGTCGAGCAGAATGCCTTCCATGCGCTCAAGCTCGCGCATCGCGGCTACGTCATGGTCAACGGCGTGATCACGCTCTCCGGGACCGGCAAGGAGCTGCTGGAGCGGCCGGAGGTGAAATCCGCCTATCTGGAAGGCGGGCGGCAGGAGGCGGCACAACCGGCCGGCTGAAACGCCCAGGCGATTCTGCTATGTTGGTGCTAACCTCGGAGCCGCACATGCTTGATGCGAAGGCCGCCGCTCACGCCCTGACGCTGCAGTTCCTCACCTGGGTGGAGGAGCGCCCGCGCACGTACGGCGAAGCGATGGATCGCTGGCGTACCTCCTGCCCGCGCCTCTCGATCTGGGAGGACGCCTTCGTCGAGCGTCTCGTTCAGCTTGAGAATCGCGCCGGCACCCCGCGCGACGCATGCCCGCTGACGCTGACGCGGCGCGGTCGCTCGCTGCTCGGCAGGCGCTGAACCCCCGTGCTCCAGGGCATCCTCTACGAGGAGGACTATGCGGCGCTGTTCCTGCTGGTCACCGTCATCATGGGCGGCGGGGCGGCCTACCTTGCGGGCCGCGCGATCGCCGCGACCTGGCGGCCGTGGTGGCAGGTCGCGTTCTATATGCTCATCCTCGGCGGCGCGGTGCGCTTCATCCATTATGCGCTGTTCGAGGGAACGCTGCTTTCGCCGCAATTCTACGCGGTCGACACGATCGTCTGCCTGATCTTCGGCTATCTCGGCTACCGCGCCACGCGGGCCCGCCAGATGACGACCCAATATGGCTGGATCAACATAAAGGCCGGCCCGCTGCGCTGGGCGCGGCGTGTAACCGCAATACCGGGAAAACAGCCCGATTCCGGGTGACTTTTTCGCTGTTTGGCGCTTCAATCGGGCAAGAGGCGTCACGTCGGCACACCAAGGCCGGATGGCCTCGGGCCATTTTTTAGGAGGGAGATGCGTATGAAGAGAATCACCACGCTCGGGCTCGCGCTCGGCGCGGCCATCGCCTTTGCGGGCGCAGCCCAAGCCGACATCAAGATGGCGGTGACCGGGCCGCTCACGGGCCCGAACGCCGCCTTCGGCGCGCAGCTCAAGAACGGCGTCGAACAGGCAGTCGAAGACATCAACGCGGCTGGCGGCATCCTTGGCCAGAAGATCGTGCTGAGCTACGGCGACGACGTGTCGGATCCCAAGCAAGGCGTGTCGCTCGCCAACAAGTTCGCCGGCGACGGCGTCAAGTTCGTGATCGGTCCGTTCAACTCCGGCGTCACCATGCCTGCCTCCGAGGTGTACCAGGAGAACGGCATCCTCGAGATCACGCCATCGGCGACGAACCCCAAGGTCACCGAGCGCGGGATGTGGAACATCTTCCGCACCTGCGGCCGCGACGATCAGCAGGGCGCGGTTGCCGCCGCCTATATCCTGAAGCACTTCAAGGGCAAGAAGATCGCGATCGTCCACGACAAGACGACCTATGGCCAGGGTCTCGCCGACGAGACCAAGAAGGGCCTCGAGAAGGGCGGCATGAAGGAAGTCCTCTACGAAGGCGTGAACGTCGGCGAGAAGGACTATTCGGCCCTCGTCTCCAAGATCAAAGCCTCCGGCGCCGACCTCGTCTATTGGGGCGGCCTGCACACCGAGGGCGGCCTGATCGTGCGCCAGATGCGCGACCAGGGCATCAAGGCGCCGCTGATGGGCGGCGACGGCATCACGACCGACGAGTTCGCCTCGATCGGTGGACCCGGCGTCGAAGGCACCCTGATGACCTACGGCCCCGACGCACGCAAGAACCCGGCCGCCAAGACCGTCGTGGACAAGTTCCGCGCCAAGAAGTTCGAGCCGGAAGCCTACACGCTCTACAGCTACGCGGCGGTGCAGGTGATCAAGGAAGCCGCCGAGATGGCGAAGTCGCTGGACCCGAAGAAGATCTCCGAGGCGATCAAATCGGGTAAGACCTTCAAGACCGTGATCGGCGACCTCTCCTACAACAAGAAGGGCGACGTCACCCGCCTCGACTACGTGATGTATGTCTGGAAGAAGGATGCGTCCGGCAAGATCACCTACGTCGAGGAATAAGCCGCGCTATCGGCTGAATCGGCTTTCGACCATCGCGCCCGCTCCGGTCTCCGGGGCGGGCGTTTTCTATTTGCTGGTCATTCCGGCCGAGCGCGAAGCGCGAGAGCCGAATCCATAACCACGAATAGGGATTACGGGTCCCGGCTCGCGCGGCGCTTGGCGCCGCTTGGCCGGGATGACAGATCAGCTAGCCAATCTTGCCCAGCACCGGAAACGCCTCCAGCAGCCAATAGCTCGCCTCGCTGACGAAGCCGGTCAGGAACGCAATGCCGGTGAGCACCAGGAGTCCGCCCATGGTCTTCTCGACCAGCGGCAAATGGCGGCGGAAGCGTGCCAGGAACGCCGCGAACGGCTCGACCGCGAAGGCCGCGGCGAGGAACGGTATCCCCAAGCCCAACGAATAGACCGCCAGCAGCCCGGCGCCGGTCGCGACCGTGTCGCGCGAGGCCGCGATCGCGAGGATCACCGCCAGGATCGGCCCGATGCAGGGCGTCCAGCCGAACGCGAAGGCAAGCCCCATCACATAGGCACCCCACAGCCCGACAGGCTTCGCCACGGCGAACCGCTTCTCGCGCATCAGCCAGGCGACCGGCGTGAGGCCAAGAAAATGCAGCCCCATGACGATGATGATCACGCCCGCTGCGATCGCGAGCTCGTAGGCGTAGACGCGCACGAACGCGCCGACCACACTCGCGCTCGCGCCGAGCAGCACGAACACCGTGGAGAACCCGGCGACGAACAGCGCCGCCGCGCCGACCGTCTCCCAGCGCACGCGCGGCTCGCTCTCCTCGTCGGCAAGGCGCTCAAGCGAGGTGCCGGCCAGGTAGACGAGATAAGGGGGCACCAGCGGCAGCACGCAGGGCGACAGGAAGCTCAGAAGCCCCGCGACCAGGGCCGCAAAGATCGAAATATCGGCTGTCATGAGCGACTTAATGCGCAGAGGTTGACCCACCACGCAAGCGCGCCGCGCGCTCGCCACGCAGGATGTGATCGCGCGTGAAGTGGCGCCGCTTATCCATTGACGTGACAAGCAATTTCGTTTCCGCTGCTCCCTTTCGCGGGACCGACACCGTGCGCAACCTGATCACCGATGTCTCCGGCCTCGCCGTCGGCAATGCCGATGATGCCGCGCTCGCCTCCGGCGTCACGGCGATCGTGTTCGATGAGCCGGCGGTCGCCTCCGCCGACGTGCGCGGCGGGGCGGCGGGTACGCATGAGACGGATCTGCTGCGCCCCGAGCAGACCGTGGAGCGGATCGACGCGATCGTGCTGTCCGGCGGCTCGGCCTTCGGGCTCGATGCGGCGGGCGGTGCGCAGGCGTGGCTGCGCGAGCAGGGCCGCGGCTTCGCGATCGGCCCCGCGCGCGTGCCGATCGTGCCGGGCGCGATCCTGTTCGACCTGCTCAACGGCGGGAACAAGGATTGGGGCCGCTTTC
>CAYZMR010000306.1:0-4543 GCA_964479515.1 uncultured Hyphomicrobiales bacterium | reverse complement strand
ACGATGGTGTGGCCGATCACCAGCGTCAGCGGCGAGACCGGCAGCCCGACGACCGAGAACAGCATCAGCGCCGAGAGGCCGAAGGCAAGTGCCGGCAGCACCAGCGGCGACATGAACAGCGAGTCGAGCACCTTCGCGGTGAGCGACTTCGAGCGCGCGATGCCGAGCGCCGCGGCGACGCCGAGCACGATCGAGATCGCGGTCGTCCACAAGGCGATCTTGAGCGAGTTCAAGGCGGCGAAATGAAGCTGCCAGGCATCGATCAGTGCCGCGTACCAGCGCAGCGAATAGCCGGGCGGCGGGAATTTCAGCGAAAAGCCGGACGTGAACGACACGATGAGGACGATGAGCGTCGGCGCGATCAGCAGCACGACGCAGATCGCGGAAAGCACGATCATCACGCCGTAGAACGAGACCGTGTCGAGGTCGTTGCGGCCGCCGAGCTTCATGCGCGCGCCTCACGCATTGGCATAGCCTTGGCTGATCTTGCCGAGCATGTTGAAGATCGTGATCACGGCGAGCACCGCGACCAGGAAGATGAACGAGATCGCGGCGGCGAACGGCCAGTTGTTCAGCGTCGAGGCCTGCTGATAGAGGTACATTGGCATGAACAGCATCTGCCCGCCGCCGACCAGCGTCTGTGTGATGAAGGCCGAGAGCGCCGCCGCGTAGGTGAGCAGGCAGCCCGCGATGATGCCGGGCAAAGTCAGCGGCAGCGTTACCTTGAAGAACGTGCGCCATGCGCCCGCGCCGAGCACCGCGGAGGCGTCGCTGAGATTGGTGTCGATGCGCGAGAGCGCGGTGATCAGCGGCAGCACCATCAGGGGCATCTGCACCTGCGCCAAGGCCACCACGACGCCGCCCTCGGTGTAGAGGAGCCGCAGCGGCGAATCGATCAGGCCGAGCTCGATCAGCGCGGTGTTGACGATGCCCTGGCGGCCGAGGATCACGATCCACGCGAAGGTGCGCACCACCACGCTGGTGAGCAGCGGCAGCAGCACGATCAGCATCAGTACGCCCTGCGCCCAGCCGGGCACGCGCAGATAGACATAGGCGAGCGGGAATCCGAGCAGCAGGCAGAGCGCCGTCACCTCGACGCCGAGCCACAGCGTGCTGCCGAGCACCTTCAGGCTGAACGGATCGAGCAGGAACTTCGCATACTGCGTCAGCCCGAAATGCGTCATCGACGTATCGGTGTAGAGGCTGACGATGAACAGCAGAATCAGCGGCGCGACGAAGAACACGATGAAGAATGCCCCGAGCGGCCAGGCGAGCTTGAGCTCGTAGGCGGTGACGGCGGGGAGGGATGGGGCTGTGGTTGAGGCCATGTCCGTGCGGCATACTCGGTGGTACTCCCTCTCCCCTCTGGGGGAGAGGGTTGGGGTGAGGGGGCTGAGGTCTCTACGTGAAGCTCCCCCTCACCCGGCTCGCTTCGCTCGCCACCCGCTCCCCCGGAGGGGAGAGGGTTCCGGAGCAAGCGGCCTCACACCTTGATCTCGCGGTTGAACCGTTCGATCCACGCGCTGCGCTGCTCGTTGATCTTCTTCCAGTCCTGGAACACGAACTTCTTCTTCATCTCGGCGTGATCCTTCGCCAAGGTCTTGGCGACCTCGCCGGAGATCTTCACCTTGGTGTTGGTCGGCACCACGAGGTAGGGCTCGGCCATCAGCTTGCTCTGCACCTCCGGCGACATCGCGGCCTCGATCAGCGCGAAGCAGAGGTCCTTCGCCTGCGTGTTCTTCACGATATGGATCGAGGTCTTGAACGCGATCGCGCCTTCCTTCGGTGCGACGAATTCGACCGCGACGCCGCGCGCCTTCATGATCTGGATGGCGTTGAAGTTGCCGGGCGAGATGTCGATCTGGCCCTGCTGGAACAGGGTCGCGAGCTGGCCCGGGTTCGCGGCGACCGCCGACAGCGAAGGCTTCAGCGAGTCGAGCGCCTTGAAGCCCGGCTCGATATTGGCCTCGTTGCCGCCGTTCATGCGCGCGATCTCGACCAGGAAGCCGGTGCCGAGCGTGGAGTTGAGGTTGGTGATGCCGACCTTGCCCTTGTATTCGGGCTTCCACAGGTCGGCCCATGAACTCGGCGGCGTCTTGATCTTGTCGGGATTGTAGGTGAGCCCGACCACCTGGAAGAAGATCGCGGGACCGGTCGGCAACTGCGCGTCGTCGATCAGGTCCTTGTAATAGGCGCTCTTGTCGGTCGGGTACGGCTCGACCAGGTCGTTGGCGACGGCGACCAGCGCCGGGCCCGGATCGTGCAGCATCACGTCGATCGGCGGATTCGACCGCGCGGCCGTCACCTTGGCGATCTGGTCGACCGACAGCATCGGATCGAGCACGATCTCGGCGCCATTGGTCGCCTTGCGATAGGCCGGCACCAGCACGTCGCGATGCGCTTCCTCCCAGCTTCCCGTGAAGGTCGCGAACACGATGCGCTTGGCCTGCGCCTCGCTAAGCCCAGGGAAGAGTTGCATCGCGCCGAGCGTCAGCGCGCTCGTCATCAGGTTCCGGCGGGTCAGGTTCATGGTCGTCGCTCCTCTGGTGATCTCTAGCCCGCGGCCGCGGGAAACAGGCCGATGACGTTGCTGCCGACCGTGCGCACCCGCACGGCGCTGCCCGGCGCGCGCGGCTGTGCGCCCGCCGCGCGCGGTTCGGTGACTTTCAGCGCGCGGCCGTCCGCGGTGCGCACCTCGTGCACGATCGACGCGCCGAGCGGCAGGCCCATCTCGATGATGCCGGCGAGGCCCTCGCCGCCGTCCGCGAGGCGCAGATGCTCCGGCCGCATGCACACCGTGACGCGGTCGCCGACCGCAATCGGCGACGTCGGAGCGCGCGTCTTGATCTCGGCGCCGATGTCGAGCGCGACCGTCGCCTCGCCGTTGAGCGCGACGAGCTTGCCCGGCAGCATGTTGGCGGTGCCGACGAACGTGTTGACGAACAGCGATTTCGGCGCGTCGTAGACCTCGGTCGGCGGCGCGTATTGTTCGAGCTTGCCGGCGTTCAGGACGGCGACGCGGTCGGCCATCGAAAGCGCCTCCTCCTGGTCGTGCGTCACCAGCACGGTGGTGGTGCCGGCGAGCCGCTGGATGCGCTTGATCTCGATCTGCATGTCGAGGCGCAGGTTCTTGTCCAGCGCCGCGAACGGCTCGTCGAGTAGCAGAATATTTGGCTTCACGGCGAGCGCGCGGGCGAGCGCGACGCGCTGCTGCTGCCCGCCGGAGAGCTGCTTGGGGTAGCGGTCCGCGATGTGGTCGAGCTTGATGAGAGAGAGCATCTCCTTCACGCGCGCCTGCTGCTCGGCTTTGGCGATGCCGCGCGCCGCGAGCCCGTAGGCGATGTTGTCGGCGATCGTCATGTGCGGAAACAGCGCGTAGTTCTGGAACACGATCCCGACGTGGCGCCGATTCGGCGGCAAGCCGTCCATGAGTTTGTCGCCGATGACGACGTGCCCCTCGCTCTGCAGGATGAAGCCCGCGATGATGCGCAACAGCGTCGTCTTGCCGCAGCCCGACGGCCCGAGCAGCGCGATCAATTCGCCCGCCTTGATGTCGAGCGACACATGATCGACGGCGAAGAATGCGCCATAGCGCTGCGTGACCGCGTCGATCACGAGCGATTGTCCGGCGGCTTGCGGCTCATTCATTCGGGCAACGATCTTGCGGGCAACGATCTTGCAGGATGGACGCGCGGCCCGACTCGCAAGCGTTGTGCCAGCGCTGTCGGTATCGGGCGGCGAGCGCATGGGGCGGAATCGATTGGGGTTTTCGCTGCGGAATGCGAAAGACATTCCGCCGAAACCGCGTTTGCTGCTTTTTTAGGCGAATGCCGCGAGATGCCGCGCGGCCTTATGGGGGCTCAAGAATGACGTCACGCGTCTTCCTCGGAATGCTCACTCCTTCCTCCAACACCATTCTCGAGCCGGTGACGACCGCCATGCTCGCGGGCTTGCCCGAAGTCACGGCACATTTCTCGCGCTTCAAGGTCACCGAGATCGCCCTGTCCGGGCCGGCGCTGGCGCAGTTCGACGACAGCGAGATCCTGCGCGCCGCCGAACTGCTCGCCCACGCCAAGGTCAACGTCATCGCCTGGAACGGCACGTCGTCGGGCTGGCTCGGCTTCGACCGCGACGTCACGCTGTGCGAGCGGATCAAGGCCGCGACCGGCATCCCGGCCTGCACCGCGATGCTGGCGCTCAACGAGCTCTTGGAGAAGACCGGCGTAAAGCGCGTCGGCTTCGTCACGCCCTATCTCGACGACGTGCAGGCACGCATCAATGCCAACTACGAGAAGTCCGGCTGGACGGTGGCCGCCGATCGGCATCTGCGCATGCAGGACAATTTCTCGTTCTCAACCGTCACGGCCGATCAGATGCGGCAGATGGTCGAAGAAGTCGCCGCCGCGAAGCCGGATGCGATCTCGATCGTGTGCACCAACATGGCGGGCGCGCCTTTGGCCGAAGCGCTTGAGGCGCAGCACGGCATCCCGATCTACGACACCGTGGCGACGACGGTGTGGAAAAGCCTGAAGATCGCGGGGGT
>CAYZMR010000305.1:0-4559 GCA_964479515.1 uncultured Hyphomicrobiales bacterium | reverse complement strand
TTCGGCACCACGATCAGCCCGTATCTGTTCTTCTGGCAGGCCTCGCAGGAGGCCGAAGAGTCGCGCATGAGCCACAAGCACGGCCTGCGCGGCGCCGCGCCGGAGGACTTCTTCTCGCATATCGCGACCGATACCTGGGTCGGCATGCTGCTGTCGAACTGCGTCGCCTTCTTCATCATCGTGACCACGGCCGCGACGCTGCACGCGAGCGGCATCACCACGATCAACACGGCATCGCAGGCCGCAGAAGCGCTCCGCCCGATCGCCGGCGAGCTGACCTTCATCTTGTTCGCCGCCGGGATCATCGGCACCGGCCTGCTCGCGGTGCCGGTGCTCGCCGGCTCTGCCGCCTACGCGGTGACGGAATCCTTCGGTTTGCGCGGGAGCCTGGAGCTTCCGGCAAGCCGCGCGCTCGGCTTCTACGCGATCGTGGGCGCCGCGACTCTTGGCGGCGCCGCGCTCGCCGCGACCAAGATCGATCCGATCGCGATGCTGTTCTGGACCGCGGTGATTAACGGCGTCGTCGCGGTGCCGATCATGGCGGCGATGATGTGGGTGGTCTCGAGCCGCAAGGGCGGGATCGCGGTCACGCTGCCCCGCTGGATCAAGGTCCTCGGCTGGCTCGCGACCGCGCTGATGGCGCTGGCTGTCGTGCTGCTGATCTGGTCGAGCTTCGCCGGCACGACAAGCTAGTGCATGGACGGCAGAGCCGCCGGGAATGCCGCGGGTTTGACGTATCTCGGCGAAAAAATAGTGCGAGCACCCTGTCCTATCAGGTCCGTACGGCCTCGCGATAGCACGACGGCGCGATGCCATAGCTGTTCGCGATCGCGTCGTTCACGGTGTCCGGTGGGTGCCGCGTGCGCGGATCGCGTGCCGCCCCGAGGTGGAATTTCCGCCGGCCGCCATCCGGTTCCTCGCTGCCGTTGACCACCTCGACGACCAGCATTTCGCGTCACTGTTCAGGTTTCGCGATTGATGCCCCGGGCACCTGCGCCTTCACGGGCAGGCCCCCTACGTCTCCACGATCCCTTCGGTCGATCCGGATGTGCCGCGGATATGGTGGCCGTGCGGCAGTGACAGGTACTCTTGCGAGCGCATCTCGATCAGGCGCGAGGCCGTGCGCTTGAACTCGCTCGCCTCGTATCCGTCGGTCGCAAGATAGAGCGCGGCAGGCTCGGCCGCGGCCGAGGCGATAAGCTTCACGGCATTGTCGTAGATCGTGTCGATCAGCGCGATGAATCGCTTGGCGGCGTTGCGCTCCGGGTAATCCATGACCGGAATACGTTCGACGATAAGGGTGTGGAACTCGTGCGCGATACGCAGATAGTCGTTCGCGCCGAGCGGCTGCTCGCACAACTGCTGGAAGGAAAACCGCGCGACGCCTTTGGCGGCTTCCGACACGCGGATGACGCGTCCCTTGAAAGGGATATCCTGCGGCTCGCCCGACAGCATCCCGGTGAGGCGCTGCCAGGCCAGATCGAGCGCGACCTCGGCGTCCTCGTCTGCCGGCACGTACCAGACCGGTTGGCCGCTGAACTTCTCCAGGCGGAAATCCTTCGGCGCTTCGAGCCGCACCACGTCCATCTGCGCGCGCAACAGCGCGATGAAGGGCGTGAACAGCGCGCGATTGAGGCCGTCCTTGTAGAGGTCTTCGGGCGCGACGTTCGAGGTCGCGACCACGACCACCCCCAATTCGAACAGCCGCGTGAACAGGCGCCCGAGGATCATGGCGTCGGCGATGTCGGTGACGTGGAACTCGTCGAAGCACAGCAGCCAGGCCTCCGCCGCGAGCGCGTCGGCGACGTGCCGGATCGGATCGGCGTCCGCGATGCGGCCCGACTTCATCTCGTGACGCACCGTGTTGAGGCGCTCGTGCACGTCGGCCATGAACTCGTGGAAATGCGCGCGGCGCTTGCGCTGCACGGCGCTCGCCGCGAAGAACAGATCCATCAGCATGGTCTTGCCGCGCCCGACGTCGCCATAGACGTAAAGACCCTTGATCGGTCCTTCGGGCTTGCTCTTGGCGAACAGCCAGCCGAGATGCGAGGACTTGCGCGAGAGCCGGTGATGCGCGAGCCGCGCCTCGAGCCGCGTTAGCCTCGCGGCCACGCTCTCCTGCGCGGCGTCGCGCTCGATCTCGCCCTGCGCCACAAGGGCTGCGTAACGCTCGTTGACGGTCGAGGGCATCGGCGGATCGAGGACTTCGTAGGGATGCGCGCGCGGGACGCGCGGCTATGGGGCCGGCAGCTCAGGTATGCCGCTCGGTTCGGCCCATGTAAATGCGCTTCGGTCGAATCGATGAGTCGCGTGCGATTCGAGTCCCCGCGCGCATGCGCGAGTTTTGCGCTGTCGGTGGAATCACGCGCTGCGCGGGCTTTCCGCGCCGTGCCGCAACGCGACGCTGAGAAAATTTCACGCGCCGCGATCGCGTGGTCCTCGGCCTGCGTGATCGTCGCGTGCTCAGGTGACCTCGCGTGAGGCGTGGTGCTCGCATCGCTTCACGGAACATTATTTGAACGATCGACATAGCAGGCATGCGGCATGCTCGGCATGGCAGACATGCGATTCGGTGCGTCTTTATCAATGTGTTGTGATCAGTCGCATGCAGCGCTTGCTCTAACGTCGCGCCGTCCGGCGATCGAATCAATCACAAGCAACGAGAGAGACGCGGTCGTGCCAGCGTGTGCTGGTTACGGACAACAAGCGGGGCGGCGAAGCGGGGCGACGCTACGTCGAGGAAAAATCCAATGAAAGCAAAACTGACCCTATGCGCCGCTGTGGCGCTCGTGTTCGCGTCGGCGACGGCCGGATCCGCGCAGCAGCTTCAATACGACCGCACCGGCGATCACCTGGCCTCCTACGGCCCGGTGACGTCGACCGGCCCGGCGCCGTCGGTGCCGCAGCATCAGGCAGCCACGCATCCGGCCGCGCATGGCGCAGCGCAAGTGATCGACCGCACCGGCGATCACCTGCTGTACTACGGCCCGATTCAGTAAGGGTCAGCGCATCTCGCGTGAACAGCCGGCGTACGCGCCGGCTGTTTTTTTGTCGCCTAACGAATCGTTAACCATGCTGCCGTCGATAATCAGGCTTGCGTCGCGCGCGGCTCGATATTGACGTTGCGTTGACCATAGTCGCGACGTTCTGCGGCGCGCGCGCGCGTTGAAAAATTTTTCCACGACTCGATGAGCAGGTGCGTAGCGCGGCGCAATTGCGGCGTCGTCATCACGATGCGTTCAACGAATCCGTGATTGTGCGCGACATCTCGTGATTGGCGCTTTTTCCGCAGTGCACATAGGTCCCGTTCATCCGCCGGGGCAATGACGTCCTCGACGAAGGAGTCGCGGCAAGAACACGACTTCGACAATAGAACCGTACAAGACTCTAACGAGGAGTAATGACCATGTTGACCAAGACAAAACTCGCGCTCGCGATTGCGCTTGTTGCCGGCACCGCTTCCGTCGCGCTGGCTCAGGACGCGGATCCGAATCTGCTGAACCGCTATCCGGCCTATAACGGCGCCCACGGTGTCGGCGATGCGGCGGAGATCCAGATCGCGCCGCGCTCATTCCAGTCGGCCCCGGTCGGCCTGCACGAGGGCAACGTCGGCCTGACGCAGTCGACCACCGGCCGTCCCCAGGTGGAGACGTTCCGCTACGACAGCTCGCCGCTGATCAGTGGCGGCGGTTACTAAGCCTCTCTCCGAGGTCCCCGCGAACCGGTGTCCCCCCGCCGGTTCTCCCTGCGAAGCAGCCGGCTCCCCCGCGCCGGCTGCTTCCTTTTTGCAGCCCGAAAGAGTCCGTATTGTTGCGTTGCAGCATAACAGCTATGCGCCCAGGAAAGGCCTATTTACCAAGTCTTTCGCCGCGCAATTGCCCTACCCTTGTCAAATCCTCGTTGCATTGCAACATTAGTCGGGATGGCAGGCGAGATTCGGGCCTTCCATCGCGTGTTGGAGAGGAAAAGCGAAGGAGGGGTCCTCGTCGACGGCTCACAACGTCAGGAGACCCAATGCAAGACTCTCTGATCGACGGCGGCACGATCCGCAAACTGTGGATCGACCGTGCCGGGCCTTACCGCGATCATCTGCTGCGACTTGATGCCGACAGCCGCCGCAATCGCTTCGGCGGTGCGGTGTCGGACGAGTTCATCAACAACTACATCGAGCTCTCGCTCGGCCTCGACGCCGTGATCCATGGCTTCTTCGTCGACGGCGTGTTGCGCGGCGTCGCCGAGCTGCGCCCGCTCGGGGCCGCCTTCGCGGACGAAGCCGAAGCCGCGTTCTCGATCGAGAAGGCGTGGCAGAGCCACGGCGTCGGTACCGCGCTGCTCGAGCGCACGCTGCTCGCGGCGCGCAATCGCGGCATCAAGCTGCTGCACATGGCCTGCCTCGCCAACAACCGGCGCATGGTCGATCTCGCGCGCAAGTTCGACGCGGAGCTGAAGTTCGATTTCGGCAGCGTGATCGGCGAGGTCGAGGCGCCGCACGCGACGCCGATGTCGATGTGGCGCGAATTCGTCGCCGACAGCCACGGCTTCGCGGTCGCGATGTTCGA
>CAYZMR010000304.1:0-4568 GCA_964479515.1 uncultured Hyphomicrobiales bacterium | reverse complement strand
ATAGAGCGGCTTCATCACGATGTCGCCGTGCGCAGCGCGGAACGCCTTGATCTCGGCGAGGTCGCGCGTGATCAGCGTCGGCGGCATCAGGTCGGGGAATTCAAGCACGAACACCTTCTCGGGCGCGTTGCGCACGCTCGCCGGATCGTTGACCACGAGCGTCTTGCCGTGCACGCGCTCGAGCATGTGCGTGGTCGTGATGTAGGCGAGATCGAACGGCGGGTCCTGGCGCAACAGGATCACGTCGAACGCCGTGAGCTCGGTGCGCAGTGGCTCGCCGAGCGTGAAATGGTTGCCCAGTTCATCGCGCACCGACAGCGGACGCACGGTCGCGAACACCTGGCGGCCCTGCTGCGCGAGCCGGTCCGGCGTGTAGTAGTTCAACGGATGGCCGCGCTTTTGCGCTTCGAGCAGCAGCGCGAAGGTCGAATCGCCGCGGATATTGATCCGTTCGATCGGGTCCATCTGCACGGCGACGTTCAGGCTCATGGTGTTTTGCCTAACGAGAGGTAAAGCCGACAACCAGCGGTTAACGACTTCCGGCCATTGTGTGGGCCGAACCGGAGCCACTGCCTAGTCGGGGAAGGCGCAATGTTCAAGCTGTCGATCGCGACGAGGCTCTATGCCGTCTTTGCCTTGCTCGCCGCGGTCCCGGTGAGCCTGGTGCTTGTGCCGGGTACCGAGAGCCTTGTGTCGTGGCCGGTCGGCCTCGCGGCGCTCGCGGTGGCTCTGGCGGTCGTCGGCGCCGTCATGGTTGGGGGCAGCGTCGGCCAGTTGAAAGATATCGCGCGCGCGACGGAAGCCGCTGATGTCGAGACGCCCGGCACCGAGCGCGACGACGAGATCGGTATGCTTGCGCGCTCGATCGCGGCGCTGCAGGTCGCCGCGCGCGACAACAACGCGCGCGCCCGCGCGGCGACCGGCGAAGCCGAAACGCATGGCGAGCGCGCCAAACGCGTCTCGGCCGAGATGTCGCGCTTCGGCGGCGACCTCGAGCAGATGCTCGCCGAGCTGGGCAGCATCAGCGACCGGATGGTGAAGGCCGCGGGCGACCTGTCCACCGCCGTCGATCAGGCGTCGAGCCGCACCGAAGGCGCGGCGGCGGCCTCCGCCGAAGCCTCCGCGAACGTGCGCGACATCGCGTCGGCCGCCGAGGAACTGACCGCCTCGGTGATGGAGATCGATCGGCAGGTGGCGCAGTCGAATGCGGTCGCCGAGCAGGCGGTCGGCGAAGCCGAGCGCACCAATGCGGAGATCAAGGCGCTCGATGAGGCGGCCAAGCGCATCGGCGACGTGGTCAAGCTCATCACGGCGATCGCCGAGCAGACCAACCTGCTCGCCCTCAACGCGACCATCGAAGCGGCCCGCGCCGGCGAGGCCGGCAAGGGCTTCGCGGTGGTGGCGAGCGAGGTCAAGGCGCTCGCCGGCCAGACCGCCAAGGCGACGGAAGAGATTTCCGCGCACATCGGCGGCATGCAGAAGGCGACCGTTCGCTCGGTCGAGGCGATCGCCGCCATCCAGCGGACCATCCGCGAGGTCGGCGAGATCACCGCCACCATCGCGGCGGCGGTCACCGAGCAGGGCGCCGCCACGCAGGAGATCGCGCGCAGCGCCGAGACCGCCTCGCGTCGCACCGCCGAGACCGCGAGCGAGGTCGGCCGCGCCGGCGAGGCGACTGCCGGAACGCGCGACAACGCCACCGACGTCAAGGCGGTCGCCGAGGATCTCGGCGCGGTCGCAAGCCGTATCCGCGGCAATGTTGACGGCTTCTTCCAAAAGCTGCGCCGGGCTTGAACTCCGCTCATTCCCGCGCAAGCGGGAATCCAGCTTTTTTTCGGCTCTGGGTCCCCGCTTTCGCGGGGACGAGCGGACGAGGGTTCTAACTACTCGCGTCGAACGCCGCCGCGATGTGCCGCGGAATCTTGCCGGGCGCGACCAGCACGGCATCGAAACGAATGTCGGAATTGAGGTCTTGCGGATGGCTCGCGAGCCAAGCCTCCGCCGCCGCGATGATGCGCTGTCGCTGTCGCGGGATCACGGCTTCGGCCGCCTCGTCGAGGCTCGCGCGCGCCTTGACCTCGACGAACACCAGCACGGTGCGCCGCCGCGCCACGATGTCGACCTCGCCGACCGGACTGCGCCAGCGCCGCGCCACGATGCGGTATCCCTTCGCGATCAGGTAGGCGGCGGCGCGGCTCTCGGCCGAGAGGCCGAGGCGGAACGCCACCTGCCGTTCCGGCCGCGGCGGCTCGCCTGCGCCATTACGGGCGGTCCGGCGCGCCATCAACCCTCCTTCGCGAGCGCGAGCGCGCGCGCATAGACGGTGCGGCGCGACTCTCCCGTCGCGGCCGCGACCTCGGCGACCGCATCCTTGAGCGAGGTGCGGGCGAGCGCGCCTTGCAGCAATGCGTCGATTTCGGCCGCGCTCGGCGCCTCGGCGGGAAGCGGCGGGGCCACCACCAGCACGATCTCGCCGCGGGTCTCGGCGCCGGCCGCATAGTCGGCCGCGAGCGCCGCCAGTTCGCCGCGCCGCACCTCCTCGTGCAGCTTCGTCAATTCGCGGCACACCGCGGCCGCGCGCGCGCCGAGGCCGGCGCTCAGATCGGTCAGCGTCGCGGCAAGACGCGGCCCGGTCTCGAACAGCACAAGCGTCGAGGGAATGCGCGCGAGCTCGGCGATGCGCGTGCGCCGTGCGCCCTCCTTCACCGGGAGGAAGCCCTCGAAGAAGAAGCGGTCGGTCGGCAGTCCGGCGATGCTGAGCGCCATCAGCACCGCTGAGGCGCCGGGCGCGGACGTCACAACATGTCCGGCCTCGCGGGCTTCGCGGACGAGCTTGTAGCCGGGGTCGGAGATGAGCGGCGTGCCGGCGTCGGAGACCAGCGCCACGCGCCCGCCGGCGGCGAGTTTCGCAAGCAGCCGCGGCCTGGCGGTCTCGGCATTGTGGTCGTGATAGGGGGTGAGCGGTCTTGCTATGCCGTAGTGATCGAGCAGCCTGTGGGTTACCCGCGTGTCCTCGCAGGCAATGAGGTCGCAGGCGGCGAGGATCTCCAGGGACCGGAGCGTCGCATCGCGCAGATTGCCGATCGGGGTCGCCACGACGTAAAGCCCGGGAGGGAGTGCGGGCGCCTCTATGGTCTGTCCGGCAACGACATACCGGCGTTGCTCATCCGGTGCGGCCGCATCCTCGGCGTGGGGCAAATGTCGGCTCGATGCCATGCGGGACATCTTAGCGGCCGTGTGGCTCGTCGTCGCGCATCGCACCCAAGCTTTTGACTTAATTAACCTTCATCCACAATATGACTAGGGTGGCGGATGGACGGGCGCCGGGGTGGCGTTCGGGGAGGGCGTGTCCTTGGCCCGCAATTGGCCGGTGCGACTGACCGCGCGGACGCGTTTGACGCGTATCGTGAGCGGCGCCGCCGTGGCCGCCATGACGCTTCTCGCCGCCGCATGCTCCGGCATGCCGGGATCGGACTATTTCAATTTCGGCGCTCCGCCGCCTCCGCCGCAGCAACAGCCGGTCGCGGTCGGTGCTGGCCAGGTCAAGGTCGCGCTGATTTTGCCGCTGTCCGGAGCCGGCAATGCCGGGCTCGCCGCGGCATCGATGCGCAACGCCGCCGAGATGGCGCTCGCCGAGTTCAACAATCCGAACATCCAGCTCCTGGTGAAGGATGATGGCGGCACGGCGCAAGGCGCGCAGGCGGCCGCGCAGCAGGCGCTCAGCGAGGGTGCCGAGATCGTCGTCGGGCCGCTGTTCGCGGTCTCGGTCAGCGCCGTCGGGCAGATCGTGCGGCCGCGCGGCGTGCCGGTGATCGCGTTCTCGACCGACGCCAATGTGGCGGCGCACGGCGTCTATCTGTTGAGCTTCCTGCCCGAGAACGAAGTCGACCGCGTCGTCGCCTACGCGATCGCGCAGGGCAAGAAGTCATTCGCGGCGCTGGTGCCGGACAACGCCTATGGCACCGTCGTGCAGGCGGCGTTCCAGCAGGCCGTTGCGCGCGGCGGTGGCCGCGTGGTCGTGCTGGAGCGCTATCCGCTCGACAAGGCGGCGATGCAGGAGCCGATCAAGCGTCTGGCGCAAGCCGCGCGCGGCGCCGACGCGATCTTCATTCCCGATGGCGCCGACGCGGTGCCGATGGTGGTGCAATCGCTGGCGGCGGCCGGCGTCAATACGCGCAAGATCCAGCTTGTCGGCACGGGCCTGTGGGACGACCCCCGCATCTTCGCCGAGCAGCAATTGCAGGGCGGCTGGTTCGCGGCGCCGGACGCGGCCGGCTTCCGCGCGTTCTCCAACCGCTACCGCGCGCGCTACGGCCAGGACCCGGTCCGCACCGCGACGCTCGCCTATGACGCGGTGTCGCTCATCGCCGCCCTGGTGAAGACGCAAGGGCCGCAGCGCTTCTCCGAAGAGGTGCTGACCAACGCGTCGGGCTTTGCCGGCATCGACGGCGTGTTCCGCTTCCGCCCCGACGGCACGAGCCAGCGCGGTCTCGCCGTGCTGCGCGTCACCTCGTCGGGTGCCCTGGTGGTCAGTCCGGCGCCGAAGGCGTTCGCTCCGGGGACGTGAG
>CAYZMR010000303.1:0-4587 GCA_964479515.1 uncultured Hyphomicrobiales bacterium | reverse complement strand
ACCATCACGGATGTGGTCTCGCCGCAGCGGCCGCATTGGCGCGTGATCTTGGTCGGCAGCTTCACCACCGGCTTGGTCGCGGCCGCCATCGCCTGATTCGCCTGCGCGCGGAGCTCGGCCTTGGTCAGCACCGGTCCTCGACGTTGATATGTCATGACGGGTTATCTATCCGGGACGCGCCGATCAATCAACTGGGGCATGATCCCGAAAAAGCCTGCCCCGGACGTCATCCGGGGTGGGCACCGGTTTTCGGAGAAGATCACGCCCGAACAAGCTTCGCGGCCGCAGCGTTAACGGCCGCCTGCCGTTCGGCCTGGCGCGCGGCGGCGTAGTCGCGGACCTTCGCGACCAGCGCCGGGTCGGCGCGCTCCGGTGAGCCCGCATCGAACGGCGGATGCGGGTCATACTCGATGCCGAGCTGGATCGCCTTGGCGAGCTCGGGCCCGAACGCCTGTGCCGCCACCGTCAGCGCGAAATCGATGCCGGCGGTGACCCCGCCGCCGGTGATGACATTGCCGTCGGTGACCACCCGCTCGGCGACCGGCGTCGCGCCGAACGCCGCGAGCATGTCGCGGCTCATCCAGTGCGTCGCGGCGCGCTTGCCCTTCAAAAGCCCGGCCGCGCCGAGCACGAGCGCGCCGGTGCACACGCTCGTGACGTAGCGCGCAGCCCTCGCCTGCCGCCGGATGAAGTCGAGCGTCTCGGCGTCGTTCAGGAGCGCGTTCATGCCGGGGCCGCCCGGCACGCAGAGGAGGTCGAGCTGCGGGCAATCCGCGAAGGTCGTGGTCGGCGTGATCTGCATGCCGCCGCCGGCGGTCACCGGCCCAAGCGTCTTCCACACGAGATCGACCGTCGCGTCGGGGAACTTGATGAAGACCTCGTAGGGCCCGGTCATGTCGAGTTGCGTGATGTCGGGAAACAGCAGCAGGCCGATACGGAAGGGCATGGGTGTCTCGATTTGTTTCGCGGATGCCGAACGGAGCTTGTAGCCCGCGTGGCGCGCGGCGCAATGCGGGAGCGCCGGCGCCGGTACCTGGATCGCCACGACCGACCGCGCCAAGGGTTGATCCCGGCGGCGGTCGATCGGTGTCTTAAGAGTCACGTAGAGGTTTTGACCGACGTCGCCGCGCTTCACGCAGCGTGATGCAGCACGGCAATGAATGGGTATTCATATCTCATTGTTCTAAAAAGATTTTTTCGGCGCGGGCGGAACGGACGCCACCCCCGCGCCTTGATACCCATCAACCCCAAGGAGAACACCATGAAGAAGCTCTTGCTCGCGGCCACGATCCTGGCCGCCGGAAGCGGCATTGCGCTGGCGCACACCGTCACGGCAGCGCCGCAGACTGCACCCACGGCTCAGGCGCAGCAGAAGACCGATGGCGTGCAGGTCGCGCGGTTCTGGGGACGTCGCGATTGGGGCCACCGCCATCATCGCCATCATCGCGGATAAGACGGAACGCGCCGGCACCGCAAACCGATCAGGTGAGCGTGTCGGCTAGCGCTCCGTTCGTGCATGGCAAAGCGTCGGATCAGATGATGATCCGGCGCTTTTGCGTGCGGGGAGCTTGGTAGCCCGCATGAGCGAAGCGAGATGCGGGTCGGCGTTGCGACCTCGAATGACAGTTGCGGACAATAGCGCCCCTTTTCTCCGCAAATCGTGCGGAGATTGTCCTTGCCTTCTGCGGAGAATAGCTGGCATAATCTCCGCATGAGGTGCGGAGAATGGCGACCTATATTTACCAACGCAAACACTGGCCCGACTTCGGCTGGAACCGGGAACGCCTGGCCGGACCGCTTGCCGCCTTGCGTCACCGCCAAGGCCGGCTGATCGGCCGCATGGAAGGGCTCGGCTTTAGGCTGCGCACCGAGGCCAACCTGCGCACCCTCACCGAGGACGTCGTCAAGTCGAGCGAGATCGAAGGAGAAATCCTCGACCGCGACCAGGTGCGCTCCTCGCTTGCGCGCCACCTCGGCATGGACATCGGCGCGCTGACGCCCGCCGACCGCAACGTCGAGGGCGTCGTCGAGATGACGCTGGACGCGACCGAGAACTACCGCGAACCACTCACCGCCAAGCGCCTGTTCGCCCGGCACGCCGCGCTGTTTCCGACCGGCCGCAGCGGCATGGCGAAGATCACTGTCGGCGCATGGCGAACCGAAAAGTCGGGCCCGATGCAAGTCGTCTCCGGTCCCGCGGGCCGCGAGCGCGTGCATTTCGAGGCTCCCGTCGCCGCAAGGCTCGATCGCGAGATGCGGGCCTTCCTCCGCTGGTTCAACGGCAAGAGCGACGGCATCGATCCGGTGATCAAGGCCGGCATCGCGCACCTCTGGTTCGTGACCATCCACCCGTTCGAGGACGGCAATGGCCGCATCGCGCGTGCCATCGCCGACCAGCAGCTCGCGCGCTCGGAGGACAATGCGCAGCGCTTCTACAGCATGTCGGCGCAAATCCGGCAGGAGCGCAAAGCCTATTACGACATCCTGGAAGCGACGCAGAAAGGCGATCTCGACATCACGCCGTGGCTCGAATGGTTTCTCGGCTGTCTCGACCGCGCCTTCGGCGGCGCCGACGCGATCCTGGGCTCGGTTCTCAAGAAGGCCCGGTTTTGGGACCTGCATGCGGGCGAGTCGTTCAACGCGCGTCAGCGCGCGATCATCAATCGCCTCCTCGACGGATTCGACGGCAAGGTCACCTCGTCCAAATGGGCCAAGCTCGCCAAGAGCTCGCAAGACACCGCCTCGCGCGACATCGCCGATCTGGTGGAGCGCCGCATCCTGACGAAAGACGCCGCCGGCGGGCGCAGCACGAGCTACTCGCTTGCCGTCGTTGAATGAGTGTGAACGCCGGTGCGGCGAGCCGTGAAGGTTCACTCTGCGCAGCAGAGCCCGGATTTCGCTCCGATACATCCGGGCTACGCTTGCTGGCAAGTCTCTTGACTTGGATGAATTCAAAATAACCTAACAATCCGAATCACTTACATGTTGTTGATTCTTAATGAGAAATGACGTATGGATAGTCACCAAACCAAGCTCCGAAGATGGCTGATAGGCTTACGAACCTAGTACATCACATTTCAACGTTGTGTCCCCCAGACAGATTGGGGCGCACGCGTTTGGCGAAGATTCTTTGGTTGGCTGATGTTGAATATTACCGACTTACGGGCCGAACAATCACTGGGTCTGATGATTACCGAAAAGACGAGTATGGGCCTCGACACCGATATCTTTACGATGCAATCGATATTCTACTTCGAGGTGGCCATGTGGTTCAGCGAGCCGCACCCACGCCTGTTGGAGTTCGCCAAGAGTTGATCCCTCTGGTCCGTCCGGACGTGAGTGCGTTCAGTGCAGAAGAAATAGCCGTGGTTGATCGTGTCGCCGCAGCGGTAATTAATCTGTCTGCAAAGGATGCGAGCGATTTGACCCATGATGAGTTGTGGGATTCGGCGAACTATAATGAGCGCATACCCGTTGCCGCCGCGGCACCCATATTAGGCGAGACAACACCGGAAATTGCACAATGGGCACGCGAAGCTTTCAATGAGGATAGCTCGCCCGGCGATGGGATTTCTAATCGTTGAACGCCCGCTTGTGTTGGCGACGTTAGAGTCCATGAAAGCTGACTGTCCTTGGCTTGCGGGCGCGTACGCCAATCTTAGAGAGCGGCTAAGAATGGCGGGTCATCGCGTCGGCTACATGGTCGATAACAATCCTTCAAATAGATACTACGTCGAAGCTGATCCCATATCCGGTCAGAAACGAATGGTCTTAGCGTACTTTGTTTTGGCGGATACGGTTACGATTATTTCGTTGAAAGTCTTGGTCTAAGCCTGTGCGATTCGGTGCCAATAGCCACTTCATTGTCGAGAGACGGCGTCTGTGGAGACGCACTGGTAGCCATAAAAGCTGCTCGCCGCTGCCGATGCGCTCCATCCGGGTTACAAGCCGGTGAAGCAGCACACTCAATAAATCGTCGCCTTCAATCTCTCCGGATACTCCCGATCATACTGCTCCCCGCCCACCTCACCCTTGGTGATCGCGGCCAGGATCGTGCCGTTGCTCGGCAGGCTCTTGCGCTCGACGTGGCGCGAGGCGTCCCACAGCTTCGAGCGCACGATCGCCTTCGAGCACTGGAAATAGACGCGCTCGACCGTGACGATGATGACGGCGCGCGGCGTCTTTCCGGCGAACACGAACGTCTCGGTGAGCGCCGGATCGGTCGAGATGCTGGCTCTGCCGATCACGCGGAACGTCTCGCCGACGCCCGGCACGAGGAACAGGAGCGATACGCGCGGGTCGCGCACGATGTTGCGCAAGCTGTCGACGCGGTTGTTGCCGCGCCGGTCGGGGATCAGCAGCGTCTTGTCGTCGGCGACGCGCACGAAGCCCGGCTCGTCGCCGCGCGGCGAGGCGTCGACGCCTTCCGGGCCGTTGCTCGCGAGCACGAAGAACGGCGAGGCCTCGATGAAGGCGCGGTATTCGGCGCTGACGTGGTCGATCTCCTTCACGACGGAGGCGCCCGCGGGCAGGCCGTAGATCGCTTCGAGCTGCGCGATGCTGGTGATGGTGTGTTGGTCGGACATC
>CAYZMR010000302.1:0-4598 GCA_964479515.1 uncultured Hyphomicrobiales bacterium | reverse complement strand
TGGTGATCCCGCTCGCGGTCGGCCTGATCGGCCCGGACGGGCGCGACATGTCGCTCTCGCTCCACGACGGCCGCCCGGTGGTGCGCGGCGTGCTGCAGATCACGCAGCCGGCGCAGAGCTTCGAGTTCACCGGCGTCGCCGAACGGCCGGTGCTCTCCCTCAATCGCGGCTTCTCGGCGCCGATCAAGGTCAACGCCAATATCACCGACGAGGACCTGAAATTCCTCGCCGCGCATGATTGCGATCCGTTCAACCGCTGGCAGGCGGTGCAATCGCTCAGTACCGCGCTGCTCACCGCGAACGTGGCGGCGCTGCGTGAGGGCAAGCAGCCGCGCGAAGACGAAGGGTTGACCGCCGCGCTCGCCACGATCCTTGCCGACGAGGCGCTGGAACCCGCCTATGTGGCGTTCGTGCTCAACCTTCCGAGCGAAGCCGATATCGCGCGCGACATCGGCCGCGATCTCGATCCGGATGCGATCTTCTCGGTGCGCGCGCGGTTGCGCGGTGCGATCGGCCAGCGGCTCGGGCCCGCGCTGCGCGAGACCTATCGCAAGATGACCGATGACGGGCCGTACAGTCCGGACGCGGCGAGCGCCGGCCGGCGCGCGCTCAAGAACGGCGCGCTCGAGTTGCTCGCCTCGGCCGGCGCCTCGGCGATCGCGCTCGCGGCGCGGCAGTATCATCAGGCCAGCAACATGACCGACCGCATGGCGGCGCTCACGACACTCTCGCTCCATGCGGTGCCGGAGCGCCAGGCCGCGATCGACGACTTCTACCGGCGCTATTCAGCCAATCCGCTGATCATCGACAAGTGGTTCTCGCTCCAAGCCGCGATCCCGGAGGCGGCGACGCTCAAGCGCGTGCAAGCGCTGACCGCGCATCCGGCCTTCTCGCTCGGCAACCCCAATCGCGTGCGCGCGCTGATCGGCGCGTTCGCGCAGACGAACCAGACCCAGTTCAATCGCGCCGATGGCGCGGGCTATGACTTCATCGCCGATACCGTGCTGACACTCGATGCGAAGAACCCGCAGGTCGCCGCGCGGCTCACCACCGCGTTTCGCAGTTGGCGCGCGCTCGAACCGGTGCGGCGCGGCCGCGCCGAAGCGGCTCTGCGGCGCGTCGCGGCGGCCTCGACGCTGTCGCGCGACGTGAACGACATCGTCGGCCGCTCGCTCGCGGATGCTTAAGACCCTGAGACGACTCGACTAACGCCGCCCGCGCCGGAACACCGATCGCGTTTGACGATGCGCGCGCGATCGCGCAGCGGCGCGTTAACTTTTTTGCGCTGCGATCATGTCGTTATAGTTTTTTTTACGTCCGTGATTCTCCGACTCTCGACAAAGCAAACGAATTCGATTCGAATGAAAGTGATTCGGAGAGATGCGGCACATCCTTCCGTATCGAAGGTGACGGGGACATTCCGAACGGAGGCTTGCGATGGCGCGCGCCGAAAGCGCGAGCGCGTCGACGCGTTCCGATTCCATCAAAGGGTTGGCTGAGTCGGTCGCGAAGCCTGCTTACCGCAGGCTGCTCACCGCGGAGCCGATGCTGCGGCGCGCCGTTCCGGTGCTGATCGTCGCCTTCCTGGTGACGCTCGGGATCGCGGCGATCATCGACATCCGCGAGCGGCACCGCCAGGCGGTCACGCGCGCGGCGGATGAAATCGAGCTGATCGCGGCCGGCATCGCCGAGCGTCTCGAGCACATGATGGACGGAGGCGGCAACGACCAGCTCATGCGCGGTTTCCGCGCGTTCGAGCGCCTCGACTGGCCGATGGCGACGGCGGCGGGCCGGCTGTTGCTGCTGACCGACGAAACCAGCACCATCATCGCGACCCAGCCGCCCGTGAACGGCTATATCGGCCGCAAGCTCAACGAGGCGATCGGCCGCGACCCGCAAGGCCCGATGGTGATGCGTGACAACGGCGTCGCCGACGTCACGCTCAACGACGGCACGCCGATCCTCTTGATGGTGCGCGGCCTGAAGGGTCCGCTCGGCCAGATCGCAATCACGCAGCGGCGCTCCGCGGCGCTGGTCGAGTGGCGTGCAGACACCGCGCTCGCCGTCACGCTGTTTTCCGCGACCGGTTTCGTCGTGCTCATGCTCGGCTTCGCTTTCCTGTGGCAGTCGCGGCTGATGCGCGAGACCGCGACCATCGACGACACCGTGCGCGCGCGCATCGACACCGCGCTCAACAGCGGGCGTTGCGGCCTGTGGGATTGGGACCTCGCGAGCGGCCGCATCTTCTGGTCGCAGTCGATGTTCGACATCCTCGGCCTGCCGCCGCACAACAGGCTCCTGAGCTTCGGCGACATCAGCGCGCTGGTGCATCCGGACGACGTCCAGCTCTATCAGCTCGCGACCGAGATCGCGGACGCACGTTCCTCCTCGATCGATCAGGCTTTCCGCATGCGCCATGCGCGCGGCGACTGGGTGTGGCTGCGCATGCGCTGCGAGCTTGTGCGGCAGGCCGATGAGCCGCATCCGCATCTGATCGGCATCGCGGTCGACATCACCGAGCAGAAGCGGCTGGCCGAGAGGAACGCGACCGCCGACGTGCGCCTGCGCGACGCGATCGAGGCGATCTCGGAAGCCTTCGTGGTGTGGGACGCGGACAACCGCCTGGTGTTGTGCAATTCCAAGTTCCCGCGCCTGCATGGGCTGCAGGACGACGCAGTCGTCCCCGGCACGCCATATGAGGACGTCGCGGCCGCGGGCAGCAAGGCGATCGTGCGGCGGCCCGCGAGCGAGGCGCGCGTCGCGCCGGGCGCGCGGACCTTCGAGGCGCAGCTCGCGGACGGTCGCTGGCTGCAGATCAGCGAGCGGCGCACCAAGGACGGCGGCTTCGTATCGGTCGGCACCAACATCACCGAGCTGAAGCTGCATGAGGCGAGGCTGATCGAGAGCGAGAAGCGCCTCAAGGCCACGGTCGTCGACCTGCGCGCCTCGCAGCAGATTCTCGAACAGCAGAAGGAGCAGCTCGCCTATCTGGCGGATCGCTACGCCGAGCAGAAGGACCGCGCCGAGGAAGCGAACCAGGCGAAATCAGCCTTCCTGGCCAATATGAGCCACGAGCTGCGCACGCCGCTCAACGCGATCATCGGCTTCTCCGAGATGATGGAGTCCGGCCTGTTCGGTCCGCTCGGCGACACCAAGTATTTGGAATATTCGCGCGACATCCGCGCAAGCGGCCGTTATCTGCTCGACGTCATCAGCGACGTGCTGGACATGTCGAAGATCGAAGCCGGACGCATGCGCTTCGAGCCGGAGGAGATCACCCTCGACGCGCTGCTCGCCGACGCCATGCGCCTGGTCGCATCGCGCGCGGAAGAAAAGCGGCTCGCGCTTGTCTCCGAGATCACGCCGGCGATCCGCCTCACGGCCGACCGACGGACCGTGAAACAGATCGTCATCAACCTGTTGTCCAACGCCGTGAAGTTTACCCCCGATGGCGGCCGCGTCACGATGCGCGGACGCGCGGCGGGCGGCTTCGTCACGATTGCGATCGAGGACACCGGCATCGGCATTCCGAAGGAAGCGCTGAAGAACCTCGGCAAGCCGTTCGAGCAGGTGGAGAGCCAGCTCACCAAGACGCACGGGGGATCGGGGCTCGGTCTCGCGATCGCCAAATCGCTTGCCGAGTTGCATGGCGGCGCGATGCGCATCCGCTCCTCGCTCGGCGTCGGCACGATCGTGCTGGTGCGGCTTCCCCTCGCCGGCCCGCCGCCGGAGGTCGTCAAGCAGCAGGCGGTGGCGTAGTTCGGCTGTCATCCCGGCCAAGCGACGCGCAGCGTCGCGCGAGCCGGGACCCATAACCACGGGACCTGCGACATCGCACCAGCAGTGGTTATGGATCCCGGGTCTTCCTCGCGATGCTCGGTCGCCCGGGATGACAGCCGAAGCTACGGCGCCCTGCCCAATATCCGCACGAAGCTCGCGCGCACCTTGGCCTGCGTCTCGGCGAGATGCGCTTCAAGCGTAGTGAAGTCCGGCAGATCGGCCGCGCGCGCGAGCAGCTTCAACAGGCCCGGACCGGCGGCCTTGGGATCGAACGGCCCGGCAAGGCACAGGCGCAGGATCTGCGTCAGATCCTGATAGAGCCGCGCCGCCGGCCGCAACACGTCGGCCTCCTCGGGCTTGAGCAGCCCAAGGCGCGCGGCCTTGTCGAACACGCGCGCGGTCGCGGCGTCGAGGATGTCGGGCGTCGCGGCGGCGTGAACGAGCTGAAGGTATTGCGCGATGAATTCCAGATCGATCAGCCCGCCCGCGACGTATTTCAGGTTCCAGCGCTCCTTGTCGCCTCTCTCGGTTGCGATCGCCGCGCGCATCTCGACGACGTCGCCGGCGACCTGCGCTGCATCGCGCGGCCGGCACAGCACGTCGCGGATGATGCGCTCGACGCGGGCCGCGAACGCCGGCGACGCCGAGACGACGCGCGCGCGCGTGAGCGCGAGGTGCTCCCAGGTCCAAGCCTCGTTCTCCTGGTAGCTCTCGAACGAGCCCAGCATAGTGGCGACCGGGCCGGAGCGGCCGGAGGGCCGCAGCCGCATGTCGACATTGTAGAGCGCGCCATGATTGGTCTGCGCCGCGAGCGCGCT
>CAYZMR010000301.1:0-4601 GCA_964479515.1 uncultured Hyphomicrobiales bacterium | reverse complement strand
GAGAGCGTCGGATGCGGGAAGATCGTGTGCATCAGCTCTTCCTCGGTGGTCTCGAGGTTCATCGCGATCACATAGCCCTGGATCAGCTCGGTGACTTCGGCGCCGACCATGTGCGCGCCGATCAGCGCGCCGGTCTTCTTGTCGAAGATCACCTTGACGAGCCCCTGGTCCTCGCCGAGCGCGATCGCCTTGCCGTTGCCGAGGAACGGGAAGCGCCCGACACGGATATCGATCTTCTTCTCCTTGGCCTTGGCTTCGGTGAGACCGACGGAGGCGATCTGCGGCGCGCAATAGGTGCAGCCCGGGATCAGGTTCTTGTCCATCGGATGCGGCTTCAAACCCTTGATTGCCTCGACGCAGACGATGCCTTCATGCTCGGCCTTGTGCGCGAGCATTGGCGGGCCCGCGACGTCGCCGATCGCGTAGATGCCCGGCACGCTGGTCTTGCAGTACCCGTCGATCACGATCGTGCCGCGCTCGGTCTTCACGCCGAGCTTCTCCAGGCCGAGGTTCTCGATATTGCCGACGACACCGACCGCCGAGATGACGCGATCGACCGTCATCTGCTGCGTGCCTCCCTTGCCGTCGTCGATCGTGGCGATGACGCTGTCCGCCTTCTTGTCGAGCTTCGTGACCTTCGCGCCGGTGATGATCTTGATGCCTTGCTTCTCGAATGCTTTCCGCGCGAACGCCGCGATCTCGGCGTCCTCCACGGGCAGGATCTGCGGCAGCACCTCGACGATCGTCACCTCGGCGCCCATCGTGCGGTAGAACGACGCGAACTCGACGCCGATTGCTCCTGAACCGATCACGAGCAGCGACTTCGGCATCTTGTCCGGCACCATCGCCTCGAAATAGGTCCACACCAGCTTCTTGTCCGGCTCGATGCCGGGGAAGACGCGCGGCCGCGCGCCGGTCGCGATGATGATGTGCTTTCCCTGATAGCTGCCGGGCCCGAGCGCGCCCTTCGGCGCCTCGGCCTTTGCGGCCTTCACGGTGACTTTGCCGGGCGCATCGATCGTCGCCTCGCCCCAGATCGTGGTGATCTTGTTCTTGCGGAACAGGAAGCCGACGCCGTCGGACAGGCGCTTCGACACGCCGCGCGAGCGCTTCACCACCGCGGCCGGATCGAAGGAGACGTTGTCGGCTTTGAGCCCATAATCCTTGGCGTGCTGCATGTAGTGGAAGATCTCCGCCGAGCGCAGCAGCGCCTTGGTCGGGATGCAGCCCCAGTTGAGACAGATGCCGCCGAGGTGGTCGCGCTCCACGACGGCCACCTTGAAGCCGAGCTGGGCGGCGCGGATCGCCGTCACATAGCCGCCCGGGCCGGAACCGATGATGATGATGTCGAAGGCCGTATCAGCCATGCGTTTCCTCGATCGGGATTTCTGTCTGCGCCGACATTACCCGATCAGGCGGGCACGCGACTATGGGCCGCCGTCCGCGACCGGGCGGAACGCCCCGTCATCGCCGAGCCGTTCCAGGACGCCCGAGCGGATGTCGAAAAAGCAGCCCTGCAGCGCAAGCTCGCCGCGCTCGACCGGTTCCCGGACCCAGGGAAACGTCATCAGGTTTTCGAGCGACAGGCGCACCGACTCGTGCTCGCAGAAGTCCTGCCGGTGCTCGGGCGCGACGTTGAGCGCGCGCAGCTTGGCCCGTTCGGCGATATTGACCCAGTGGCCGACGAAGTCGGAGGCCTCCTCCGGCGCGCCGTGCAGCAGCGCATGGATCCCGCCGCACATCGCGTGCCCCATCACCACGATGGTGCGAACTTTCAGCGCGCGCACGCCAAACTCAAGGGCCGCGCTGGTGCCGTGAAACTTGCTGTCCGGGCTGTAGGGCGGCATCAGGTTCGCGACGTTGCGGGCGACGAACAGCTCGCCCGGCGCCGCATCGAAGATCATCTGCGGATCGGCGCGGCTGTCCGAGCAGGCGATCAGCATCGTTTGCGGCCGCTGCCCGCTGCGGCTGAGTTCCTCGAACCTTGAGCGCTCGTGCGCCCAGGTGCCGGAGCGGAAGCGGCGATAGCCGGAAATCAGGTCGTCCATTCTGTACTCACGCGCGTGCCAGAGATACCTGCCGCGCCTTCAATGCGAGAGCAAGCAAAAGCGATGCCGCGCTCAGCGCAGGATTTCGACCAACAGCACCCAGGCGTTCAGGATGCCGGCGACCAGCGCCGCGATGATCCCGAAGGCGAGCCAGTAAAGCCCGCTCGGCTGGAGTGAGAACAGCAAGACGCCGCTGACGATGACCGCAAGGCTCGGGACGAGGCTGAGCGCGACCCGCCCGGAGCGGCGCTGGACCACGATGTCAGGCCGGGCGCGCCAGGCGCTGAACTGGATCGCCCCTGGAAACAGGCACATGGCGATGCCCGCGACGGTGACCAGCGCGCCGAAGACCTTCACCGGCAGGTTCGGCACCAGCGCGATGCTGCCCAATACCATCGCCCCGACCACGACGAACAGCGTCTCGGCGGCGCGGCCCGGCAGGTGCGGATACTTCAGGATGGTCGTCAGGTTGATCGAGATCGCGACGAACAGGAGGCCGGAGAGCGCGGCCGCCGCGCCGACCTCCGCCACGAAGAAATTCGCCCAGTCGGACGCCGGAATCGTGTTCATGCCGCAGGTTCCGCGTTCGGCGTCACGCCTGCATCCGCAGCGACCGCCGCCGGACGAGCCACCACTGGATCGCGATCATCAGGGCGGTCGGCACCGCGATTTCCGCCGCGATATGCAGATCGTCCGCGTTGAGCGCGGTCGTGCCGCTCGCGACCGCGCCGAATGCGAGCAGTCCGCAGAGCGTGAGTGCCGCGATGACCAGCAAAGCGAGCGCCGTCCAGTCGATGCCCGCCACGCTCTTCGAGACCGCCAACGCGATGCCGAGCACGACCGTGGTGACGATCGCCGTCAGCATGAACAGCATCATCACGGCAATGAACTCCTCGCGCGCCTTGAAGGCGACCGCGAGCTGGTTCTGCACGATTCCGGCGACCAGGATCGAGACGAAGAAGGCGAGCAGCAGCGTGCCGAGATTCCGCATGGAATAAGGATCACACCACCATCATCACCGGATTCTCGATCAGCGCCTTGAACGCGCCGATGAGCTCGGCGCCGAGCGCGCCGTCGACCGCGCGGTGGTCGCAGGAGAGCGTCACGCTCATGACGTTGGCGGCGACGACCTGGCCTTTGCGCACGATCGCCCGCTCCTCGCCCGCGCCGACCGCCAGGATCGTGGCGTGCGGCGGATTGATCACGGCGGTGAAGTCCTTGATGCCGTACATGCCGAGGTTCGACACCGCGGTCGTACCGCCCTGGTATTCCTGCGGCTTGAGCTTCCGCGTGCGTGCGCGCGCCACCATGTCTTTCAGCTCGTTCGAGATCACGGAGAGCGATTTCGTTTCCGCGTTACGAACAATAGGCGTGATCAGCCCGCCCGGCAGCGCCACCGCGACACCGACGTCGGAATGCTTGTGCTTGAGCATGCCGCCCTCGGTCCAGCTCACATTCGCGTCCGGGATCTTCTGCAGCGCGACCGCGAGCGCCTTCACGACGAAGTCGTTGACCGAGAGCTTGTAGACGGGCTTGCCCTCTTTGTTCTTCGGGGCCGAGGCGTTGATCTCCTCGCGCGCGGTGAGGAGCTTGTCGATGACGCAGTCGATCGTGAGGTAGAAATGCGGGATGGTCTGCGTCGATTGGGTGAGCCGCTGCGCGATCACGCGGCGCATGTTGTCGTGCGGCACGACCTCGTAGCTGCCGGGCTCGAACAGCGCGCGCACCTTGTCGTCGGAGAGCGCCGGCGCAATCGTCGCCGCCGCACCGGAAGCGGCGCCCGAGACCGCGCCTGCGGTCGTGGCGGCGCCCGGTGCCTTCAGTCCCTTGCCGTCTTTGGCGCCTTCCACGTCGCGCGCGACAATGCGGCCATGTGGTCCGGAGCCCGCGATACGCGCGAGATCGATCCCGGCTTCCTTGGCGAGCCTGCGCGCGAGCGGCGAGGAGAAGACACGGCCGTGACCGTTGGTTGCCCCACTTGGCGCTGCGGGAGCTGCCGGAGCGGGCGGTGCCGATGCAGCCTTCGGGGCAGGAGCTTCATGCTTTGCGGGCGCAACCGGCGCAGCCGCTTTCGGCGCTTCGGCCGCCTTCGGCGCCGGCGCGCTACCGGCCGCGGCCGCGGCGGTCTTCGCATCCTCGCCCTCACCCGCCAGCACCGCGATCAATTGGTTCACCGGCACGTCGGCGGTGCCTTCCGGCACCACGATCTTGGCGAGCGTGCCCTCGTCGACCGCCTCGACCTCCATCGTGGCCTTGTCGGTCTCGATCTCGGCGATCACGTCGCCGGGCTTGACCTTCTCGCCTTCCTTCTTGAGCCACTTGGCGAGATTGCCCTTCTCCATCGTGGGTGAGAGCGCGGGCATGAGGATGTTGATCGGCATGACTGATCCCGCGCTAGTTGCGCGCCGCAAGGCCGCCGGGCGCGTCGGACTTCATTTCCTCGGCGAAGGCTTCCAGGATGCGCTTGGCCGCGTCCGCCCTGTTGAACTTGGTCTCGGTCGCATAGATCTGCGAGACGTGCTTGACCACGTCGGCGAGCAGCCGGCCCCAGCC
>CAYZMR010000300.1:0-4603 GCA_964479515.1 uncultured Hyphomicrobiales bacterium | reverse complement strand
ATTTGTTAAGCGCCCGCAAGCTGATCGCTCAAATCGGCGCTATCTTTATTCTATTGGAGCCGGTGTTTTCGGGTCAATAAGAATGGCATATTCATTATTGGAGCCATTGGAGAATATTGTACCCTGCACCTATCGAGCGCCGGGCCGCCGGTCGAATCCTGCACGCACCAGTCTGTCGGAGACTCCTGGGCATCGCGGCGCGAAGCCAAGACGGACGGCGTGACACCGCCTGACCGCTCAGCTATCGGATTTCTCCATGCTCTCTCCCCCCGATCACACGCCGCGCGGCGCGACCGGTCTCATGGACACGGCCGCGGCCGCGGCGGATCTGGCAAAACTCGCCGAAGCGTATGCGGGCCGGGAGCGCGAGCTGCGCACCGCGGTGGCGCAGCGGCTCAAGACCGCGCTGACCGAGGGCCGCGCAGCCGCCGAGCAACTGCTGCTGAAGGATCGTCACGGCCGGGCTTGCGCCGAGCGGCTGTGCGCGATGCAGGACGACATCATCCGACTGCTCTATGACCTGGTCGGGCAGCTTTATCGCTCGCTCGTGCCGGCCGACTCCGAGCCGATGGCGGTCGTTGCGACCGGCGGCTATGGCCGCGGCCTGCTCGCGCCCGGCTCCGACATCGATCTCCTATTCCTCCTGCCCTACAAGCAGACCGCCTGGGGCGAATCGGTCGCCGAGGGCATTCTCTATTGCCTGTGGGACATGGGGCTGAAGGTCGGGCACGCGACACGCTCGATCGACGAGTGCATCCGCCAGGCCAAGGCGGACATGACCATCCGTACGGCGCTGCTGGAGGCGCGCTATCTGCTCGGCGATCACAAGCTGTTCGACGAGTTCGTGGCGCGCTTCGACAAGGATGTCGTGAAAGGCACGGCGGCGCAGTTCGTCGCCGCCAAGCTTGCCGAGCGCGAGGAGCGCCTGCGCCGCGCCGGCCAGTCGCGCTATCTGGTCGAGCCCAACGTCAAGGACGGCAAGGGCGGCCTGCGCGACGTGCACACGCTGTTCTGGATCGCCAAGTACGTCTACCGTGTGCGCGAGCCCGACGAGCTGATCAAGCGCGGCGTGTTCGACCGCGAGGAATACAAGATGTTCCGCCGCGCCGAGGATTTCCTCTGGGCGGTGCGCTGCCACATGCATTTCGTCACCGGCCGCGCCGAGGAGCGGCTCTCCTTCGACATCCAGCGCGAGATCGCGGTGCGCCTCGGCTACACGGCGCATCCGGGCATGCGCGACGTCGAGCGCTTCATGAAGCACTACTTCCTGGTCGCCAAGGACGTCGGCGACCTCACCGCGATCCTGTGCGCGGGCCTCGAAGAGCGCGAGGCAAAGCCGATGCCGGTGCTCGACCGCGTGATGGCGCGGCTAAAGCCGCGGCCGCGCCGCGTGGTGCTCGACAGCGAGGATTTCGTCGTCGACAACAACCGCATCAACATCGCCGATGCGGAGGCCTTTCGCCGCGATCCGGTCAACCTGATCCGCATCTTCCGTCTGGCGCAGAAGCATAATCTCGCCTTCCACCCGGAAGCGATGCGCGCCGCCAAGCGGTCGCTCAAGCTCATCGATCAGACGCTGCGCGAGGACAAGACCGCGAACGGCCTGTTCTTCGAGATCCTCACCAGCGAGGGCGCCGAAGTCGTGCTGCGGCGCATGAACGAGGTGGGGGTGCTCGGCGCCTTCGTGCGCGCCTTCGGCCGCATCGTCGCGATGATGCAGTTCAACATGTACCACCACTATACGGTGGACGAGCATCTGCTGCGCTGCATCGGCATCCTCGCCGACATCGAGGCGGGCGGCAGCGACGAGTTCGTGCTCGCAAGCGAGCTGATGCGCACGATCCAGAAGCCGCATCGCAACCTGCTCTATGTCGCGCTGTTCCTGCACGACATCGCCAAGGGGCGGGTTGAGGACCATTCGATCGCAGGCGCGCGCGTCGCGCGCCGCTTCTGTCCGCGGCTCGGCCTGTCGGCGGCCGAGACCGAGACCGTCGCGTGGTTGATCGAGAACCATCTGGTGATGTCGTCGATCGCCCAGTCGCGCGACCTCTCCGACCGCAAGACGATCGAGAATTTCGCCGCCGTGGTGCAGTCGCTCGAACGCATGAAGCTGCTGCTGCTGCTCACAACCGTGGACATCCGCGCGGTCGGTCCCGGCGTGTGGAATTCCTGGAAGGCGCAGCTCCTGCGCACGCTCTACTACGAGACCGAGCCGGTGCTCACCGGCGGCTTCTCGGAGGTCAATCGCGCCAAGCGCGTCGCGATGGCGCAGGCCGAGTTCCGCGCCGAGATGACGGACTGGAGCAGCGAGGCGCTCGACGCCTACATCGCGCGCCACTACCCGGCGTACTGGCTCAAGGTGGACCTGCCGCACAAGATCTCGCACGCGCATTTCCTGAAGTCGGCGCAGGCCGCCAACAAGGCGGTCGCGACCGGCGTCGGCTTCGATACGGCGCGCGGCGTCACCGAGCTGACCGTGCTCGCGCCCGACCATCCGCGGCTTCTCTCGGTGATCGCCGGTGCGTGCGCCGCGGCCGGCGCCAACATCGTCGACGCGCAGATCTTCACCACCACCGACGGGCTTGCGGTCGATACGATCGCGATCTCGCGCGAGTTCGAGCACGACGAGGACGAGGCGCGCCGCGCCGTGCGTATCGCCGATTCGATCGAGCGCGCGCTACGCGGCGAGCTCCGGCTGCCCGACGTGATGGCGAAGCGCTCGGCGCGCAAGGCGCGGCTCAGGGCGTTCGCGATCGAGCCCGACGTGATGCTGAACAACCAATGGTCCAACCGCTACACGGTCGTCGAGGTGACGGGGCTCGACCGTCCCGGCCTGCTCTATGAGCTGACCGCGACGCTGTCGAAGCTCAACCTCAACATCGCCTCGGCGCATGTGGCGACCTTCGGCGAGCGCGTCGTCGACGTCTTCTACGTGACCGATCTGCTCGGCGCGCAGTTGACCTCGCCCTCGCGCCAAGCCGCGATCAGACGCGCGCTGCTGCCGTTGTTCGCCGAGGACGACCGTAAGGCCGCGAAGGCGAGCTAGCGCCTTCGCGGAAGACGGCTCGGGCCGTTACGCTCACCCGGCGTGGCGCCGGTGGCGGAAATGACGCACCGGCTCGACCGGACGCGGACCGAAGGTCTGCTCCCACGGAACGAAAAGCTGCGCGAACGTCGCCGCGACGAAGCGACGGCCCGCGCTGTCGTCGGATGGCGCCGCGACGACCGGACGATAGTGGTGCCGCATCCGCTTCGCCGAAGCGACAGCCGGCAGGCCGGCGACGAACGCCACGCCGAGCAGCAGAACAAGTGTCTTACGCATATGAAAACCTCGTAACGCACCGGAGCCCCCCGGCGCGCGCCACTAAGCAGGGAACGGCACGACTGTCACGGTTGCTTAAGCATGTTTGCGATTTGGCGCGCTTTCTGTGGCCGATGGGCAACGCCGCGCTCCCCACGCGCCGCCACACCGGAATACTTAACCCCGCATTAAATCGCGCTTCGTAGCGTGAGCCCGAGGGTACGGTCTTCCGCGTATTGGAGGCCGGGTAGGGGCGTTCATGGCGGCCGCACGAGTGAAGAGTTCCGAGCGGCGCGATCCGCCGGTGGCGCAGGCGGGTACCGCGCGCGACAATGACGCCGCGCCCCGCGCGCGCGCAAAGAAGAAGAGCAAGGGCGGCGGAGGCGGCGGCAAGCAGCGCTCGCTGCTCGGTCGCGCGATCTACTGGTCGCTCGTCGTTGGATTATGGGCCTTCATCGGCTCGATCGGCGTGGTCGGCTGGGTCGCGGCGCACCTGCCGCCGATCCAATCGCTCGAAGTTCCCAAGCGCCCGCCCTCGATCCAGATCGTCGGGCTCAACGGCCGCGTGCTGGCGACGCGCGGCGAGATGGGTGGCGCGGCAGTTCCGTTGCGTGACTTGCCGGCGTTCGTGCCGAAGGCGTTCCTCGCGATCGAGGACCGGCGCTTCTTCTCGCATCATGGCCTCGACCCGCTCGGCGTGATCCGCGCCGCCGCCGCCAACATCCTGCATCGCGGCGTCTCGCAGGGCGGCTCGACCATCACCCAGCAGCTCGCCAAGAACCTGTTCCTGACGCAGGAGCGCACCATCACGCGCAAGCTGCAGGAGGCGATCCTCGCGATCTGGCTTGAGCGCAATTTCTCCAAGAACGAGATCCTGGAGCTCTACCTCAACCGCGTCTATTTCGGCTCGGGCGCTTACGGCGTCGAGGCGGCCGCGCGGCGCTACTTCGACAAGCCGGCGAAGCAACTGACGTTGCAGGAGGCCGCGCTGCTCGCGGGCCTCGTCAAATCGCCCTCGCGGCTTGCGCCGACGCGCAACTTCGACGGCGCCGAGGCGCGCGCGCAGGTCGTGCTCGCCGCGATGGCGGACGCGGGTTTCGTCACCGACGATGCCGCGAAGGTCGCGATGACGAACGCGCCGAAGATCGTCAAGCCGACGGCGGGCGGCTCGGTCAATTACGTCGCCGACTGGGTGATGGACGTGCTCAACGATCTGGTCGGGCATGTCGATCAGGATGTCGTGGTCGAGACCACGATCGACCCGACCCTGCAGGCCGCGGCCGAGAAGGCGCTGATCGACGA
>CAYZMR010000299.1:0-4615 GCA_964479515.1 uncultured Hyphomicrobiales bacterium | reverse complement strand
CCGACATTCTTGCCGAGCTTGGCCGACTTGCCGCCGTAATCGAGCGCGTCGTCGACGAGCTGGAACGCGATGCCAAGGTTCATGCCGAACGAGCGGCAGGCGGCCTCCTCGTCCTTCGAGCGGTTGGCGAGCGCGGGTCCGACCTCGCACGCCGCGGCGAACAGCTCGGCGGTCTTGGCGCGGATCACCGCGAGGTATTCGTCCTCGGTGGTCGCGGTGTTCTTTGCGGCGCCGAGCTGCATCACCTCGCCCTCGGCGATCACGGCCGCGGCGGTCGAGAGAATATCGAGCGCGCGGATGGACCCGACCTCGACCATCATCTTGAACGCCTGGCCCAACAGAAAGTCGCCGACCAGCACGCTTGCTTCGTTGCCCCACACCATGCGCGCGGCGAGCCGGCCGCGCCGCATCTCGCTCTCATCGACCACGTCGTCATGCAGCAGCGTCGCGGTATGCATGAACTCGACCGCGGCGGCGAGCTTCACATGGCCGTCGCCGCCATAGCCGGCGAGACGCGCCATCGCCAAGGTCAGCATCGGGCGCAGTCGCTTGCCGCCTGAATTGATCAGATGATTGGCGACTTCCGGGATCATCACCACGTCGGACCCGGTGCGCGACAGGATCGCGGTGTTGACGCGGCCCATGTCGGCGGCGACGAGCTCGACCAGGCGGTCGATCGACGCCGAGGGCTGGCTTTCAAAGGGTATGACAACGGCCACGCGGGACTCCGGGATGAGGACGCGCGAGCATAGAAACGCTAGTGTTGAGCGGCAAGAGCGCGGCGCGCCGCCGCGGTCATCGATTTGGCGGTATTTCGCGGGGGCACGAGACTTTTCATGCCAACCACCCTCGTCGTGGGGCATCATGGCGCGCCCGGCGGGCCGCGGGAGTAAGTCCATGCGGGAACTTGTCCGCACCAACGATATCGTCTTGATCTCGGCGATTCAGGCGCTGTTTCAAGGCGCCGGCATCGCCCACATCGTGCTCGACCAGAACATGAGCGTGCTGGAGGGCTCGCTCGGCATGCTGCCCCGCCGCATCCTCGTGGACGAGGGCGAAATTCTGCGCGCGCGCAAGCTCCTGGCCGACGCGGGGCTCGGTCACGAGCTGCGCCCGGATACCGGCTAATCGCTCCCGCCTCGCCGCGGGGAGGGAACACCCGCTAAACTCTCCCATACACCGGCACGACGCCGCCGCGGGCGACGGTGTTCTGCGGCGAGGCCAGGTAAACGATCGTCGCCGCGACCTCCTCGACCTTGGGCCATGCCGCGTAGTCGGCGTCCGGCATCGACTTCCTGTTCGCGGGCGTGTCCATCAGCGAGGGCGCGACCGCGTTCACCAAAATGCCGTCCTTGGCGACCTCTTCGCCGAGCGCGGCCGTGAGCGCCGCGACGCCGGCCTTCGCGGCCGTGTAGGCGGTCAGGTTCGCGCCCTGGCGCGGCTCGGCGCCCTGGCGCGAGGCGACGTTTACGATGCGCCCGCCCGAGGCGCCGCGCCGGAACGCCGCGACCGCGGCGCGGCAGCACAGATAGGTCGACACGAGATTGCTTTCGAGCTGCCCGACCAGCACCGCCTTGTCGGACTTCTCGATCGGCGCGAAGGCGAAGGTGCCCGCGATGTGGATCGAGGCCCAGAGCGAGAGGCCATCGTAAAAGCGCATGACCGCCGCCTCGTCGGCGAGGTCGCCGAGCGCCACGAGCGTCACCTGCGCGTTGCCGCGATGCGGAAAGCGCTCGGCCTCTGCGTCGCTGCGGTAGGGCACGTGGCAAGTCGCGCCTTGCGCCAGCAGCGCGCCGACGACCGCGATGCCGAGCGCGCCCGTTCCTCCGGTGACCACCACGTGCTTGTCACGAAAGTCCATGGTTCGCCTCCCTGCGCCTCGCCGCGATCTTAGCCCTACCCAATGCGGCGGGCATCCGCCATTCTGTGCCGGCGGTGGAGGAATCAAGCCGGGCCATGAATTTCGATCTCGCCATCATCGGCGGGGGTATCAACGGCGCGGGCATCGCTCGCGACGCGGCCGGACGCGGCTTGAGCGTGCTCTTGGTCGAGCAGAACGACCTCGCCTCCGGCACCTCGTCGAAATCGACCAAGCTCATTCACGGCGGCCTGCGCTACCTCGAGTTCCATGCCTTCAGGCTGGTGCGCGAGGCGCTGATCGAGCGCGAAGTGATCCTGCGCAACGCGCCGCACGTGTCGATGCCGCTGCGGTTCGTCCTGCCGTATCACGACGGCCTGCGCCCGGCCTGGATGCTGCGGCTCGGCCTGTTCCTCTACGACCACCTCGGCGGCCGCCATATCCTGCCCGGCACGCAAGAACTCGACCTGACCCATCACGTGGTCGGCGTGCCGCTGAAGCGCATGTACCGGCGCGGCTTTGCCTATTCGGATGGCTGGGTCGATGACGCGCGCCTCGTCGTGCTCAACGCCGTCGACGCGGCCGAGCGCGGCGCCGTCATCCGCACGCGCACGAAGCTGATCCGCGCCGATCGGGCCGGGCAGGGCTGGCAACTCGTGCTCAACGCACGCGGTGCCCGCGAGGTCGTCAACGCGCGCGTGCTCGTCAATGCGTCGGGCGCCTGGGCGCCCGACGTCGCGCAGAGTCTGCTGCGGCTTGCCGTCACGCCGCACGTCCGCCTCGTCAAGGGCAGCCACATCCTGGTGCGGCGCCTGTTTACGCACGACCACGCCTACATCTTCCAGAACGCGGACGGACGCGTGGTCTTCGCGATCCCCTATCAGCGCGACTTCACGCTGATCGGGACGACCGACGAGGATTTCAAGGGCGATCCCGGCGCGCCGACCGCGACCGCCGCCGAGATCGCCTATCTGTGCCGCGCGGTCAGCGGCTACTTCCGCGATCCCGTGACGCCCGATCAGGTGCTGCATGTCTATTCCGGCGTGCGCCAGCTCTATGACGACGGCGCGCGCAGCGCCAAGGACCTCACCCGCGAATACGTGCTCGATCTCGAGGCGCGTCGCGGGCAGGCGCCGCTGATGACCATCTATGGCGGCAAGATCACCACCTATCGGCGGCTCGCCGAGGCCGCGCTGAAGAAGCTGTCCCGCCACCTCAAGGCCGGCCCGCCCTGGACCGCGACGGCGCCGCTACCGGGCGGCGATTTTCCCTGGGACGGCATCGACGCGCTCGTCGCCCGCGCGCGCGGGCTCTGGCCGTTCCTGAGTGAGGCGAACGCGCGCCGGATGGTGCGCGCCTACGGGACGCGGCTCGATCGGATCTTGAGCGGGGCGCGCCACCTCGATGACCTCGGGCCGCGGTTCGGCGATGAGCTCACCGCGGCGGAAGTGCGCTATCTGATGCGCCATGAATTCGCCGAGACCGCCGACGACGTGCTGGCGCGGCGCTCGAAGCTCTATCTGCGCCTGAACGCCGAGCAGGCGGCGTCGCTTGCCGGCTTCATGGAAAACGGCGACGGCCGCGTCGCGGCGGCGGAATGAATTTTCGTCCCTCCCCCGCTTGGGGGGAGGGTAGGGAGGGGGTCGTGGTTGGTGGACTCAAATGAGATCGACTAACACTGACCCCCACCCCCAACCCCTCCCCGCAAGGGGGAGGGGAGCAGGCCGGAGCGAGACGCGCTGATGCCCACCCACCTTCTCGCGATCGACCAGGGCACGACCTCGACGCGCGCCTTCCTGTTCGACGCGACGCTTGCCCCCGTCGGCTTCGCGCAGCTCGAATTCCCCCAGATCTATCCGGCGCCGGGGCACGTCGAGCACGACCCGCAGGGCATCTGGACCACCTCGGTCGCGACCGCCCGCGCCGCGATGGCGAGCGGGGGCGTCGCCGCCAAGGACGTCGCGGCGATCGGCATCACCAACCAGCGCGAGACCGTGATCCTGTGGGACCGCGCCAGCGGCAAGCCGATCCACAACGCGATCGTCTGGCAGGACCGCCGCACCGCGGAACGCTGCGCGGCGCTCAAGCGCGGCGGCCACGAGCCGATGATCACCGAGCGCACCGGCCTGCTGCTCGATCCGTATTTCTCGGCGACCAAGATCGCCTGGCTGCTCGACAACATCGAGGGCGCGCGGGCGGCGGCGGAAGCCGGCCGGCTCGCGTTCGGCACCATCGACACGTTCCTGCTGTGGCGCTTCACCGGCGGCCGCGTGCACGCGACCGACGCCACCAACGCGGCGCGCACGCTGCTGCTCGACATCCGCACCGGGCAGTGGGACGACGACCTACTCAAGCTGTTTCGTATTCCGCGATCGCTGCTGCCCGACGTGCGCGATTCGGACGCCGACTTCGGCACCACCGAGCCGCAGCTCCTCGGCGGCGCGGTGCGGATATCGGGAATCGCCGGCGACCAGCAGGCCGCGACCGTCGGGCAGGGCTGCTTTTCGCCCGGCATGATCAAGGTGACCTACGGCACCGGCGGCTTCGCGCTGCTCAACACCGGCGACGCGCCGGTCGCCTCGCGCAACCGGCTGCTGACGACGATCGCGTATCAGCTCGACGGCAAGCGGACCTATGCGCTCGAAGGCTCGATTTTCATCGCCGGCGCAGCGGTGCAATGGCTGCGCGACAACATGCGCTTGGTCGCGACCGCGGCCGAGACCGGAACGCTCGCGGCCCAAGCCGATCCCGCCGACA
>CAYZMR010000298.1:0-4619 GCA_964479515.1 uncultured Hyphomicrobiales bacterium | reverse complement strand
CCGACGAGCCGATGAAGACGATGCAGCAGATGTGCCGCGACGCCGAGCGCGAGCCCGGCGTGCTCGCCGCGAGCGTGTTCGGTGGATTTCCGATGGCCGACATCGCGATCGCCGGGCTCTCGGCGATCGTGGTGACCGACGGCGCGCGCGAAAAGGCGGAAAGCGTGGTCGGCCGGCTGCTCGATGCCGCCTGGGCGCGCAAGGCCGACTTCATCTACAGCCACGAGCCGCTCGAACAGGCGGTCGCGCGGGCGAAGACGCTGACCGACGGGCCGATCGTGCTGCTCGATCATGCCGACAATGTCGGCTCGGGCGGCACGTCGGACTCGATGGCGGTGATCGAGGAACTGCTGCGGCAAGGCCTGGAGGACGTCGCGGTCGGCGCCGTCTGGGACCCGGCGGCTGTCGGGGAGATGATGGCGGCCGGCGTCGGCGCGACAGTCACGCTCGACCTTGGCGGCAAGACCGACATGCCGTCGATCGGCGCGAGAGGGAAACCGCTGCGCCTCACCGGCACGGTGCGGCGGCTCTCGGACGGGCAATGGACGGTGCGCGGCCCGATGTACACCGGCAGCAAGGTCACGACCGGGCCGACGGCGCTGTTTGCGACCGGCGGGCTCTCGATCGTGGTCACGTCGCTGCATCACGAGCCGTGGGACACCGGCATCTTCACGTCGATCGGGATCGACCCGCAGCACTGTCGCTATCTGTTGCTCAAGTCGCGCATCCATTATCGCGCCGGCTTCGCGCCGCTTGCCAAAGCGACGATCACGCTCGACGGCGTCGGCGTCACGACCTCGGACAACAGCATCTTGCGGTTCGATCAGGTGCGGCGGCCGATCTACCCGCTCGACGAGATGCAGAGCCTGCCGCGGCCGAAGGGGTGACTTGCGCTGAGCGTAGAACGTGCCTTGCACTCGGTGTCTTACCCTCCCCCTTGCGGGGAGGGTCGGCGAGCGAAGCGAGCCGGGGTGGGGGTCATGCGATCGCGCACCGTCTCTTGACCCCCCTCCCTAACCCTCCCCCGCAAGGGGGGAGGGAACAGAGGCGAGTTTGCCGCGAACTCCGCGTCGACCTCATGCTGCCCGCGGCGTATCAATCGTCTCGAACGGATACGCGCTCTCGTAAGCGCGCGCGGCGCGCAGGACGAGATGGTCGCGGTGCGCCGGACCGACGATCTGCAACGCGATCGGCAGGCCGTCGGAGGTGAACCCGCACGGCACCGACGCGGCCGGCTGCTGCGTCAGGTTGAACGGGTAGGTGTAGGGCGACCAGGCGATCCAGCGGTCGCCATAGCTGCCGTCGGGCGGCGTGACGTGGCCGACTTCAAACGCCGGGATCGGCATCTGCGGGGTGAGCAGCAGGTCGTATTTGTCGTGGAAGCGCCGCATCGCGTTGGCGAGATCGGAGCGCGCCGTGTAGGCCGCGAGGTAGTCGGCGAGCGAATATTTCTTTCCGAGTTCGGCCATCGCCAGGAAGCCCGGATCCATCTTGGCGCGATCCTGTTCCGGGGCGGCCGCCACGACCATCGCGGACACCGCGCCCCACAGCGTCATGATCATGTCGTAGGGCTCGGGGAAGCCGGGATCGGCCTCCTCGACGATCGCGCCGAGATCGCCGAACGCTTGCGCGGCTTTTTTCGTCGCCGCCTCGACCTCCGGATTGAGCTTCTGCACGTAGCCGAGCCGCGAGCTCCAGGCGACACGCAGCCCGCGCACGCCATCCTCGAGCCCGACGCGGAAGTCCGGCGCCGGCGTATTCCAGGCGGTCATGTCGCGCTCGTCCGGGCCGCCGATCACCGACAACATCAGCGCGGCGTCGCTGACCGTGCGCGTCAGCGGCCCGACATGCGCCAGGATGCTGAATGGCGAAGCCGGGTAGGCGGCAACGCGGCCGTAGCTCGGCTTGATGCCGAACACGCCGGTGAACGCGGCCGGAATGCGGATCGAGCCCGCGCCGTCGGTGCCGATATGCAGATGGCCGAGATTGAGGAGCGCCGCGGCCGCAGCGCCGCCGGACGAGCCGCCGGGCGTGCGGTCGAGCTTCCACGGATTGCGCGTGATGCCGCTGAACGGCGAATGCGTCACGCCGATCCAGCCGAACTCCGGCAGCGCCGTCTTGCCGAGGATGACGGCGCCCTGTTCGCGCAGGCGCGCGACCGCCGGCGCGTCCGACTTGATCGGGGCCGGGTCGCTGGTGAGCGAACCGCGGCGCGAGGGAAAGCCGCTCAGCCAGACATTATCCTTCACGGTCGCGCCGAGGCCGTCGACGAGGCCGATCGGTTCGCCTTTCTGCCAGCGCGCTTCCGACGCCTTGGCGGCCGCCAGCGCGCCGTCGCGGTCGACGATGATGAAGGCGTTGATCACGGGCTCGAACGCCTCGACGCGGTCGAGCTGGTCGCGCGTGACCTCGACGGGCGAGAGCTCGCGGCGGCGATAGAGGCGGAGCAGTTCGGCGGCGGTGAGGGAGGAGATTTGCGTCATTGTTCGTTCTGTCGCGTTGGCGTCGCGATCATCGCACAATCCCCATGATTGTCATCCCGGCCGAGCGCGAAGCGCGAGAGCCGGGATCCATACTTCGGCGCGTGAATGGGTCCCGGCTCGCGCGCCGCCTCGCGGCGCTTGGCCGGGATGACAGCTCTGCCTTGCCCGGGATGACAGCCTGTGATCCGCAATGCATGATGCGCGCTGGCAAGGGGTCCTCAATGAACGTTGAAAGAACAAAAGAAGTCCTCGAAGCACTGGTGAGCTTCGACACGGTGAGCCGGAACTCCAATCTCGATCTGATCGCGTGGGTGGAGGGCTATCTCGATCGCCTCGGGGTCGAGCACGAGCGCATCTACGACGAGACGGGGACGAAATCGAACCTGTGGGCGACGCTCGGGCCCATCGACGTGCCGGGCTATATCCTCTCGGGCCACACCGACGTGGTGCCGGTCGACGACCAGGACTGGACCGATTCACCGTTCAAACTGACCGAGCGCGACGGCAAGCTCTATGGCCGCGGCTCGACCGACATGAAGGGCTATGTCGCCTGCTTCCTCGCGGCGGTGCCCGACATGCTGAACGCGAACCTGAAGAAGCCGCTGCATCTCGCGATGTCCTACGACGAGGAAGTCGGCTGCTGGGGCGTGCGGCGCATGATCCCGAAGATCATCGAAGGGGCCGCGAAGCCGATCGCCTGCTTCGTCGGCGAGCCGACCGAGATGGACGTGGTGATCGGCCACAAGGGCAAGCGCTCGTTCAAGGTCGTGGTGCACGGGCGCACCTGCCATTCCTCGCTCGCCCCGCTTGGCGTCAACGCCGTCGAATATGCGGCGCGCGTGGTCGCCAAGATCCGCGATATCTCGGACCGCATGGCCAAGAGCGGCACACGCGACGAGCTCTACGACATCCCGTTCACCACCGGCCACACCGGCTACCTGCATGGCGGCACCGCGCTCAACATCGTGCCGGACATCGCGACGTTTGAGTTCGAATTCCGCGTGCTGGCGCAGGACAAGTCCTCGATCCTGGCGCAGGAGGTGATCGACTATGCCAAGAACGTGCTCGAGCCGGAGATGAAAGCCGTCGCGCCGGAGGCGGGCTTCGATTTTCAGGACCGCTCGGAGTTCGCGGGTCTCGATACGTCGCCGGACGCCGAAGTGACCGTGCTGGCAAAGCAGCTTTCGGGCCGCAACCGCCACAGCAAGGTCGCCTACGGCACCGAGGGCGGCCTGTTCTCGCTCGCCGGCATCCCCACGGTCGTGTGCGGGCCGGGGTCGATCGATCAGGCGCACAAGGCCGACGAGTTCATCGCGGTGACCGAGCTCGAGAAATGCGGCGTGTTTCTCGATCGGCTGATCGCGCTGTGCGCGCGGTGAGGTAGGTGTCATTCCGGGGCGCGCCGCAGGCGCGAGCCCGGAATCCATAAACACGAAGCAAGCGGTCACGAAGATCAGTGAGACAAACAGACGGTTGTGGTTATGGGTACCGGCTCTCGCTTCGCTCGGCCGGAATGACAGGGGAGGGTCATGGCGTTTGATCTCGTATTAAAAGGCGGGCGCGTCATCGACCCGTCGCAGCATATCGACCGCGTCACCGACGTGGCGTTTTCCGGCGGCAAGGTTGCGAAGGTCGGCAATGACCTCACCGATGCCACGGAAGTGCGCGACGTTTCGGGCTACATCGTCACGCCCGGGCTGATCGATCTGCACACGCATGTCTATTGGGGCGGCACTTCGTTGGGCATCGATGCCGAGGAGTTCTGCCGCAAGTCCGGCGTCACGACCGCGATCGACACCGGCAGCGCCGGGCCCGGCAACTTCGCGGGCTTCCGCAAGCATGTGATCGAGCGCTCAGACGTGCGCATCCTCGCCTATCTGCACGTGTCGTTCGCCGGCATCTTCGGCTTCTCCAAGACCGTCATGGTCGGCGAGAGCGAAGAGATGCGGCTGATGGCGCCGATCGAGGCCGTCAAGGTCGCGGACGCCAATCGCGACGTCATCGTGGGCATCAAGGTCCGCGTCGGGCGCGGCTCGAGCGGCATCCATGGCGTAGCCCCGCTCGACATCGCGCTGCAGGCCGCGAACGAAGTCGGCATGCCGCTGATGTGCCACATCGACTTTCCGCCGCCGAGCT
>CAYZMR010000297.1:0-4646 GCA_964479515.1 uncultured Hyphomicrobiales bacterium | reverse complement strand
CGCCAAGGTCGAGCCGAAGCGCAAGGTCGCCGAGTTCCGCGTCAGCGAGGACGCGTTGATCCCGGTCGGCGCCGAGATCACCGCCGATCATTTCGTGCCGGGGCAGTTCGTCGACGTGACCGGCACCTCGATCGGCAAGGGCTTTGCCGGCGGCATGAAGCGCTGGAATTTCCACGGCCTGCGAGCGTCTCATGGCGTTTCGATTTCGCACCGCTCGATTGGCTCGACCGGTGGCCGCCAGGACCCCGGCAGGACCTTCAAGAACAAGAAGATGCCCGGCCATATGGGCGTCGAGCGCGTCACCACGCTCAACCTCAAGGTCGTGCAGACCGACGTGGAGCGCGGGCTGATCCTGATCGAGGGCGCGGTGCCGGGCGCGAAGGGCGGCTGGATCACGGTGCGCGACGCCGTGAAGAAGGCGGCGCCCAAGGATCTGCCGACGCCGGGCAAGTTCCGTCTCGCGCAGGACGGCGCGGCTTCGAACGATGCCGCCGCGCCCAAAGAAGGAGGCGCGTGATGGATCTCAAAGTCACGACGCTCGACGGCAAGGAAGCGGGCTCGGTCTCGCTCAACAAGGACATCTTCGGCCTCGAGCCGCGCAACGACCTGATCCAACGCTGCGTCGTGTGGCAGCTCGCCAAGCGCCGCGCCGGCACGCATGCGGTGAAGAACCGCGCCGACATCAACCGCACCGGCAAGAAGATGTATGCGCAGAAGGGCACCGGCGGCGCGCGCCACGGCTCGGCGCGCGTGAACCTGTTCCGCGGCGGCGGCCGCTCCTTCGGGCCGGTCGTGCGCAGTCACGCGATCGACCTGCCGAAGAAGGTGCGGGCGCTCGCATTGCGCCACGCGCTCTCGGCCAAGGCCAAGGACGGCGGCATCGTCGTGGTCGACGCACTCTCGGCGCAGGAAGCGAAGACGAAGTCGCTGGCCGCGCAGCTCGAGAAGCTGGGGCTGGCCAACGCGCTGATCATCGGGGGCGCCGAGATCGAGGAGAACTTCGGTCGCGCGGCGCGCAACATCCCCAACATCGACGTGCTGCCCGTGCAGGGCATCAACGTCTACGACATCCTGCGGCGGCGGACGCTCGTTCTGACCAAGGCCGCCGTCGAGGCGCTGGAGGCGCGGTTCGCATGAGTGCTCCGACCGATCCGCGCTTCTATGACGTCATCATCGCCCCGGTCATCACCGAGAAGGCGACGATGGCCTCTGAGCACAACCAGGTGATCTTCAAGGTCGCGCTGCGGGCCACCAAGCCGCAGATCAAGGAAGCGGTCGAGAAGCTGTTCGACGTGAAGGTCAAGGCCGTCAACACGCTCACCCGCAAGGGCAAGTTCAAGGCGTTCCGCGGCCGGCCGGGCTCGCAGTCCGACGTGAAGAAGGCGGTGATCACCCTCGAAGAGGGCCACCGCATCGACGTGAGCACCGGTCTGTAAGGCGGGAGAGGCACAATGGCGCTCAGAAATTACAATCCCGTCACGCCGAGCCAGCGGCATCTGGTGCTGGTCGACAAGTCCGGCCTGTATAAGGGCGCGCCGATCAAGGCGCTGACCGAGGGCAAGCACTCGACCGGCGGACGCAACACCGACGGCCGCATCACGTCGCGCTTTCGTGGCGGCGGGCACAAGAAGGCCTACCGCAGGATCGACTTCAAGCGGCGCAAGTTCGACTTGCCGGCCAAGGTCGAGCGGCTCGAATATGATCCGAACCGTACCGCCTTCATCGCGCTGGTGAAGTACGAGGACGGTGAGCTCGCCTACATCCTGGCGCCGCAGCGTCTCGGGGTCGGCGACACGGTGGTTGCGGGCGAGCACGTGGACGTGAAGCCCGGCAACGCGATGCCGATGACCAACATGCCGATCGGCACGATCGTGCACAACATCGAGTTCAAGGTCGGCAAGGGCGCGCAGCTCGCGCGCTCGGCCGGCTCCTACGCCCAGATCGTCGGGCGCGACCAGGACTACATGATCCTGCGCTTGAGCTCGGGCGAGCAGCGCCTCGTGCATGGCCGCTGCATGGCAACCGTCGGCGCGGTGTCAAACCCCGATCACATGAACACGACGGTCGGCAAGGCCGGGCGCAAGCGCTGGCTCGGCCGCATGCCGCACAACCGCGGCATCTCGATGAATCCGGTCGACCATCCGCATGGCGGCCGCACCAATGGCGGCAAGCAGTGGACGACGCCGTGGGGCTTCCCGACCAAGGGCAAGAAGACGCGCAAGAACAAGTCGACCACGAAGTTCATCATTACGAGCCGCCACAAGCGGAAGAAGTAAGGGCATCATCATGGCGCGTTCCATCTGGAAAGGCCCGTTCGTCGACGGTTATCTGCTGAAGAAGGCGGAGACCTCGCGTGCGTCCGGCCGGCACGAGCTGATCCGCATCTGGAGCCGGCGCTCGACCATCCTGCCGCAGTTCGTGGGGCTGATCTTCGGCGTCTACAACGGGCACAAGCACATCCCGGTCACGGTCACCGAGGAGATGGTCGGCCACAAGTTCGGCGAGTTCGCGCCGACGCGTACGTTCTACGGCCATTCCTCCGACCGCAAGGCGAAGCGCTCGTCGGGGCCGTCGTCGGCTCCGGCCGCGGCGCCGGCGGCATCGAGCTAGGGAACGCGACGCGATGAGCAAGAAAAAGCACCCGCGCGTTCTCGCCGAGAACGAAGCCCAGGCGATCGCCCGCATGCTGCGGGTGAGCCCGCAGAAGCTCAATCTCGTGGCGGGCCTGATCCGCGGCAAGAAAGTCGCGATGGCGCTCGCCGATCTGGAGTTTTCGCGCAAGCGAATCGCGAAGGACGTGCGCAAGTGCCTGCAATCGGCGATCGCGAACGCCGAGAACAACCACGAGCTCGACATCGACGATCTCGTAGTGGCCGAAGCTCACGTTGGAAAAGCCATTGTTCTCAAAAGAGCGGCGCCGCGCGGGCGCGGCCGCATGGGACGCATCATGAAACCGTTCTCGCACCTCACCATCGTGGTGCGGCAGGTCGAGGAAGCAGCCGCGCAGGCCAAGGCGTAGGCGGAGAGAGACTATGGGTCAGAAGGTCAATCCGATCGGGCTGCGTCTCGGCATCAACCGGACGTGGGACTCGCGCTGGTACTCGGGCAAGAACGACTACGGCAAGCTGTTGCACGAGGACATCGAGATCCGCGCGAAGCTCTCCGAGGCCTTGAAGCAGGCCGCGGTGTCGAAGATCGTGATCGAGCGTCCGCACAAGAAGTGCCGCGTGACGATCCATTCGGCGCGTCCGGGCGTGGTGATCGGCAAGAAGGGCGCCGACATCGAGAAGCTGCGCAAGATGGTGGCGAAGCTCACCGACAGCGACGTCGTCATCAACATCGTGGAAATCAGGAAGCCCGAGCTCGACGCGCAGCTCGTCGCCGAATCGATCGCCCAGCAGCTCGAGCGCCGCGTCGCGTTCCGCCGCGCCATGAAGCGCGCGGTGCAGTCTGCGATGCGGCTCGGCGCGGAGGGCATCCGCATCAACTGCTCCGGCCGCCTCGGCGGCGCCGAGATCGCGCGCATGGAGTGGTACCGCGAAGGCCGCGTGCCGCTGCACACGTTGCGCGCCGACGTCGATTTCGGCGTCGCGACCGCGTTCACCACCTACGGCACCTGCGGCGTCAAGGTCTGGATCTTCAAGGGCGAGATCATGGAGCACGACCCGATGGCGCAGGACAAGAAGATGGCCGAGGGCGACCAGGGCCGTCCGCGTCGCGACGCGGCCTGATCGAGGACAAGAGGCGTTAAGCCATGCTGCAACCGAAAAAGACCAAGTTCCGCAAGGCGCACAAGGGCCGCATCCACGGCCTCGCGACCAGCGGTGCGTCGCTGGCCTTCGGCGAGTTCGGCCTCAAGGCGACCGAGCCGGAGCGGTTGACGGCGCGCCAGATCGAGGCGGCGCGGCGTGCGCTCACGCGTCACATGAAGCGCGCCGGCCGCGTCTGGATTCGCATCTTCCCGGACGTGCCGGTGACGAAGAAGCCGCTCGAAGTGCGCATGGGCTCGGGCAAGGGCGGCATCGAGTATTGGGTCGCGCGGGTGAAGCCCGGCCGCATCCTGTTCGAGCTCGACGGTGTGCCGGTCGAGATCGCCAAGGAAGCGCTGCTGCTCGCCGCCGCCAAGCTGCCGATCAAGACGCGCTTCGTTCAGCGCATCCAGGAATAGGAAAGAGCAAGCGCCATGAAATCCGGCGACGCCAGGGCGATGAGCCCCGACCAGCTCTCCGATGAGCTTCTCAAGCTCAAGAAGGAGCAGTTCAACCTGCGCTTCCAGCGCGCGACCGGACAGTTGGAAAACACCGGCCGCGTGCGCGAAGTGCGCCGCGATATCGCGCGGGTCAAGACCATCGCGGCGCAGAAACGCGCCGCCGAGAAGGCGAAGTAGGAGAGGTTTGATGCCGAAGCGGATGCTGCAGGGCACGGTGGTGAGCGACAAGCAGGACAAGACCATCATTGTCCGTGTCGAGCGCCGCTTCACGCACCCGGTCCTGAAAAAGACCGTGCGGCGTTCGAAGAAGTACCACGCCCATGACGAGACCAACCAATACTCGGTTGGCGACATCGTGTGGCTGGAAGAGCACCGGCCGATCTCGCGGCTCAAGCGCTGGACCGTGGTCCGGGGCGAGAAGCGGGCGAAAGTTTAG
>CAYZMR010000296.1:0-4650 GCA_964479515.1 uncultured Hyphomicrobiales bacterium | reverse complement strand
GTGCCGGCGGTTTTGAAAACGGGCGCTTCAACGTCCGAGGCCGCCATATGGCGGGCCGGCACGATCCCGAACGATCGAAGCGATGATGATGTCCGGCGCGACCGCGAAAAGAGACGGACCGAGCGGGCGCTTCCTCCAATAACGAAAGCACGGTCATCCGCGCTTCCGGCCCGCCCGGGCGGCCTCGACAAATGTCGGCGGCGGCTCGGACGTGGCGGATATAGCCAAAGGCGCCTGCGCGCACAAGGCTTTCGGTCCGCGTAGCTCGGCTGCCGCGCAATCCGTCAAATCCGTAAAGCTGCCTTGCGGCCGTTCGGCCCGCGATTTGACTTAAAATGAGGCGCCGAACCGGCTTTCGGACACAAGAGCCTGCACGTCGTATCACGCGGGGCCACTACGGGAGGGATGAATGAGACGTTTCGCGATGCTCGGACTGGCCGCGCTCCTCGGGCTCGCCGCGGCCGGCGCCGCAGCGCAGCCCTATCCGCAAAGTCCGATCCGCCTCGTGGTGCCGTTCGCGCCCGGCGGCGGTGCCGACCTGATGGCGCGCATCCTCGCCGAGCCGCTTTCGAAGCGCCTCGGCCAGCCGATCGTGATCGAGAACAAGCCGGGCGGCGGCGCGACGCTCGGCGCCGACATCGTCGCGAAATCGGCGCCCGACGGCTACACGCTGCTTTGGACCACGCCGGGACCGCAGATCACCAATCCGTATCTGCTGGAGAAGCTGCCCTACGATCCGAACAAGGATTTCACGCCCATCGCTACGGTCGTGACCGCCGTCAACGTGCTGGTGGTCACGCCGAGCCTGCCGGTCAAATCCGTGGCCGAGCTGATCGCCTACGCCAAGGCCAATCCCGGCAAGCTCAATTTCTCAAGCTCCGGCGTCGGCGCGAGTTCACACCTGTCGGGTGAACTTTTCAAAATGATGGCCGGCATCGACATCGTGCATGTGCCCTATCGCGGCTCGGGGCCGTCGCTGCAGGATCTGCTCGCCGGCAACGTGCAGATGGCGATCGACACGGTGGCGGTGCTGCTGCCGCATATCCAGTCCGGGAGGCTGCGTGCGCTTGGCGTCGCGACGCTGGAACGCAATCCGACGCTCCCGGACCTGCCGCCGATCGCCGACACGCTGCCGGGGTTCGACGGCTCGTCGATCAATTACATCAACGGGCCGGCCGGCGTGCCGCAAGCGATCGTCGAGCGGCTGAACCGTGAGATCAACGCCGTGCTGTCCGACCCGGAGGTGGGCAAGCGCATGGCGACCGCCGGGTTCACGGCGATCATCGAAAGCCAGGGCGCGCTGGTGAAGCGCATCGCCGACGAGCAGGAGAAGTGGAAGAAGGTGATCGAGCGGATCCCGAAATAGCGGCGGCGCGGCTCAAGCCTTCATGGTCTTCTCGACCAGCGCGATGGCGGCGGCGACCGCCGCATCGACGTTGAGGTGCGTGGTGTCGAGCTCATGTGCGTCCGGCGCGGGCTTGAGCGGCGCGACCGCGCGCGTGCGGTCGCGCTCGTCGCGGCGCAGGATATCGGCGAGGATCGCGGCTTCGTCGGCCGGCTGGCCGGCGGCCTTCAATTCGAGCGCGCGGCGGCGGGCGCGCTCCTGCGGTGCCGCCACTACGAAGATCTTCACGTCGGCGTCCGGACAGATGACGGTGCCGATGTCACGACCGTCGAGCACCGCGCCGGGCGGCGCCGCCGCAAAATCGCGCTGGAAGGCCACCAACGCCGCGCGGACCTCAGGGATTGCCGAGACGATCGACGCGGCCTCGCCGATCGCGTGGCCTTTCAGCACCTTCTCGTCGAATTGCGCCGGATCGAGCGCCTTCGCGGCCGCGACCGCACGCGCCCGATCATCGAGCGGCGCGTCCGCGTCGAGCAAAGCCTTGGCGACGGCCCGATAGATCAGCCCGGTATCGAGATGGCGCAGGCCGAAATGCGCCGCAAGGCGCTTGCCGAGCGTGCCCTTGCCCGAGGCGGCCGGTCCGTCGATCGCGATGATCATGCGGCTTTGAATAGCGCGGCGCGGTCCGGGTCAAGCGACCTTCTGGCGCGCGCGGCGCAGCGGACGTTCTTCTGTGAATATGTTGCGCGAGCGAAATTCAGCCGGGCTCGCGAAGGCAAGATACTCCTGCATCGCGGGATCGGTGGACGAAGTCGTGAACCACGGCTCGTCGAGCCGACGCCACGACGTGGAGACCCATTGGGGAACGCGTTGCAGCCGATATTGCTTCGCCAGGTACTCGGCAATGGCGCCGACGAGCGCGTTCAGCCGATCGTCGCTCGTCCGGGCCGGCTCCTGATCGATCGTCGCGTAACGCGCGTCTGCGTCCGCCGCGAGCGAGAAGCTATCGACGAACTCCGCCAGAGCCTCGTCCCGCGGTTCGCCGGATTGGATGCGTTTAACCGCCTCGGCGAGGGTATTCGGGCGCATCGATCGCTCCTTCAAGTTTCATGTGCTGGAGCAAGAAACGCTGCTTCTCGGCTGAAGCACCGCTGTTCGGAAAAAATCGCGCCAATAGAGCGATTGCCTCTTCGGCGCTGCGAATATCGGCAACTTTCATCAGATTCAAGATATCCAACCGTTCCTGCTCTCCGCGCACAGGATCGTTGACGCGCATCGCCTTGAGCTTGAGCGCGAGCAGGTACCGCGCGGAGGGGACGTATACGATCAATCCGGGAGCAGCCGCATCCCGCGGGAATGTCCCAAACTCCAAATGGTCGCCGGCGTGGTCCGCAAGCGCGCTCAAGTGGAACGCCACTCCATCGTTGAACCAATCCGGCTGCCAGCTATTCTCCGTCGCGATCCTATCAACGACACCGCGCAGCCATTCCGGCCACGGTTGCTCCAGCTTCGATACGTCAACATCTTCAGTGCTGAAGCGAAAATTGCTCGCAAGCATCAGAGCCGATCCACCGTAGACAGCGATCTGCAGCCGCATATCGGCCGCCGCTGCGGCGCGGCCGATCTCGTCGAAGGCCGTGAGCAACTTGTCTCGATTCAAGGACCGGACCATCGGTGCGCCCCGCCGGGATGATCGAGGATAACCTCAGTTCAGCTCCCCGCCCATCCGCCGCATCATGCCGACGAAATCGGGAAAGCTCGTCGCGATGAACGCGGTGTCGTCGACGCCCACCGGCGCGTCGCTCGCAAGCCCCATCACCAGTGCCGACATCGCGATGCGATGGTCCATGTGGGTCGCAACCTGCCCACCGCCGGCCGCGCGGCCCTTGCCGTGCACGATCAGGTCGTCGCCCTCGATGGCGATCTCGATGCCGTTCTGGCGCAGCATGTCAGCGGTCGCCGCGAGGCGGTCGGATTCCTTCACGCGCAGCTCCTGCAGGCCGCGCATGCGGGTCGTGCCCTCGGCGAACGCGGCCGCGACCGCGAGCACCGGATATTCGTCGATCATCGCGGGCGCGCGCTCGGGCGGCACCACGACGCCCTTGAGGGCGCCGTGACGGATGCGCAGGTCGGCCACGTCCTCGCCGCCTTCGTCGCGGCGGTCTATCTCCTCGATCACCGCGCCCATCTCGCGCAGTGTCGTGAACAGGCCGGTGCGCAGCGGGTTGAGCATGACGCCTTGCAGGATCACGTCGGAGCCCGGAACGATCAGCGCCGCGACCAGCGGAAACGCCGCGGAGGATGGATCGGCGGGCACGCTCACGGCGGACGGCGCGAGCTCCGGCTGACCCTTCAGGGTAATACGGCGACCATGCGCTCCGACATGCTCGACGCGCACGTCGGCACCAAAATGACGCAGCATGCGTTCGGTATGATCGCGCGTCGCCTCGCCCTCGATCACCACCGTCTCGCCCGGGGCCGCGAGGCCGGCGAGCAGCACGGCCGACTTGAGCTGCGCCGAGGCGGCCGGCGGCTGATAGACGATCGGGATCGGGTCGCGCGCGCCTTCCACGATCAGCGGCAGGCGGCCGCCGTCGGCGACGTCGCGCGTACGCGCGCCCATGCGCTCCAGCGGATCGAGCACGCGCCGCATCGGCCGCTTGCGCAGCGACGCATCGCCGTCGAAGGTCGCGGTGACCGGGCAGCCCGCGACCGCGCCCAGGACAAGCCTGCAGCCGGTTCCCGAATTGCCGAAGTCGAGCACCGCCTGCGGCGCCGCGAACCCCGCGACGCCGACGCCGCGCACGCGCCAGGAGCCCTCCCCGGTCCGCTCGACGCTCGCGCCCAGCGCCCGCATCGCGCGGCCGGTATTGATCACGTCTTCGCCTTCCAGCAGGCCGCTAATCGCGGTCTCGCCGACCGCGAGGCTTCCCAGGATCAGGGCCCGATGCGAGATCGACTTGTCGCCGGGAACGCGCACGCGGCCGGAGAGCCGCCCGGCACGGCGCGCGGTAAGGGGTGAGGCGGCTTGGTTCACGGCACCGGTCAGGATTACGGCAGAAGGGCGCCGTCCTAGCACGTATGGCGCCGACGCGTCACCCGGCGGTCCCGCCAGGATGGCCGAAATGAGGCCCAAAAACGCACGCCAAGCGCCTTGACAGCGGCATGACAACTCGCCAATTGAAGCCCCTCATTGCATCGCCGCTTCAGGAAACTTGCACCGTGGCAAAGCCCGAGCTTGGTACCAAGCGCGTCTGTCCCGTGACAGGCCGCAAATTCTACGACCTCAACAAGAATCCGGTCAT
>CAYZMR010000295.1:0-4654 GCA_964479515.1 uncultured Hyphomicrobiales bacterium | reverse complement strand
TGATCTGCGAGCATGTCGATTGGGCGCGCGCCTGCGGCTTCAAGGTGATCGCGGCCGGCAAGGGCACGCGCTACGAGCCGCATTACCACCAGTCCAACCCGGGCAATGTGTGGGACATCCTCGACAAGTACCTGAAGATCACCGATCGCAACTCGATCAATCCGAAGATGTTCAACTCGTTCGTCGACGGCACCAAGTCCGGCATCGAGATGACGGCGGTGTGCAACGCCACCGGCCTCGTGCCGCAGAGCGAGGGCTTGGGTTTTCCGCCCGCGACGCGCTTCGAGCTTGCTGAAGTGTGCAAGCCGAAAAGCGCGGGCGGGACGCTGGAGAAGGAAGGTGTCACCGAGGTCACGTCGTCGGTCTATCGCGACGGGCGCGACGTGCCGCATCATCTGGCGCTCGGCACCTACGTGGTGTTCGAGGGCGAGACCGAATACGCGCGGCGCTGCTTTGGCGAATACGCGATGCTGCCCGACACGACCGGGCGCTACGCGGCGCTGTACCGGCCGATCCACATGATCGGGCTCGAGCTCGGCATCTCGGTCGCGTCCGCGGCCTTGCGCAAGGAGCCGACCGGCGCGCCGAATGGCTTCCGTTCCGATGTCGTGGCGACCGCCAAGCGCGACCTGAAGGCGGGCGAAATGCTCGACGGCGAGGGCGGCTATTGCGTCTGGGGCAAGCAGACGCCGGCCGACCGCTCGCTCGACGACGGCCTCTTGCCGCTCGGCCTTGCGCAAAACGTGAAGCTCAAGCGCGATGTGATGCTGGGCGAGCCACTCGGTTGGGCGGATGTCGAATACGATCCTCATGATGTGGCGGTCAAAGTCCGCCGCGAAATGGAGGCGGCGTTCGGGCGACGGAATGTGTGACCGCACGCGGTGTTATCGCGAACAGAAGAAAAGATCAGGTGAGGCACGATGCACGCAACGTTCAAGGCTTTGATGCTCGGCGTCGCGATGATGATGACGCTGGGTGCCGCGCAGGCCGAGACCAAGCTTGCCGTCATCGTCTTTCCGGGCGTGCAGAACCTGCCGATGTTCGCCGCGCAGGCCAAGGGCTTCTTCGCCAAGCGTGGGCTCGCGGTCGACCTGAAGTTCACGCCGAACTCCGATGAGCTGCGGAACGGGCTCGCCGAGGGGCGCTACCAGATCGCCCATTCGGCGATCGACAACGCATTCGCGCTCAAGGACAAGGCCAATGTCGACATCGCGGTCGTGCTCGGCGGGGACGACAGCTTCAACCACCTCATGGTCCAGCCCGAGATCAAGTCGCTCGCCGACGTCAAGGGAAAGACCGTCGTCGTCGACGCCGTGAACACGGCTTACGCGTTCCAGCTTTACGAGATGCTGCGCCAGAAGGGCCTCAACAAGGGCGACTATGAGGTGAAGCCTGTCGGCGGGACGGCGCAGCGCCTCGACGCGATGGTCAACGACAAGGCCATGGTGGCGGCGATGATGAACCCGCCATTCTCGATCCGCGCCGAGAAGGCCGGCCTCAAGAGCATCGATACGGCCGCATCGGCGCTCGGCGCCTACCAGGGCTCCAGCGCCTTCGTGCTGCGCGCTTGGGGGGCGGCGAATACCGACACGCTGGTCAAATATGTGCAGGCCTACATCGAGGGACTGCGCTGGATGCTGGAGCCGAAGAACAAGGCGGAGGCGGTCGGCCTTCTGGTCGAGCGGCTGAAGCTGCCGGAAGATGTCGCCGCGCAGGCCTATGATGCGACGCTGAAGGGCTTCAATCCCGACGGCGCCCTCGACATGGACGGCGTCAGGAACGTGCTCAAGCTGCGCGCGCAGTTCGAAGGCGGCACGCCCGCGCGGCCTGAGACATACATCGACCTCAGCTATTACCAGAAGGCGCTCGCCGGGCTGTAGCCGCGAAGAGCCGATCCACTTCGGCGACGGCGAGAAACAGGTGATAGAGGACGCGTGCCGGCGTCACGGTGGCGAGCGGCGTGCCGTCGCGCGCAAGCTGATTGTGCCAGACGGCGCCGTCCGGGCGCATGAAGTGATTTGCGATCAGGGCGAGCTGCGCACGGATCGCCGGCAAGGCAGCGGCATCGTCGCGCCATTCGGCGCGCGCGACGCAGGCCTTGATGAATTCTGTCTGCGGCCAGAGCAGTTTCGTGGCGGCGACGAGCGCACCGTCCGCGTCGACGCCGTCGAACACCGCGCCCGGGAGGGCGTCGGCGCGCTCGACGCCGAAGGTCGAGCCGAACGCGAACAGGCGCTCCGCATAGGGTATGGTGGTGCCGTCGCGCGTCGCGCGATGAAACTCAAACAGCAGCCACACCCATTCGAACTGGTGGCCGGGCTCGCGCAAGCGCCCTTCGGCGCCCGGAGCGGGCATCCAGTCGGGGCCGAAGAATTCGATCAGCGCACCGGTCGCCGGATCGATGAAACGCGCCTTGAACAGATCGACGAGCGCTGCCGCGCGCCGCAGCCAGTTCTTCTCCGCGGTCGTGGCATGCAGGGCGAGCACAGCTTCGAGCAGGTGCATATGCGGATTTTGCCGACGCGGCAGCTTCAGGTCGGTCTGATCCGGGGCGTATTGTTCCTGGAAGCCGCCATAGCGGCGATCGGTAAGCTGTCGTTGCATGACCTCCCAGGTCGCATCGGCGAACTGGATCGCGCTCGCATCGCGCGTCGCCCGGTGAAGCCAGGCCAGCGCGAACAGCACGAAGGCGTGATCGTAAAGGTCGCGCGTCTCATCGAGCGCCGCGCCGTCGGTGCTGGCGGCGCGGATCCAGCCGCCGTCGGCGGCACGAAACGCGCGCAGCAGGAAGGCAAATCCGTGTTCGGCGGCGCGCCGGAACGAATCCTCGCCGCTCAGCACATAGGCGTGGCTGAATACGTAGACGAGGCGAGCCTGCACGAGGCAGGTGCGCTGCGGCTGGCGCCCCGGCGCGCCGTCGCGGTCGAGTTGCTCGAAGAAGCCGCCGGCCGGGTCGTGGATGCGCGCGAGCCAGAATGGGCACACATGGCCGAGGAGCCATGGCCGCAAGGTGCCGGGATCGTTCGGATCGAAGCCAAGCATCGGGGGCGCCACGCCGCGAGCGTTCGCGTCCGCGATGATCGCGCTATTCGTCGCGCTTGCGCAACAGAGGGCCGAGCTTGGCACGTATGCGCTGAACCGCACTCCAGAGCGGCGCGGTCTGCTTGATGCCGCGCTTCACGCGCGCCCGCGCCATCGACCACAGCGCGGCCGGCCAGCCGCGCACCGTCGCGGCGGCGGCGTGGTCGTAGAGCTTCTGTTCGCTGTCGCACCAATCGCGCTTATAGGGCTCGTCGCCGACCGTGAAGTCGAAGCGCTTGAGGCCGCGGTCGATCGCATAATGCAGGAGCTCGCGCAGATGTGCCGCGCCGGGACCGAAGCGCGAGACCTCGCCGTCGTCGTAGCTTGCGAGGATATGATAGTAGCAGTCGCGGAACGTCAGCCCGAGATTGACCGCCGCATAGGTCGCGCCGACGTCGAGGCGGCTGACATGCACGAAAGGCCGCAGCCGCTCGCTCATCGCCAGCGCACGAAAGAACGCCGCGTGCCCGGGACGAGCGAACAGGTTCGGCACGCCCATGCGGGCGAACGAGCGGCCCTTCTGATCGATCAGCGCGTCGAGCGTGCGCGGCGTCTCGTCCACGTCCGGCCGCACAAAGTGGATCTCGCCCATCTCGGACAGGCGCTTGAGCTTGGTGCGGTCGCGCCGGCGCGTCGCCGATGAGCGCTTGGCGGCGTAGAACGTCTCCCAGTCAGAGCCGAGCGTCGTCTGGTAGGCGTTGCTCGCATTGAGCGTGACGTCGAGGCGCAGGAACGGATTGGCCTGCGCGCCGATCGTCTCCGGCATCTTGGCGAGATCGATCGTGTCGTGGCGCGTCGCAGCGTCGCCCTGGAGGCGGTCGCGCACGTGCCGCCATAGCGCGACGAATGCGTCCGCGCCGCACGTCGCGGAGAAGTCGCGCGCGAGCAGCGGCGCGTTGTAGTCGGCGAGATCCTGCCCGAGGAAGGTGAGCCTGCGGGCGAGGTGCCCGGCCTCGACGGCGAGCGGAAGCAGGAATTTCGTTTCGCCGCCATGCCGTCCGATGACGATCGCCGGCCGGATGCCCGCAGGCTCGCCGATGTGGCGGTGCCAGGCGGACAGCCAGTCGAAGGTCTGGAACGGCGTGCAGTCGGCGACCGCTTCGAACGCGCGCCAGTCCGCTTCGGCTGCCGTGATGTCGTGATGCACCGACAGCGCGATTGCGCCCGACATCGCCGCGGCGGCGCGCGGCCGCGTGGCGAGAGGCGCCGCATCAGAGCGGGAGAGCGCACCGGGATGGATCAGTGTGTCCGTCGTCTGTGCCACGGCGAGCCTTTGCGCTAAGGGAAGGGCCAGGCGATCGTCGCCAATTTCCCTCAATAAACCGTTGTGGCGGCGCGGGGCCGTTGCTGCGCGCGCGGCACGACCACGGCCGGGGCGCAAGGCCTGACCGATTTGTGATGACTGTGTCGCCGATGCGCATGCCGGGAATGCGCTTGCCGCCTTGCGGGCGGGCGCGTCAGAAAGCTCCTAAACGATTGATTTTGTTGGTGCCCCTGGCCGGACTCGAACCAGCACGATGTTTCCACCACCTGATTTTGAGTCAGGCGCGTCTACCAATTCCGCCACAGGGGC
>CAYZMR010000294.1:0-4672 GCA_964479515.1 uncultured Hyphomicrobiales bacterium | reverse complement strand
TTCGAGCCGTGCGCGAAGGAGACCCCGGTGCAGGTCGCGATCAGGATGCCGCGGATCCACAGGGGCGGCGGCTGATTGCCTTTCGGCTCGGCATAGAGCGCCGGATTGCGCACGATGAATTTGAGGACGAGCAGCAGGACGGCCGCCAGGATGAAGCCGAACAGCGGCGAGAGCAGCAGCGACCAGCCGATCTCCGTCGCCTTGCTCCAGTCGACGCCGGAGGTGCCGTCCTGTCCGCGCATCAACGCATTGGCGATGCCGACGCCGATGATCGAGCCGATCAGCGTGTGCGACGAGGAGGCCGGAAGGCCGAGCACCCAGGTGCCGAGGTTCCAGATGATCGCCGCGATGAGCAATGCGAACACCATCGCAAAGCCCGCGCTCGACCCGACCTGCAGGATCAGTTCGACGGGTAGCAGCGACACGATGCCGAACGCGACCGCGCCGCTCGACAGCAGCACGCCGAGAAAGTTGAAGAATCCCGACCACATCACGGCGAGCTCGGCCGGCATCGAGTGGGTGTAGATGACGGTCGCGACCGCATTCGCGGTATCATGGAAGCCGTTGACGAATTCGAAGCCGAGCGCGATCAGGAGCGCCACGAACAACAGCAGATACGGCAGGTAGGTCGTGATCTTGACCTGGGTCTCGTCCACGTCGACGTAGAGGCTGTAGGCGACATAGAGCAAGCCGGCCGCCAGGATTCCGAAGAACAGGATCAGGGTGAACGGGTTGAAGCCCTTGTCGAGATCGGGGCGCGTGGTAGAGGGAAGTGCAGGTTCGAGCGAACCCTGCAGTGCCATGTCGGTCATTGTCGCCTCTTATGGGATGAGGCCTTCGACTTTTGCGTCTGCCCATGACGCTCGGATGACAGTCCTGCGAATTGTGCACAGCCGCCGGGCACGTGTGTCGCGCCGGCCACGCCAAGGAGAGCGCAAATGCCCGTGACGCGCCGTGGTCTGTTGGAAGGCGTCGCCAAGCTCGGCGGCGCGGGCGCCGTGTATGAGACGCTCGCCGTGTGGGAATTCCTGCAAGCCCCACCGGCAATGGCCGCGAGCTTCGCGCTGCCGGCGCAATCCGGCGCGGGCAAGACCGTCGCGATCCTCGGCGCCGGGGTGTCCGGCCTCTGCGCGGCCTACGAGCTCGACCGCGCAGGCTACGATTGCGTGATCCTGGAGGCGCAGCGGCGCGCGGGCGGACGGAGCCTGACGCTACGGCGCGGCGACAGCTTCAAGGAGTTGAACCAGCCGGTGCAGACGGTCGAGTTCGACGAGGGGCTGTGGCTCAATGCCGGCCCCGGCCGCATCCCGCACCACCACGTCAACGTCATCGACTATTGCCGCCGCTTCGGCGTCGCGCTGCAGCCCTACATCTTCGCGAGCCGCGCCAACCTGGTGCATTCCTCGACGTTGGGCAATGGCCGCACCGTGCCGGTGCGCGAGGCGCTCTTCAGCCTGCAGGGCCACGTCTCCGAACTGCTCGACAAGTGCGTGCGCCGCGGCGATCTCGACCTGCCGGTGACCGGCACCGACCTGGAAAAGCTGCACGACATGCTGGTGCAGTTCGGCGACCTCACCAAGGTCGACACGCCCGGCAAGGCGCCGAGCTGGTCGTATCAGAACCAGTCCGGCCGCGCCGGCATCGCCGAGCCCGCGGGCGTCGCCAAGGACATCAAGCCGATCAGCCCGATGCAGCTCGAGGAGATCCTGCGCTCGCGCGTATGGAGCGACTGGATCCTGCGCGACGCCGACATCTACTGGCAGACCTCGCTGATGGAGCCGGTCGGCGGCATGGACAATTTCTTCAAGGGCTTCGTGCGCCAGCCGCTGACGCGCCGCTCCGGCACGATCGACGGCCTGATCCGCTATGGCGCCAAGGTCAACGCGATCGAGGTCGGATCCGACAAGGTGACGATCGCGTTCGACGATGGCGGCGCCGCGCGCACGATCGCGGTGGATTATGTGGTCTCGACCATCCCGCTCCCCGTTTTCGCCAAGCTCAAGACCAATCTGCCGGCGCCCTATATGGCTGCCGCCGCAAACGCGCCCGTGATGGCGGCCGGCAAGGTCGGCTGGCAGGCCGAGCGCTTCTGGGAGACGGAAGCAAACATCTATGGCGGCATTTCCTGGACCAGCGATACGATCGACCAGATCTGGTACCCGTCATCGGGCTATCTGAGCGCCAAGGGAACGCTCACCGGCGCCTACATGCGCGGCCGCCAGGCGACCGAATTCAACACCAAGACTGTCGCCGAGCGGCTGGCGATCGCGCGCGAGCAGGGCGAGCGGCTGCATCCCGGCTACGCCAAATATGTCGAGCGCGGCATCGCGATCGGGTGGGAGAACATGGAGTTCCAGCTCGGCGGCTGGGTGAACGAAGGCGCGCCGAGCTTCGGCGCCAACAGCGCGGTGCTGGCGGAGCCGCAAGGGCGCTTCCATATGGCGGGCGATCACATCACGTTTCTGTCGGGCTGGCAGGAAGGCGCCGTGGTCGCGGCGCAGCACGCGGTCGGCAATATCGACCGGCATGTGCGCTCGGGCGCGCGCTAGGCGAGGGCCCGCGGATCGGATCGACGACGGAGGCACCATGATGATCTCTCGTATGTGTGCGGTTCTGCTCGGCACCTTGGTCGCGGCTTTCGCGACGCATGCCGGGGCGCAGGACGCAAAGCCGACGCCCAAGGAGACCGCGGCCATTCGCGGCTGCGTGGCGAAGAACGCCAAGGACGATACCGACAAGGCCGAGCGGCTCTGCGTGCTCAAGCTGGTCGCGACGCCCTGCACCAACCGTCCGCAATCGAAGTCGACGGTCGCGATCGCGGACTGCTACCGCGTCGAGCAGGCGATCTGGGAGGACATTCTCGCCGAGAACCTGAAGGCGCTAACCGCCGAGCTCGACGATGCGCAGAAGGACAAGCTCAAGGCCATGCAGGAGGCCTGGGCGACGAGCCGCGAGCGCACCTGCGCATTCTACTACGACAAGATCCAGGGCACGATGGCGACCATCTCGGGCGCCGCATGCGCCGCGCAGGAGACGGCGCGGCGCGCGCTGCTGCTCAAGGCGTTCCAGGGGCTTTGAACCGCGCACTACGCGGGCGTGGCCTCACTCGCCTTGTTGTGCGCGAACTCGCCGGCGATGCGGCGCGCGGCGGCAGGATCGCGCTTGGCGAGCCGCTCCATCGCGTCGTGCGCCTGGTCGGCGAGCGTGCCTTCGTGCTCCTGCTTGATCGCCCTGATCTTGGCTGCGAGCGCGCGCAGCCGCTGGAGCGGGTCCGCGCCCGGCTCCGGCGCGTCGCCCGCAAGCGTGAGCACCGCGTCCGTGATGATGCCGAGCTGCCGGCCGTAGCTCGCGACCTTCGCGACCACATCCTTCTCGACGTCCGCGTCGCCGGCGAAGTTCACGTCGACATGCTGCAGCGACCAGTCGGGCAGGATCGGCTGGTTGAGCTGCGCCGGCGCCATGTTGAACAACGGGCCGAACGGCCACCATGGAAGCTGCGGGTTCATGGCACTCTCCTGTTCATAGGCCCGCATCATGGGGCGCCGGCCCACGTCGATGCAAGCTGAGGCTGTGCGGCGCGCTGGACTTCGGCGCGGCGTTATCGGGTAGAGTGGCGAGCCTTCGTTCAAACGCCCGGGAGAGCCAACGTGCAATTCGTCGAGTCCAATGGCGCGCGCATTCCAATCATCGGCTTCGGCAGCATGCGGCTCAAGGACGAGGCGGGGGCGGCCGCGATCCTCTCCGCGTTGCGCGTCGGCTACCGCCATCTCGACACGGCGGCCTATTACGGCAACGAGCGCGAGGTCGGGCAGGCGATGCGCGCCTCGGGCATTCCGCGCGAGGACATCTTCCTCACCACCAAGGTGCGCGACGACAAGCTCAAGGCCGATGATTTCGCGCGGTCGCTCGACGGCAGCCTGAAGGCACTCGATCTGCCGTTCGTCGATCTGCTGCTGATCCACTGGCCCAATCCGAACGTGCCCATGGCCGAGAGCATCGGTGCGCTCAACAAGGCGAAACGCGACGGTCTCGCGCGCCACATCGGGGTCGCGAACTACACGGTGGCGCTGCTCGACGAGGCGATGATGCATACCAAGGAGCCGCTGGTGACCAACCAGATCGAAGCGCATCCGTTTCTCGATTTTTCAAAGATCTTCACGGAGACGCGCCGCTACATGTTGAGCATCACGGCCTATTGTCCGATCGCGCGCGGGCGGGTGCCCGGCAATCCGTTGCTCGAGCGCATCGGCGCGGCACACGGCAAGACCGCATCCCAGGTCTCTCTGCGGTGGCTCGTGCAGCAGGGCGTCATCGTCATTCCGGGCTCGTCAAAGCCCGAGCGGCAGAAGGAGAATTTCGAGGTTCTCGACTTCAACCTGACGCCGTCCGAGATGGCGGAGATCGACGGGCTCAAGAGCGCCGGCGTGCGCGTCGTCAACCCGCCGCAGGCGCCGAAGTGGGACGCGTGAGGCGCTGATACCTTCATGCTCGCGTCTGCCGCGTGCTAGCCATAACCAAGAGCCCAAGGACACGGTCATGCAAGTCGTTGAATCCCATGGCGCCCGCATTCCGGCGCTCGGACTCGGCACCTGGCAGCTCAATGGCGCCGTCGGCAGCCGCATCGTCGAGCAGGGGCTGCGGCTCGGCTATCGCCATCTCGACGCAGCGCTGA
>CAYZMR010000293.1:0-4680 GCA_964479515.1 uncultured Hyphomicrobiales bacterium | reverse complement strand
GTGCGCTTGGTGTTGATCAGGAAGCTCAAGCCCCATTTCTTGTCCTGCTCGGGATAGAGCTCGACGTCGTTGGAGGCATCGGGCAGCGCGGTCTTCATCGGCGTGACGTTGATGTCGCCGATGTGGTTCTGCGACATGAGCTTCACGGTCTCCGCCTTGAGCACGCGGTTGCCGTCGAGCGTACCGCCATTGAGCAGCATACGGATGAAGCGGATGTAGTCCGGCCCGGTGCCGTAGAGCCCGCCGCCGCCCATGTGGAATTCCGGCTCCTGCACCATCTCGAACGGCACCGGTGTGAGCGAGCCGTCGGCGCCGCGCGCGTGCATGCCGACGAGGCGCGCGCGCATGTCGGCGGTGAGCGCGAAGCCGGTGCTGGCCATGCCGAGCGGCGTGAAGATGTGGTCCTTAAGGTAGGCGTCGAGCCTCTTGCCGCTCACGGCCTCGACTGCCTTGCCGACCCAATCGATGTTGATGCCGTATTCCCACCGCTCTCCCGGCTCGAACGAGAGCGGGATGGTGAGCGCTTGGTTCTGGCAGGTGGTGACGCCGGGAATGCCGGCCTGCTCCATGTGCTTGCCCATCTGGGCATTCCAGATGTTGTAGCAATAGCCGGCCGTATGGGTGAGCAGGTGCTTGAGCGTGATCGCGCGCTTGGCGGGACGCAGCTTCGGCGCGCCCTTGTCGTCGAAGCCCTCGAAGATCTGCGGCGCGGCCAGATCCGGTAGTACCTTGCCGATCGGCTCATCCAGCGCGAGCTTGCCCTGCTCGACGAGCTGCATCGCGGCGGTGGCGGTGATCGCCTTGGTCATCGAGGCGATCCAGAACACGCTGTCGAGGCTCATCGGCTCGGGCTTGCCGAGATCGCGCTTCCCGAACGCGCCCTGATAGACCGTCTCCTTGTCGGACGTGGCGAGCGCCACCACGCCGGGCACCTGCTTTGCGTCCGCCGCCTGGCGCAACGCCTGATCCACGTTCGTCAATTGCATCATGGCGTTTCCTCCTCGCTTGTTCGCTTGGGGTCTTGCATCATCGCCCCCTGGATGCAGGGTAGAGCAAATCGACCCGGCGCGGGAGGCGGCGATTTCACGAGGTCTCGACCATGTCGTGCATGCGGTGCACGACCTCGACGCCGCGGGCGAGCACTATCGCGCGCTCGGCTTCACGGTCGGGGCGCGCAACCGCCATCCCTGGGGCACGCATAACCGCATCGTGCAATTCCCGGGCTTCTTCATCGAGCTGTTGACGATCGGCGAGCCGGACCTGATCCCGGCGGCGACGCCACGCGCGATCTCGTTCGGCGCGTTCACGCAAGCGTTCCTCGCGCGCCACGAGGGGCTCGCGATGCTGGTGCTCGAAGGCAAAGGCGCAGCGGCCGATGCGCAAGCGTTCCGCGCGGCCGGCATCGGCGACTTCGACGTGTTCGATTTTGCGCGCGAGGGAAAGCGCCCTGACGGGTCCGCCGTGAAGGTCGCGTTCTCATTGGCGTTCGCGGCCGACCGCCAAGCGCCCGATACCGGCTTCTTCACCTGCCAGCAGCACTTTCCCGAGAACTTCTGGAACCCGGCGTTCCAGTCGCACGCCAATACGGCGTCGGGTGTCGCGGGCGTCGTGATGGTCGCTGACAATCCGACCGATCATCATATTTTTCTGTCGGCTTTTGCCGGCGTGCGCGACATCCACGCGACCTCGAACGGCATCACGATCGCGACGCCGCGCGGCGAGATCGCCGTCATGGACCCCGCCGCGTTTCGCCTGCACTACGGCGCCGAGCCGCCGGATGTGTCCCGCGGCCTGCGACTTGCGGCGTTGCGCTTCGTGGTGCGGGATATGGGGGCGGCCCGCGCGCTGCTCGGGACCACCGCGACTGAGCATCGGGGAGCGCTGGTCGTCGCACCGCGCCTGGCGCACGGCGCGACCATCGTGTTCGAGTCCGGCCGTTGAGCCCGCGGGCGGCGGGCGCAAGCTTTCGTAAATCTTAACGGCGATTAGCGTATTTTCGGCACTTCGATTCAGGGTCCGGAAAAGTCCGTATGCGATGGTACCTGCATCGGGTTGTCTGAGCCCGGTCCCCTCCGGTCCCGGCGATCGCCTTCGCCCGGGGCCGTTTTTCTTTTGGAGGGTGTCGGTTGACCGGGCGCCCGGCGGCGACGCAAGGTCGGCCGGATGACGAGCAAACCCAATGCGATCGTGACCGTCGGCGGCGCGCGCTTCGGCAACGCGTTGCCGCTCGCGCTAATCGCGGGCCCGTGCGCGCTCGAGAGCCGCGCGCACGCGCTGGAGACGGCGGCCGCGCTGAAAGAGATCGCGGGCACAGTCGGCATCGGCCTCGTCTACAAGACCTCCTTCGACAAGGCGAACCGCACCAGCGCGACGGGGGCGCGCGGTCTCGGACTGGACGCCGCGCTGCCGATCTTCGCCGAGATCCGCGAGAAGACGGGGCTGCCCGTGCTCACCGACGTGCATGAGGCGGGCCAATGCGCGCGCGTCGCCGAAGTGGTCGACGTGCTGCAGATCCCGGCGTTCCTCTGCCGCCAGACCGACCTGCTGGTGGCGGCGGCCGCGACGGGACGCGTCGTGAACGTGAAGAAGGGTCAGTTCCTGGCGCCGTGGGACATGGGCAACGTGGTCGACAAGGTCACGGGCGCGGGAAATCGCAACGTGCTGGTCACCGAGCGGGGCGCATCGTTCGGCTACAACACGCTCGTCTCCGACATGCGCGCGCTGCCGATTCTTGAGCGCATCGGCGCGCCGGTGATCTTCGATGCGACGCATTCGGTGCAGCAGCCGGGCGGGCAGGGGACCTCCTCCGGCGGACAGCGCGAGTTCGTGTCGGTGCTGGCGCGCGCCGCCGTCGCGGTCGGCGTCGCGGGCGTGTTCATCGAGACGCACCAGGACCCCGACACCGCGCCGTCGGACGGACCGAACATGATCCCGATCAAGCAGTTAGAGCGGCTGCTTAAATCGCTGTGCGAATTTGACCGGATCGCCAAGTCGCTTCCCGGATGAAGTTTGCCCGCCGCGATTCCTGCTCCACGCTATCGTAGGGTGAGCTATTCCCGCACTGCACAAGACGCGTCGGATGAATTGGGTTATGCGTTTGCCTACCCATGAATTTCCAGCCCAAATTCGATTCCGGCGCGCCCATTCCGGACCTCATGACGCCTGAAGAGGAGGACCGCCGCAGCCGGCGCATCCTGTTCCGGCTGAGCCTCGTCGGCTTCGTGACCGCCCTGGTCGCGCGCGCGGTCGACCCGATCGTTCCGCCGATCGCGCGGGAACTCGCGGTCGACCCGAACTCGGTGGCGCTGCTCTCGACCGCGTTCGCGCTGCCGTTCGCGCTGGTCCAGCCGATCCTCGGGCCGGTGGCCGACATGGTCGGCAAGATCCGGGTCATGCTGGTCTGTCTCGCGGTGCTGCTCGGCGCGACCTTGCTCTGCGCTTTCGCCACCAACTATTCGACCCTGCTGGTCGCTCGCATCATCGCCGGCGTCGCGAGCGGCGGCATCTTCCCGGTCGGCATCGCGGTGATCGGCGACCTGATCCCGATGAAGGAGCGCCAGGTCGCGATCGGGCGCTGGCTCACGGCGGTCATCAGCGGCAATCTGCTCGGCGCGACGCTCGCCGGCCTCATCAGCGATGTCGCGGGCTGGCGGGCGGTCTTCTATTTCTTCTCGGCCGGCGGTCTGTTCGCGCTCGTGACCGCGATCGTCACGCTGCGCGCGGCCGCGCGCGACCATGTGACACGGTTCGATCTGGCGGGAATCCCGAAGCGCTATCTCGCCGTGCTCGCCAATCCGCGCGCGAAGGTGTGCTTCGGCGCGGTGTTCACCGAAGGCATCGTGATCTTCGGCCTGTTCCCGTTCGTCGCGCTGCTGCTGCTTGCGGGCGGCGAGGGGCGTTCGTCGATCGCCGGCCTGGTGCTCGCGGGTTTTTCGATCGGCGGCATCCTCTATGCGCTGACGGTACGCATACTGGTCGCCCATTGGCGCGCTGACCAGTTGATGATCGCCGGCGGAATCGTCGCCGGGCTCGCGCTTGGCGTCGCGGCGCTGGAGCTTTCCTGGCCGGTCCAGCTTGCCGCCTTCATGGTGCTCGGCTTTGGCTTCTACACGCTGCACGGCTCGATCCAGGTGCAGGTGACCGAGCTCTCGACGCAGGCGCGCGGCGCGGCCGTGTCGCTGCACTCGTTTTCATTCTTCGTCGGGCATGCGAGCGGGCCGGTGCTCTATGGTATCGGCATTGCCAATTTCGGCGCCGGCGCGACACTGACGGCGACCGCGACCGTGATCGTCGTGGTCGGGCTGATCGCCGCGCGGCTGTTGCGGGAACGCCGCAGCCCCATCTGACCGCGCGCAAAGACGCGCTACGGGTGATCGCCAAGGGAGGCGAGCATTGCAGTCACACCTGCCGCCATACGGCAACGGGACGCTGCCTGCGGGCATCCGGTCGCGCACCGTTGCCAACGTCAACGGCCTGACCGTCCATCTCCTGGAAGCGGGTTTCGAGACAGCGGGCCGGCCTGCGGTGCTGCTTCTGCACGGCTTCCCGGAGCTCGCCTACAGTTGGCGCAAGGTGATGCTGCCGCTGGCGTCGGCAGGTTATCACGTCATCGCACCCGACCAGCGCGGCTTTGGCCGCACGACCGGTTGGGACGATGCCTATGACGCCGACCTCGCGTCC
>CAYZMR010000292.1:0-4680 GCA_964479515.1 uncultured Hyphomicrobiales bacterium | reverse complement strand
TGCTTGAGCGCCGTCCACTCCTCCTCCGTGAGGAGAGGCCCGCTGGTGACTTCGCCCTTCGGCGTCGCCAGGATCGTGTCGAGCCGCTGCTGGTTGCTCGGATGGTCGTCGAACAGTCGGGGCGGGGCGCGCCTCCCGTCACGAATCCAGTGATCGAAGATGAGCGCGATCGCTTGCGGATTCTGCCCCATCTTTCGCAGGAGTTGCGTCGAGTAGGCGTCCGCCGCGGCCTCTTCGGTGCGCGTATGCTGGGCGGACAGAACGTCGCTGACCTGCGTGAACGCGCCGACGCCGGTGCTGAACACGTCCCCCAGCACCGCGCTGATGATGAACGAGACTCCGGCCTGGTGGAGAAACGACCGCATCGCGTCGCGATGAGCGACGTGCCCGAGCTCGTGCGCGAGAACACCCGCGAGCTCTTCCGGCGTGTCCACGTAGTCGACGATGCCGTAGAGGACGAACACGTAGCCTCCCGGCACCGCCATGGCGTTGATCGTGTAGAGGTCCCTGACCACGACCGGATGCAGCTTGACCGGGAGCGCGGCCGCCGCCTCCAGCTTTCCCATCAGCTTGAGGAAGGCCGCCTGCCCGGGCTTCTCGGCCTCGTTGAGGCCGCAGGCGAACGACCCCGGCCCCCGGAATCCCGCGACCGCGCGGCGGTCGATGGCGTCGCCCAAGGACTGCTCGACCGACGCCGGTACGAACGGCAGGAGCGCCTCCGCCAGCGACGGCATGCCGACGATCCCGAGGAAGAGCAGCGCCGCGACCGCCGCGACGGTCCATTCCACGACGCGGTGGCGGCGATGCTGCTCGCGCTTGTCGAACTGCGCGTCCGGCACGCCGAGGCGATCTTCGACCGCCGCGCCAAAGACCTGGTCCGGGATCGCGAGCCGCGCCGAGGAGCCGCTGTCGATGAGACCCAGCCGCAAATGATGCTGCGCCGCCGGCACGCGCTGCACCTGCGGGTAGGGCCATCGCGCGAGCGCGGTGCCGTCGGCCGCGGCGATCGAGAGCGCGTCCGCCTCGAGCGTCACGGCGACCGTCCGGCGGTGCGCGCTCGCCCCGTCGAAGAAGATACCTGTCCCTTGCGTCGGCGCCGCCATCAGAAGCCCCCGATGCTGAGCGCGCCGCCGATACGGCCTTCATGGCGCGGCGACCAGCCCGGTTGGGCCTTGGCGTCGTTCAGCGCCTCGATGCCCGTCAATGTCAGCCGGTCGACGACGAGGCGCCACAATGCGAGCCGCACCGTCGCCTGATAGGCGAAGGTGACGACCGTGATGACGACGAAGTAGGCGAGCACGGTGAGCAGCACGATCAGGAGATCGAGGGCGCGCGGTGGGCTCTGCGGCAGCATCGGTCTGATCTCGTACTGCCAAAGCACGGACACGATCGCGACCACGACCGCGAACGCCAGCATCAAGACGAAGAAGCGCAGATAGGCCCGGTAGAGGTCGGACGTCTTGAAGTGCGCCTGCATCGCGAGCTTGCCGAACCGGACACCCGCGATGCGCCAGCGCAGCGCGTTCGCGTGGAACGCCGGATAGACCGCGAGCCCCGCGACCGCCATCCAGCCGAGCGCGGCCCAGACCGGCCATTCCGCCTCGGAGTGCTCCCCGACAATCGCCGATCCGACGAACAGGATCGCAAGCCCCGGACCGAGCACGATCAGCCACAACACGAAACCGGTCTTGAACAGCGTGCGGGCGGACGCCTGGAAATCGCCCTGCAGGTCGCCGTAATAGGTGTGGCGCATCTTGTAGTGTTCGAGATATTTGCGCGCCAACGGATAGGTCAGGCCGAGCGTGCACAGGTTGACGATGAACCAGGCGAGCGTGAGCAGCGCATAGACCCACGCCGAGCCGCGCAGGCGAAACCGCAGCCCGCGATAGATCGTGTGGCAGAGCCGATAGCGCCGCGCCTGGTACATCGCGAGCAGCGCCAGCAGGGCGATCAACAGGACCGGGGCGACATTGACGAGGCCGTTGACCGCGGGCGCCCGGATGAGCGCCTCGACCTTCGCCAGCAGGGCGATTCCCGCAAACAGCGGACACAGGACCACCATGATGACCATGAAGCCGACGAACAGCTCGCGCGGGTCGCCGGTATATTCGAGCTCGTCGCCGGCGATCACGGTGTGGGACCAGAGATACCGGCGGACGTCGTTCGCGACCCAGAAGCGATAGAGGCCGAGCGTCAGCACCATCGCGAGGGCGTCGCGCGACAGCAGCCGGAAATACACGCGTCTCTCGCCGAGGAAGCGGCCATGCGCGACCATCGGCACCGGCGCGCCGACGGCCGCCTCCGCGTTCACACTCATGAAGGGTCCCCTGCCCGCTCGCCGCCCGCCCAAAACATTCCGTGCCGACGCGGATGTGTCAACAAGGAACCCGCTGCAGGCGCGCGTCGTGGCGGCATCACGTCCCGCTCACCCGAATGTGCGATGATTTTGGTGGCCGGCGGCGCGGCGGACGCTATGGTGCCGACGCAGTTGAAGAGACCACGACATGCCGTTTCTGCGCGAGCGCTCCGGCCGCTGGAGTCCCGAGAAGATCATCGCCTTCATCGGCGCCTGCGTGCCGGCGCTGTGGCTCGCCTGGCGCGTCTACAGCGGCGACCTCAATCCGGCGCGTCCGGTCAACGACGCGATTCACAGCGCCGGCAATTACGCCGTCTGGCTGGTCGTGATCTCGCTTGCGGTTTCGCCCGCACGCCGACTGTTCGCGGCGCCGAAGCTCATCAACATGCGCCGCACGCTTGGCGTCGCGGCCTTCTGCTACGCGGCGCTGCACTTCGCGCTGTACTTCGTGCAGGAGAAGTTCGATCTCGCCAAGATCGCAAGCGAAATCGCGCTGCGCTTCTATCTCACCATCGGCTTCGTCGCGCTGATCGGCCTGATCGCGCTCGCCGCGACCTCGACCGACGGCATGATCCGCCGGCTCGGCGACCGCCGCTGGAACCGTCTGCATCAACTGATCTATCCGATCGCGATCCTCGCGATCGTCCACTTCCTGCTGCAGACCAAGATCGACATCACCGAGTCGATCATGGTGGCGGGCTTCCTGTTCTGGCTGCTCGGCTATCGCCTGCTGCACCGCTATGTCGGCGCGGTCACACCGGTGTGGTCGATCGCGCTGTCGTTCGTCGCCGCAGCGCTCACGGCCGGCGCCGAGGCGCTGTGGTACGCGACGATGAGCGGCGTCGCGGCCTGGCGCGTGTTCGCGGTCAATCTCGACTGGGACATGGCGCCGCGCCCGGCGCACTGGGTGCTGATCGTCGGGCTCGCCGTGACGCTCGCGTCGTTCCTCTGGTCGTTCCGGTCTCAGCGGCCGAAAACGCGCAAGGCTTCGCCGAGAGCGCCGTCCGGCGCCGTCCAGGTCCAGTCCGGGAGCTGATGGCGCGCGAAGGTGAACTGGCGCTTCACGTAGCGCCGCGTATCGCCCTTGGCGCCCTCGGCGGCTTCCGCCAGCGTGATCTCGCCGTTGAGATGCCGGATCAGCCACGGCACGCCGTGCGCCTTCATGGCGGGCAGCAGCGGGTCGAGCCCGTGCGCCGCCAATGCGCGAACCTCGTCAAGCGCGCCGCCCGCCAGCATCGCGTCGAAACGCGCATCGATGCGGCGGCGCAATTCCGCGCGCTCGGGCGCGAGGAAGATCTTTGCGGCGGTTGACGCATCGAGCACCGGCGGCAGGCCCTCACGATGCCAGTCAGCGAGCGAGCGGCCGGTCGCGTCGAGGACTTCGAGAGCGCGCGCGACGCGGGTGCGGTCACCGGGCTTGATCTGCGCGGACGGGTCGCGCCGCATAAGCTCGGCATGCAACGCGGCGACGCCCTCGGTCTCCATCCGGGCCCGCACGCGCGCGCGGATATCGTCCGCGATCGGCGGCACCGCCGAAAGGCCCCGCGTCAGCGCCTTGAAATAAAGCCCGGTGCCGCCGGTGAGGATCGGCACGCGTCCGGCCGCGCGCGTCTCATCCAGCACTGGCCGCACATCCGCGAGCCAACGGCCTACCGAGTAGTTCTCGGCCGCGTCCACATGGCCATAGAGCCGGTGCGGCGCGCGCGATTCCTCCTGCGCCGTCGGGCGCGCCGTGATCACGCGCAGGTCGCCATAGACCTGCATCGAGTCGGCATTGATGATCGTGCCGCCGAGTTCCTCGGCGAGCGCGAGCGCCAGCGCCGACTTGCCGCTCGCGGTCGGCCCTGCGATAAGCACCGCCTTTCCGGCGGACATGTCGTGACCACTCACGTAGTGACTCTCATCTCAAATCCCGCGCAGCCTGCGCTCGATGGCGCGACGCTCGCGGCGGCGCACGGCACGCTGCCGGACGCGACAAACCCGCGCTGGCTCGATGCCGGCATCGCGGCCGACATCCTCTTTACGCCCGACATCGCCGACGACAAAGCGATCGCGCAACGCATCCGCGCGGCACTTGGCGCGGCGCCGATCGACGTGATCGTGCAGCCGCTCGCCGCGCGCGCCAAACGCCTGTTCGTCGCCGACATGGATTCCACCATGATCGGCCAGGAGTGCGTCGACGAGCTTGCCGCTTACGCCGGCCTCAAGGCGCATGTCGCGGCGATCACCGAGCGCGCGATGCGCGGCGAGATCGCGTTCGAGCCGGCGCTGCGCGAGCGCGTCGCGCTGCTCGCGGGACTGCCGGTCGCGGTGGTCGACGAGGT
>CAYZMR010000291.1:0-4744 GCA_964479515.1 uncultured Hyphomicrobiales bacterium | reverse complement strand
TTCCTCATCGTCGTCACGGTCGGCGGGACATCGAGCATCACCGGGCCGTTCGTCGCCTCGCTGCTGCTCGGCATCGCGGACGTCGCGGGCAAATACTACGTCCCGACGCTCGGCTCCTTCGTCATCTACACCGTGATGATCGTCGTGCTGATCTGGCGGCCGCAGGGCCTGTTTTCGCGCGGGACCGCGCGGTGACGGTGGCCGACGACAGCAGCACCGCGACCCGCGCGCTCGTCGCCGAGGCGAGCGCCGCGCTCGCGGCGCGCGCGCGTTGGGGTCCACTCGAGATCGCGTTCTGGCTCGCCGCGATCGCGTCGGTCTTTCTGCTGCCGACCAAGCACCTTATCCTCACCGAGATCGCGATTCTCGGCCTGTTCGCGCTCTCGCTCGACCTGCTGCTCGGCTATGCGGGCATCGTCTCGCTCGGCCACGCGGCATTCTTCGGCTTCGGCGCCTATGCGGCGGGTCTGCTCGCGAAATATCATGTCGTCGACGAGCCGGTGCTCGCCCTGCTCGTCTCCGGGATCGCCACGATGCTGCTCGGCTTCGTGACGAGCTTTCTGGTCCTGCGCGGCTCGGACCTGACCCGACTGATGGTGACGCTCGGCGTCGCGCTGGTGCTGCGCGAGATCGCGAACCGCCTCGACATCACGGGCGGCGCCGATGGACTGCAGGGCATCGTGATGGAGCCGATCCTCGGCCGCTTCGCGTTCGATATCTTCGGCCATGCGGCCTACGTGTACAGTCTGGTCGTGCTGTTCCTGCTGTTCGTCGTCGCACGCCGCATCGTGAATTCGCCGTTCGGCCTGTCGTTGCGCTCGCTCAAGGGCAATCCGCTGCGCGCTTCCGCGATCGGCATTCACGTCAATGGACGCCTGGTCGCGATCTATACGATCGCGGCGGGCTATGCGGGAATCGCCGGCGCGCTGCTGACGCAGACGACGCAGTTCGCCTCCCTTTCCGTGCTCGACTTCGAGCGCTCCGCCGACGTGCTGCTGATCCTCATCATCGGCGGCGCCGGTTATCTCTATGGCGGGCTGATCGGCGCGGTGCTGTTCAAGCTGATGCAGGACTGGCTTGCCAATCTGACCCCGCAATATTGGCAATTCTGGATCGGCCTGATCCTGGTCATCATCGTGCTGGTCGGACGCGACCGCATCACAAGCTGGACCGATCCGATCCGCGCCTTCGTGCAGCGCGCGACCGACCGTGTCTGGCCACGCGCGCGGGAGGGCGGCTAGATGGCGCCGGTCCTGCAAACGATCGATCTGCAGAAGCGCTTCGGCGGCATCGTCGCGACCAACGACGTCTCGCTCTCGATCGAGAAGGGCGCGCGGCACGCGCTGATCGGCCCGAACGGGGCCGGCAAGACGACGGTCATCAACCTTCTGACCGGCGTCTTGCGCCCGACGGCGGGCCGCATCCTGCTCGAAGGCCGGGACATCACCGATCTCGAGGCTTACAAGCGCGTGCAGCTCGGCATCGCGCGCACGTTCCAGATCAATCAGCTCTTCCCCGACCTCACGCCGCTCGAGACGATCGGCCTTGCGGTGTCCGAGCGGCTCGGGATGGGCGGGCAATGGTGGCGCCTCGTCGGCAGCAAGTCCGACGTCCTCGCGCAGGCCGTCGAGGTGCTCGACCGCTTCCGCCTGGCCGACGTGATGCATGAGCGCACCGCCACGTTGCCCTACGGCAAGCAGCGTCTGGTCGAGATCGCGCTCGCGATCGCCTGCCGGCCGCATGTGCTCCTCCTCGACGAGCCGGCGGCCGGCGTGCCGGAAGCCGAGCGTCACGACATCCTGGCGGCGGTCGCGGCGCTCCCCAAGGACGTGACCGTGCTGCTGATCGAGCACGACATGGACCTCGTGTTCTCCTTCGCCGATCGCATCTCGGTGCTGGTCAACGGCGAATTGTTCGTCGAAGGCGCGCCCGAGGATGTCGCCCGCGACCCCCGCGTGAAAGCGGTCTATCTCGGCGAGGAAGCCGATGCCTGAGCTTCTGACGATCGAGAAGCTGACCGCCGGCTATGGCGAGGCGCGGGTGCTTTCCAACGTTTCTCTGTCGATTGCCGAAGGACAGTCGCTCGCGCTGCTCGGCCGCAACGGCATGGGCAAGACCACGCTGGTCAATTCGGTCGTCGGCGTGACGCGCTACTTTGCCGGCGTCATCCGGCTCGACGGCCGCGACATCACGCGGCTGCGCGCCGATCAGCGCGCGAACGCGGGCGTCGGCTGGGTGCCGCAGGAGCGCAACATCTTCAAGTCGCTGACGGTGGAGGAGAACCTGACCGCGGTCGCGCGGCCGGGGCCATGGACCACCGCGAAGGTGTTCGCGATGTTTCCGCGCCTCGGCGAGCGGCGGCGCAATCTCGGGAACCAGCTCTCCGGCGGCGAACAGCAGATGCTCGCCGTCGGCCGCGCATTGATCCTCAATCCGCGCATCATCCTGCTCGACGAGCCGCTCGAAGGTCTCGCGCCGATCATCGTCGACGAGCTGCTGGCGGCGCTCAAGCGCATCATCCGCGAGGAAGGGCTCTCGGCGATCCTGGTGGAGCAGAACGCCAAGAAGATCCTCGGCGTCACCGACCGCGCCGCGGTGCTCGAGCGCGGCATCGTGGTGCACGAGGGGACGAGCGCCGCGCTCGCGGCCGATCGCGCGATCCTGGAGAAGTATCTCGGCGTCGCCGACAGCGATCGGCTGAAACGGGGAAGACGGGCTTAAGCCCGCTTCTTCAGCGGCGCCTCGGACGGCGCCTCCGCGCGCTGCGCGAACAGATACTTCTCGAGCGTGAACGGATCGCCCTCGACCGCCGGCGACTTGATCTTCGCGCCCGCCAAGGGCGAACTGTCCTCGAACCAGGTACGCGGCGGCGGCAGGCCCCACAGGTTCGTGTTGCCGCCCTTCACGTCGTGCCGCATCGGCTCGTCATCGATGTCGATGATCTGCACCGCCGGCAAGAGCAGCTCGATCCGGTGCCCGTCGGGATCGCGCAGATAGACGTAATACGAGTGCCCGTGCCCGTGGCGGCCCGGCCCATGCTCGATGCTTCCCGCATGGCCGAGATTGCCCGCGGCATCGAGCGCGCGCACGACGTGGTGCATCTCCTGCACGATGTAGCCAAAATGGTGCAAGCGCGGACCCGAGCGCGTCAGGAACACCATGTCGTGCGGGTTGTTCTTGCGGAACAGGAAGATGCCGACGATCCGCTCGTCGCCGACGCAGATGTAGTCGGATACCCGGAACCCGAGGTCGACATAGAACTGCGCCGCGTCCAGGACGTCCGGCACCAGCACCTGATAGTGGTCCATGCGCAGCGCGGACGCGCCCTTGTGCTCGTGCGTGCGCGTCTGCACGCGCGGCAACGTCTTCATGCGAGCGCAGAACTCGAGCGGCGTCCCGGCGCTATCCGAGACGTGCAGCGTGCGGCCCTGGAACGGCACGTTGACGAACTTCGACGCGATCCCCTTGCCGTCGAAATAGGCCTTGGCCTTATCGAGGTCGTCTTCGGTAAAGACACGAAAGCCGACCCGCTCGCAGGCGGCCTGATCCTTGGTTTTCTTCAGCGTCAGGCTGTGATGGGCGCGCTCCTCGACGCCGCGCAGATGGATCGTGGTCGCGGTCTCGTCGGTCACCTTGAGGCCGATCACCTCGGTGTAGAAGTCGCGGCTTGCCGCGAGATCGCGGCAGGTGAACACCAGATGGCTCGCCCGCGTGATGTTGAATGGGGGAGTGAAGTTGGTTTGCGGCAGGGTCATCGCGCGTTTCACGTCTGTTCCGAGTGGGATGGATTCCGCCCACGGCCCATTGGGCCATGAGCCAAGGCCTGTTGCAACGCCGTACCGGGAGCTCGCGTTGACCGCAATGGTGCGCCTGTATAGAGCATGGCGCTAACCAAGAACCCGCTCCGCCAGAGCAGCGGGAGCGCGCACAAGGAGATCGCCGTGCAAAGAACCAAAGCCCCGTTCCGCGCCGACCAGGTCGGCAGCTTCCTGCGCTCCGAGCCCTTGAAGCAGGCGCGCGCCAAGCGCGAGAAAGGCGAAATCACCGCGGCACAGCTCAAGGCGGTGGAAGACACCGAGATCGAGAAGCTGATCAAGAAGCAGGAAGAGATCGGCATGCAGCTCGTCACGGATGGCGAATATCGCCGGTCCTGGTGGCACTTCGACTTCCTCGAACAGCTCGGCGGCGCGGAAGGCTTTGAGGCCGATCACGGAATCCAGTTCGCCGGTGTGCAGACGCGGGCGCGCGGCGTGAAGGTGTCCGGCAAGCTGCACTGGTCCGGCCACCCCTTCGTCGAGCATTTCAAGTTCGTAAAGGATCACACCAAGGTCACGCCGAAGATGACGATCCCGGCACCGTCGGTGCTGCACTTCCGCGGCGGCCGCAAAGGCATCTCGAGGGATGTCTATCCGAACCTCGACGGGTTCTTCTCCGACCTCGCCAAGACCTACAAGGATGCGGTCGCGGCCTTCTATGCAGCCGGCTGCCGCTACCTGCAGTTCGACGACACCGTGTGGGCGTATCTCTGCTCTCAAAAGGAGCTCGAGCTTGCCAAGCAGCGCGGCGACGACCCGACTCGCCTGCCCGAGATCTACACCCAGGTGATCAACGAGGCGATCAAGGACCGCCCCGCCGACATGACGATCACCACCCACGTCTGCCGCGGCAATTTCCGCTCGACCTGGATTTCGGAAGGGGGGTACGAGCCGGTCGCCGAGTGGCTGTTCGCCAAGTGCGGCTATGA
>CAYZMR010000290.1:0-4783 GCA_964479515.1 uncultured Hyphomicrobiales bacterium | reverse complement strand
GGAAGCCGAACCAGCCGAGATTCTGCGCCAGGATCCAGTCGGCGAGCGCGGAGGGAATGTTCTCGTTCGTGAGCACGAAGGAGAACAGCACCGCGTTGGTGATGATGTAGAGCAGCATCGCGCTTGTGTTCGCGGCGCGTAGCAGCACGCGCGGCACGTCCTTGAGCGTGATCGCCTTGTAGACGAAGACCGCGATGAAGAACGAATAGACGGCGGCCATCGCGGCCGCTTCGGTCGCGGTGAACAAGCCGCTGTAGATGCCGCCGATGATGATCACGACGAGCATCAGGCCCCAGATGCTCTCGCGGAACGCATGCAAGGTCTCGCGCCAGCTCGCTCTCGGCATGCGCGGATAGTCGCGCTTCTTGGCGAGGTACCACGTCACGATGCACAGCATCGTCGTCAGCAGTATTCCGGGCAGCAGTCCGGCAACGAACAGGGCGCCGATCGAGGTGTTCGTGGAGACCGCGTAGACGATCTTCGGGATCGACGGCAGCATCAGGATGCCGAGCGAGCCCGCGACTGTGATGATGCCGGCGCCGAACCGCATCGGATAGCCGTGTCGGACCATCTCCGGCAGCACGATGGCGCCGATCGCCGCGACGGTCGCGACGCTCGAGCCGCACACCAGCGCGAACATCGCGCACGCCACGATGCCGGCAAGTCCAAGCCCGCCGTGCCAATGCCCGATGAGCGATACCGCGAAATCGATCATCCGGCGCGCGACGCCGCCGTGGGTGAGGAAATTCCCCGCCAGGATGAAGAACGGTATCGCCATGATCTCGAAGCTTTCGAGACCCGTGAACAGCTTCATCGACACCGACTCGATCGGAACGTCGGTCAGCACGAACATGAACGTCAGCACGGTGAGGCCGAGCGCGATCGAGATCGGCATGCCGGTGATCATGAACGCGATCAGCAGGACGAAGAGCATGATCGCGCGCACCGGCTGCGGCATCATGATGATGCCGGTCTTCTGTGCGAGGCAGACGGCGAGGATCAGGATCGGCAACAGGATCAGGATCCACATTAGCGGGCTGACCCAGCGCCGCGGCACCGTTCCGTGGACATCGGTCGAGGGATGCAGCCCGTCCGTCGCCTCGACGCCCTCGACCTGCGCCTCGTTGTGATGCGGCAGGTTGCCGGTCCAGTAGTACCACCATGCGACCTGGAGGAAGCGGAAGCACATCAGCGCGGAGCCGGCCGGGATCGCCAGATAGATCGCCCACATCGGCGCTTCGAGATCGTTCGAGTGCTGTCCCGTCGCCCACATCGCGCCGACAAAGGTGGCGCCGAACAGCGCGATCGTCGCCGTGAACAGCACGCCGCACGCGAGCGCGAACAGGATCACGCGCTTGCGGTTCTGCGGCGGCAGCAGGTTGACCAGCACATCGACGCCGACATGGATGCCGGTGCGCACCCCATAGGCGGCACCGAATTTCGCCATCCAGATGAACATGTAGATGCAGAGTTCCTGCGCCCATGAGACGTCGAGCGCGGCGAGCCAGGAATAGATCGCGCGCAGGACGTCGGGCACCACCGGCACGCCGTGCGCCGCGGTCCATTTGGCGAGGTCGATGGAAACGCCGGTGCCGTAGCGATGCAGCACGGCGAGGAAAATCAACCCGGTCGCGGCCGCGATGAGCGTGGCGATCAGCCACTCCTCGAGCCGGTCGAGCGCGCGCAGGACCACTCGTATTCCCCCCGGTACAATCTCGGCCGGGAGCCCCTCACTCCCGGCCGCTTTTCTTGTTGGACCAGCCAGGCTGGCCGTCAGTTCATCTTGATTTCGAGCTGCGTGGCGACGACGTCGAGCACCTCTTGGCCGACGCGGCCCTTGGCCCATTGATAGGTCGGGGCCATCGCGACCTGCCAGGCCTTCTTCTGCTCGGGCGTCAGATAGTGCAGCTCGGTCTTGCCGGACTTCTTGATCTCCTCAAGCGCGTCCTCGTTTTCCTTCTGCGCGATCGAATTGGTGTAGTCGGTCGCCTCGGCCATCGCCTTGTCGACTTGGCCGCGGATGTCGCCCGGGAGGCCGTTCCAGAACTTCGAATTGACGATCACGGCGTATTGCAGGTGCGCATGATACGACACCGTGATGTGCTTCTGCACCTCGTGGAACTTCTGCGTCACGTAGTTCGACGGCGTGTTCTCGCAGCCGTCGACGACGCCGGTCTGCAGCGCCTGATAGACCTCCGAGAACGCCATGATCTGCGGGATCGAGCCGAGGTCGCGGAAATAGCGGTCGGCGACCTTCGAGCCGGAGATGCGGACCTTCAGGCCCTGGAAGTCAGCCGGGTTGAGCAGCGGGCGGTTGGCCGACACCATGTGGAAGCCATTGTCCCAGTAGGCGAGCCCGAGGATGCCCTTCGGCTCGAGCTTCTTGAACAGCCACTTGCCGAGTTCGCCCTTCATGGCCTTGTCGTAGGTGGCGTCGTCCTTGAACAGCCAGGGCAGGTCGAGCGCTTCGAACTCCTTGGCGCCGAGCGGCGCGAACTTTGCGGTCGACGGCCCGAGCATCTGGACCGATCCGAGCTGCAACGCCTCGATCTCTTCCTTGTCCTTGTACAGGGACGAGTTCGGATAGACTTCGATCTTGACCTTGCCGCCGGTGTATTTCTCGGCGAGCTCCTTGAAGCGGAGCGAGCCCTTCCCCTTCGGCGTGTCGTTCGCCACGACGTGGCTGTACTTGATTACGATCGGGGCCTGCGCCCAGCCGGGACGGCCGTAGGCCGCGGCGATCGCCGCGCCCGTGAGGGTGGCGCCAAATTGACGACGCGAAAGCTTCATTGATTGCACTCCTGCTGGGCGCGTCGCGGCTTGTTGGTCAGCATTGCGAAACCTCCCGGAACACGCCATTGAAACGTCGCCCTCTCGCGGGGCGATCCGTGCCGCATTGTAGGAAGCCGGCCGCTGTCGCGCAATCTTGTCGGCCATCCGGCGCCACGTGCGCGTCAGGCGGCGTCTACGACTTTCGGACCATTCTGGCGTCCGACAACGGGACGATTTGACGCTGGCGGTTGGGGAACTTGTCGCCAGGAAGAGGCGATGCCTAATCTTTCACCGGTACCGTGTAGTTGAGACCGAGCCGGCCACCGTCCACGTAGACGGTCTCGCCAGTGAGATAGCTCGCATCGCTGGAGGCGAGGAACGCCGCGACCGACGCGATCTCGTCCGGCTCGCCGACGCGGCCGAGCGGCGTGCGCGAAAGCAGCCGGCGCTTGGCCTCCTGGTCGGTCGCGATGCCGCGCAGGATGTCGGTCATGATCGAGCCGGGACCGATCGCGTTGACGCGGATGCCGTAGGGCGCAAGCGACAGCGCCATCACCTTGGTGAGCTGGTCGACGCCGCCCTTCGAGACGCAATACGGCACCTGGTTGGGGATCGCGACGCGGGCGTTGATCGAGCTCATGTTGACGATCGCGCCCGGCGTCTTGCCGGCCTTCACCTGCGCGACCATCTGCTTTGCGGCGGCCTGCCCGATCAGGAACATGCCCTTGAGGTTGACGCGCAGCACGCGGTCGAAGTCGGCTTCCGCGATGTCGAGGAAATCCGCCGTGTGGATGATGCCGGCATTGTTCACGAGAATATCGAGGTCGCCCGAGACGGCGGTCGCCTCTGCGATGACGTTGCGCGCGTCGCCGGCGGCGCCGACATCCGTGCGCACGAAGCGCGCCGCGCCTCCAAGCTCCTTCACCGCCGCCCTCGCGGCCTGCTCGTCGATGTCGGCGACGATCACGCGCGCGCCTTCCGCGACGTAGCGCTTTACGATCGCGAGCCCGATCCCGCGCGCGCCGCCGGTGACGACCGCAACCTTGTTGTCGAGCCTGCCCATCATGGCCTCCATGCCTGCCTGACCGCTTGCGCACGTCGCGATTATCGACGACATCCTACCCGCGAAAACCACCAAACGTCAGGGAGCGTCACATGCGTGCCGTCGGCTACAAACGGTCCTTGCCTATCGATCAGGCCGAAGCGCTCCTCGATCTGGAGATCGAGAAGCCGGCGCCGCAAGGGCGCGACCTGCTGGTGCAGGTGAAGGCGATCTCGGTCAATCCGGTCGACTACAAGGTGCGCAAGCGCGTCGACCCGCAGGGCGGCGAGCCGAAGATCCTCGGCTACGACGCGACCGGCGTGGTCGCGGCCGTCGGCAAGGACGTCACGCTGTTCAAGGCCGGCGACGAGGTCTGGTACGCGGGCTCGATCATCCGCCCCGGCACCAATTCGGAATTCCACCTGGTCGATGAGCGCATCGTCGGCCGCAAGCCGAAAGCGCTCGGCTTCGCCGAAGCCGCGGCGCTGCCGCTCACCTCCATCACCGCCTGGGAGGTGCTGTTCGACCGCTTCGGCATTCCGCGCAACGGCGGCGACGGCAAATCGTTGCTGATCGTCGGCGGCGCGGGCGGCGTCGGCTCGATCGCGATCCAGCTTGCGCGCACGCTGACCCAGCTCACCGTGATCGCGACCGCCTCGCGGCCGGAGACGCAAAAGTGGTGCAAGGAGCTCGGCGCGCATCACGTGATCGACCATTCAAAGCCGATGGCCGAGCAGCTCAAGGCCGCCGGCCACCGCTTCGTCGACTACATCTTCGGCGTCACCGAATCCGGCCAGCACTTCGACGCGATCGCCGAAATCATAGCGCCGCAGGGCAAATTCGGCCTGATCGACGATCCGAAGTCGCTCGACGTGAGCAAGCTCAAGGGCAAGAGCGCCTCGCTGCATTGGGAGGCGATGTTCACGCGCTCGACCTTCCAGACGCCGGACATGGACGCGCAGCACAAGC
>CAYZMR010000289.1:0-4789 GCA_964479515.1 uncultured Hyphomicrobiales bacterium | reverse complement strand
TCGGCGACGGTCTTGAGATTGAGCGGCCGCAAGTGCTGAACGCCGTTGGCGAAGAAGGCGTCCTGCTGGCGCACGATCTCGGTCGAGACCTTGAGGATGGTCTTGGCGCGCTGGTCGAGCGCGCGGATGAGCCAGGTCGCGGTCTGCAGGCAGTCGGCGAGATAGGACTTCTCGCCGTCGTTCTTCGTGGTCTTGGAGACTTCCGCGTAGTAGGACTGGTTCACAAGAACCTTCGGTAGCGTGTCGGAATTGAGCTCGATCACCCAGCCGCCTTCGGGACCGACGCGCACGAATACGTCGGGCACGATCGGCTGCACCACCGCCGACCCGAAGGCGAGGCCGGGCTTGGGATTGAGCCGTCGGATCTCCGCGACCATGTCGGCGAGGTCGGTATCGTCGACGCCGCAGATGCGGCGCAGCGCCGTAAAGTCGCGCTTGGCCACGAGGTCGAGGTGCGCCACCAGGGCCTGCATCGCGGGGTCGAAGCGGTCGAGTTCCTTGAGTTGGATGGTCAGGCATTCGCCGAGGTTGCGAGCGCAGACACCAGGCGGGTCGAAGCCCTGGAGCACCGCGAGCACGGTCTCGATCTCGTTCGCAGGGGCGCCGAGCTTCTCGGCGACGGCGGCGAGATCGCCGGTGAGGTAGCCGGCCTCGTCGACGAGGTCGACCAGATGCTGCCCGATCATGCGGCGCACGGGATCGACGATCGCCATCGAGAGCTGCTCGGCGAGGTGATCCGCCAGCGTGGTCTCGGCCGACACGAAGGCTTCGAGATTGTAGTCGCCATCCTCGCGGCCGCCTGAGCCGACATTCGCCCATTCGGAATAGGCCGGCGGCTCGCTCGACGTAGGGCGCGCGGGCGTCTCGGCGGCGTCTGGAAACACGTTCTCGATGCCGGTATCGAACCCTTCCTCGATGGTGGCGTGACCGTTGAGCTCGGGCTTCTGCCATTCGGAGACCGGCGCGTCAGGCGCGAGCGCCGCAGTGCCATTGGTCTCCTGCGGCGTGACGCTCGCCTCATTTTCGCCCTCGGTGACGCGATCCAGCAGCGGGTTACGCTCCAGTTCCCCTTCCACATAGGTCGCAAGATCAAGATTGGAGAGTTGCAGCAGCTTGATGGCCTGCATCAGCTGCGGCGTCATCACGAGCGCCTGGCTCTGGCGGAATTCGAGTCTTTGCGTAAGTGCCATGTTGCGCTGCAAATTGGTCCGGTTCTTGCTTATCCGGTTATAGCGCCGCTGTATACCCGGATCGTTACGGCGATGTTAACAAGTCAAAAAGGTAAAATAATACGGTACCGGATTACATTCGGAATTCTTCGCCGAGGTAGAGCCGGCGCACTTCTGGATCGTTGATGATCTCGTCGGCCTGGCCTTCGCGCAAGACCTCGCCCGAATAGATGATGTAGGCGCGGTCGGTAAGGCCGAGCGTTTCACGCACATTGTGGTCGGTGATCAACACGCCGATGCCGCGCTCGGTGAGCTGGCGCACCAGCATCTGAATGTCGCCGACCGCGATCGGATCGATGCCGGCGAACGGCTCGTCGAGCAGCATATAGGCCGGGCGCGTGGCGAGGGCGCGCGCGATCTCGGTGCGGCGGCGCTCGCCGCCGGAGAGCGCGATCGAGGGCGTCTTGCGTAGCCGCGCGATGTTGAACTCGTCCAGCAGCGAGTCGAGTTCCATTTCGCGCTTCTTCTTGCTTGGCTCGACCGCCTCAAGCACCGCGCGGATGTTGTCCTCGACGCTCAAGCCGCGGAAGATCGAGGCCTCCTGCGGCAGGTAGCCGATGCCAAGGCGCGCCCGCTGGTACATCGGCAGATGCGTGATGTCGTAGCCGTCGAACTGGATGCTGCCGCGATCCGCCTTGATCAGACCGGTGATCATGTAGAACACCGTGGTCTTGCCGGCGCCGTTCGGTCCGAGCAGGCCGACGGCTTCGCCGCGCCGCACCTCAAGATTCACGCCCCTGACCACCATGCGGTTGCCGAAGCTTTTCTGCACGCCCTGCACGGTCAGCGTCTGGTCTCGCGCCTCGACGGCGGCGAGAGCCCGCACCGCGGGTTTTGCGAATGCGGGTTGCGCCTCGTCGAGATCGACCGCGGGCGCCTCGTCGCCGCGATCGTACGCCGGCTCTGGCGCCTGGCGCCACGCCTCGAGGGCTTCCACCCGCACGGCAGGGCTGGAATCGACCGGACGGTCGGGCGGCTGGACCGATTGCCAGTCAAAGCTGCGTTCCGTCGCCCGGCCGATCGCCGGCTCGGCGATGCGTTTCGACGCGCGGCCGAACGCCATGCGCTCGTTCGTCTTCAGGCTGATCGGCTCGCTGCGGCCGTTGACCATCGGCTCGTCCACCGGGCCAAGATCGATGCGCCAGAGCTCGGACACAGGCTTTGTCCGTCGTGGCGCGGCGCCGCGGCGCCTGAAGGGATTGAGGATATCGAGCACGCCGTTATCGAGGCTCCCGGCCGACGGGCTTGTGGGATCGCGCAACGCCGCGATCCGCCGCGTTGAATACATTTCCGATCGTCGCTTGCCGCGCGGCCGTCAACGAACCACCTCTGGGTTACGGATCAATTGATGCGCATCGGCCCGGATTTCGCCGGCGCAGGTGCCGGCGCCGGTGGAGCGGGTGCCGGCGCGGTAGGGCCCGTCTTTGTATCCTTCGCATTCGGAAAAGCGAGCATTTCCACCCGGCAACCAGATTTACACGATTCAACCGTGTATTTCCCGGTCGTCAGATCGGCCACCATCTTCTCGCCGCGCACGACGTTCTGGCCCTGCGTGACGACGACATTGCCGGTCAGCGTCACGGTGTTCGATTTCAAATCGAACAATCCATTATCGCCACTCGCGGTCTGATCCTTCTGCGTGACGATGACGCTGCCCTTCGCCTCGACCCGCTTGATCTGCTGCTGGCCGCCACTTGGCCCGGCGATCTTGTTGGCGGTGGACTTGGTCCCGGCGGGAGCGGGCGCGCTGTCCTCGTAATAGACGATCATGACTTTGCACTGCACGACCGCATCGCCTTGCGTCATCTTGACGTTGCCAGAGAACGTCGCGATCCGGCTCTTGTCGCGAATTTCGAGCGTCGTCGACTCGATCTTCACCGGCAGGTTGGAGTTGGTCGGCAAGCCCGGCGATGGGCTGGGCGGCGCCGGTTGCGCCGCCGGCTGTGCCATCGACAGCGCCGGGGCGAGCCCCATGAGCAGGCCGGCAAGCCCGGACCGACGAAAGATCGATCGCACCGTCATCGCGCCGGCGCCTCGACAATCGGCGTTCCGGATTGGATTGTCAGCACCACCCCACCGTCGAAACGGACCACACCGCCGGAATCGAGAATCTCGAGCCGGTTCGCCGTGATCAGCCCATCGGGCAGCGTCACCTCCACCGGCTGCTCAGAAACGATATTGCCCTTCTTCACGTCGACCGAGGCCTCGCGCAGGCGGCCACGATATCCATGCGCTGTTACGAACATGACGCGGTCGCGCAGCACGATCTGATCCGCCTTGGTGTTGTAGATGCCGCTTGCCGCCGTGATCTGCACCATGTTCTGGTCCGGCAGTTCCACCGAGGCGTGGACGTTCCTCAGATCGACGACGTCGGGGTGGAGGATGTCCTGCACGGCGGTTTCGGCGGTCAACTCGTAGCTGCGCGCATCGCGCGTGACGCCGGCGATGCGTGGAGCCTCCATCGTGATCTTGCTTCCCGACACCGCGAGCTTGCCCGACACGGTCGGCAATCGCTCCAGCATGCGCAACGGATCGAGATAGTGCACGACCACCAGGGCCGCGAGTCCGGCCGCAATGGCGGTCGGAAGCACGATGCGCACGATACGCACGAGCCGGCTGTGCCGGCGCGCGGCACGGAACAGCCGTTCCATGTCCGGGCGCCGGGTGGTGGTCCAGCTATCCGGCCTGGCCTCGATGACGTTCGCGCTGACCGAGCGGCTCATACGTGCTCGCGGTTGAAACGGGAATCAGGCGCTCCGCCCACCCATCTTACGGCGCCATATCAGGAAAATCCCTCCGGAATGTGGCTTCGCCGCGGCGGGTCGGCCCCCGCCGGCCAAATCTCAGAAGCAAGTTTCAGGAATGAGAGAAGATGTCCTCGGCAGCCCAGCCGGACAGATCAAGCTCCGCCCGCGCGGGCAGGAAACGGAAACAGGCGGCTGCGAGCGCTTCGCGCCCCTCGCGCGCCAGCATCACGTCAAGCTTGGCCTTGAGCGCATGCAGGTTCAGCACGTCGTCGGCCGCATAGGCAACCTGTGCCTCGGTCAGCGTCTCGGCGCCCCAGTCCGACGACTGCTGCTGTTTGGAGACGTCCTTGCCGAGCAATTCCTTGGTGAGATCCTTCAGCCCATGCCGGTCCGTATAAGTACGGGTCAGGCGCGAGGCGATCTTGGTGCAGTAGATCGGCTGCGGCATGACACCGAGCCATTTGTACAGCATGCCGATGTCGAAGCGCGCGAAGTGAAAGATCTTGAGCTTGCCGGAATCGGCAAGCAGCGCCTTCAGGTTCGGCGCCGGACCGATCTCGCGGGCGATCTGCACCACGTCGGCCGATCCGTCGCCGGGCGAGAGCTGCACGACGCAGAGCCGGTCGCGCTGCGGCTCGAGCCCCATCGTCTCGGTATCGACCGCAACCGCGCCGGTGTAGCGCGTAAGGTCCGGCAGATCGCCGCGGTGAAGACGGATGGTCATTGGGCCTCTGGCGGCGCGGATCGCTGCGTCAATTTGGTGCCCAGGAGAGGACTCGAACCTCCACGGCTTTCACCGCTAGTACCTGAAAC
>CAYZMR010000288.1:0-4836 GCA_964479515.1 uncultured Hyphomicrobiales bacterium | reverse complement strand
GGCGGAACACCGCGCTCTCCTTGGCGATGGTGATGTCGCACATCACCTGCAGCACGTTGCCGCCGCCGACCGCGAAGCCGTTCACCGAGGCGATCACCGGCTTCTGCAGCCGGTCGATCGAGTCGTACATGTCGAGCACCGGGATCGTGCCGGCATAGAGCAGGCTGTCGGGCATGCCTTCCTTGCGCCCGCCGAGACAGAAGAACTTGTCCCCTGCCCCGGTGAGCACGATCACGCGCGTGCGCGTCTCGCGCCGTATCGCGTTGATGCAGTCGCGCACCTCGTGGCACATCGTCGGCGTGAACATGTTGCCGTCATGCGGACGGTTGAGCGTGATCGTGCCGACCGGGCCGTCTTCCTCGTAGAGGATGGTTTCGAAGCTCACGGGGCTTTTACCTCACGCTTCATCGACAACGGTGTTGCGCAACGTCCCGATCTCCGGAACCGCGATCTCGACCACGTCACCGCCCTTGAGCCAGCGCGGCGGATCGAAGCGCCCGCCCGCGCCGATCGGCGTGCCGGTGACGATCACGTCGCCGACTTTCAGCGTGGTGAAGATCGTGATGTAGGCGAGCAGGTCCGCGAAAGTGAAGATCAGGCTCGCGGTGGTGTCATCCTGGCGCGTCTCGCCGTTGACCTTGGTGGTGAGGTGCAGCGGCTTGCCCGCGTCGATCGCGTCGGCCGTGACCATCCAGGGGCCGAGGCTGCCGGAGGCGTCGAAATTCTTGCCCTGCGTGACGTTGAACTTCGCGTGCCGCGTCCATTCGCGCGCGGTGCCTTCGTTGCACAGCGTGTAGCCGGCGATGTGCTCGTGCGCGCGCTCTTTCGAAATGCGGCGGCCGTCCTTGCCGATGATGAGGGCGATCTCGCCTTCGTAGTCGAACTGCTTGGTCACGCTCGGCTTGATGAGTGGCTGCCCCGATCCGACGAACGAGCCGGGCGTCCGAAAGAACATGCTCGGATATTTCGGCTGCTCCGAGCCGTCCTTGTACTCCTCGTTGCGGTTGGCGTAGTTGACGCCGATGCAGAGGATCTTTTCCGGCGCCGTGATCGGCGGATGCAGCGTGACGTCGGCGAGCGCCACGTCCGGCTTCTCGCCGGCCGCGACCTTCGCCTCGTCGAGCGCGCCCGCGCGTAACAGGTCGAGCAGGCTCGTATGCGACAACTTCAGGGCCAGATCGACCATGCCGTCGCCGACGACCGCGCCGTAACTGGTCCTGCCGCCATGGCTGAATGTTGCGATTTTCATTCGGCGGCTTCCCGCACCATCAGGCCGGCGCGCGCCAGCACGGCGTCGAGCCGCTTTTCCAGCTCCGGCGTCGCCGGCACCATCGGCAGGCGATGCTCGTTTAACGGGATGATGCCGAGGCGCTTGGCCATGTATTTCATCGGGATCGGATTGGTGTCGAAGAACACGGCCTTGTTGAGCTGGTAGAGCTGATGGTGCAGATCCTGCCCGCGCTTCAGGTCGCCGCGCCACACCGCCTCGCACATCTCGGCGAGCACGCCGGGGCGCAGATTGCCGACCGCGTTCATCAGCCCGCAGGCGCCGACCGCCATCATGGGGAACGACAGGTCCTCCAGGCCGACGAAGATCTTGAAGTCGTGGCCGACCGCGGCGAGGCACTCGCTGACGAAGTCGAGGTCCTGCGAGGCGTGCTTCATGCCGACGAAGTTCGGCGACTTGTCCTTGAGTTCCTTCACGGTGTCGACCGTGACGCTGACGGCGGCGCGCACCGGGATGTGGTAGATCATCCACGGCAGGTCGATGCCGCGCATCGCTTCGAGATAGTATTGCACCATCCCGCGCTGCGGCGGGCGCGTGTAATAGGGCGTGACGATCAGCAACGCGTCGGCGCCGGCCTTCGCGGCGTGTTCGGTCAGGAGCTTCGTCTCCCAGATCGACTGCGAGCCGGTCGCCGCGCAGACCGGCACGCGCCCCTTCGCCACCTCGACGGCGAGCGTCACCAGCCGGTTGCGCTCCTCGGTGGTGAGCGAGGCCGGCTCGGAGGTCGTGCCGTTCACCAGCACGCCGTGCGAGCCTTCGGCGATCTGCATCTCCACGAGGCGCGCATAGGTGTCGTAATCGACCTCGCCGTTGCGGAACGGCGTGAGCAGCGGCGGGATCGAGCCTTTCAGGCGCGCAAGCGGCAAGGGCATGGCAGGTCTCCGGCGGGTCGCGCCGCCTTGACGCGGGGGCGCTGCTTGGATGATTAACAGGCGAACGCTCAGCGTCAACGGCGGGCGGCGAGGAGGATAGCGATGCCACACGTCATCGTCGAATATTCCGCGAATATCGAGGCCGAGCTGTCACCCGACCGGCTGGTCGAGGAGATCCACCAGGCGGCGATCGCCAGCGGCATCGCCGAGCCGGTCGCGGTGCGCACGCGGCTCAAGCGGCGCGAGCACTATCGCGTCGGGGACGGCAGTCCCGAAAATGCCTTCGTGCATATCGACATCCGCGCGCGCAAGGGCCGCCCGCTGGAGCAGAAGAAGCACGCGGTGCAGACCATCTATGATCAAGCCAACAAGACGCTCGAGCCTGTGTTCAAGGCGCGGCCGCTGGCGCTGACGGTCGAAATTCACGAGATCGACCCGGAGACGCGGCTGTTGCGCAACGGCATGCGCGAGCGCGGCGCAGCCGCCGGCAAGGCCGCCGCCGCATGAGCACGGTGCTCGACAAGACCATTGCGCGGGCGGACGAGTTCCTCAAGCGTTTCCGCGACAAGCCGGTCGCGCATCTGATCGACGGCAAGGCTGACCTCGGCAGCGGCGCGACGTTCGAGACGCATTCCCCGATCGACAACACGGTCATCGCCAAAGTCGCGCGCGGCGGCGCGGCCGAGATCGATCGCGCCGCGAAGGCCGCCACCAAGGCGTTCCGCACCGGCTGGTCGCGCACCACCGGCGACGCGCGACGAAAGATCCTGCACAAGATCGCCGACGCGATCGAGGCACGCGCCGACGAGATCGCGCTGGTCGAATGCATCGATACCGGGCAGCCGATCCGCTACATGTCGAAGGCGGCGCTGCGCGGAGCCGAGAATTTCCGCTTCTATGCCGACCGGGCGCCCGGCGCGAATGACGGCCTCTCGCTGCCGACCGATACGCATCTCAATTACACCATCCGCCAGCCGATCGGCCCCGTGGGCGTGATCACGCCCTGGAACACGCCGCTCATGCTCTCCACCTGGAAGATCGCGCCGGCACTGGCGGCGGGCTGCACGGTGGTGCACAAGCCGGCCGAGTGGAGCCCATTGACGGCAACACTGCTGTCCGAGATCTGCCTGGAGGCCGGCCTGCCGGCTGGCGTGCTGAACACCGTGCACGGCTTCGGCGAGGACGCGGGCCGCGCGCTGACCGAGCATCCTGACATCAAGGCGGTCGGCTTCGTCGGCGAAAGCGCCACCGGCAGCGCCATCATGGCGCAGGGCGCCGCCACGCTGAAGCGTGTGCATTTCGAGCTCGGCGGCAAGAATCCCGTGATCGTGTTCGCGGACGCCGATCTCGACCGCGCGCTCGATGCGGTGCTGTTCATGATCTATTCGCTCAACGGCGAGCGCTGCACCTCGTCGAGCCGCGCGCTGGTCGAAGCCTCGATTTATGACGAGTTCTCAAAGCGGGCGGCGGCGCGCGTGAAGACCATCAAGGTCGGCCATCCGCTCGATCCCGCGACCGAAATCGGCCCGCTGATCCACCCCAAGCATGTCGACAAGGTTTTGTCCTATGTCAAAGCGGCGGAAGCCGAGGGCGCGACAATCATCGGCGGTGGGCGCGCGGGGGATAAAGGCAACTTCGTCGCGCCGACGCTGTATCTGGGCGCGCGCAACACGATGAAGATCGCGCAGGAAGAGATTTTCGGGCCCGTGCTCACCATGATCCCGTTCGCAGACGAAAAGGAAGCCCTCGCGATCGCCAATGACGTGCGTTACGGGCTCGCGGCCTATCTGTGGACCCGCGATGTCGGCCGCGCGCACCGCTTCGCGCAAGGCGTCGAGGCCGGCATGGTGTGGGTCAATTCGGAAAACGTGCGCCACCTGCCGACACCGTTCGGCGGCATGAAGTCGTCCGGCATCGGCCGCGATGGCGGCGATTATTCGTTCGACTTCTACATGGAGACGAAGAACATCGCGATCGCGCTCGATAATCACAAGATTCCGAAGATCGGGGCGTAGGGATCGGCCGAGCCACAGGCTCCGTTACCCTCTCCCCTTGGGGGAGAGGGTGGCGAGCGAAGCGAGCCGGGTGAGGGGTTCGCTTCACCGAAAACAAGAGACCCCTCACCCCGCGCCTTCGGCGCGACCCTCTCCCCCAAGGGGAGAGGGTAAGACCGAGCTCCGGGAGAGACGAAGCCACATGCCCCTGCGCGATCCCGTCTTCAATCCGCCGTTCAACATCGTGCGCGCGAGCCACGTCGAGCTCGGCGTTGCCGATCTTACAAGATCGCACGCATTCTACGTGGACTGCCTCGGCTACATCGTGTCCGACGAGGACAAGGACGCGCTCTATCTGCGCGGCGTCGAAGAGCGCAATCATCACTCCGTGGTGCTGCGAAAATCGGACGACATCGCGGCGCTCGCGATCGGCTTCAAGGTGGCGGGCGAGCAGGATCTCGACCAAGCCGCCGAATGGCTCTCCGCGCGCGGCCTGCCGGTGTCCTGGCCCAACGTGCCGTTCCAGGGACGCACCCTGCGTTTCCACGATCCGGTCGGCATGCCGGTCGACCTCTATTTCAAGATGGATCGCGTGCCCTCGATGCTGCAGAAATACGCGGCCTACAAGGGCGCGCGCATCCAGCGCATCGACCACATCAACTGCTTCACGCCGGACGTGCAG
>CAYZMR010000287.1:2941-4845 GCA_964479515.1 uncultured Hyphomicrobiales bacterium | reverse complement strand
GCCACTCGGCGCAGAACATCGCGTTCCACGAGGTCGGCCGCCAGGCCGTGATGGCGGACCCGGAGTGGCGTCAGGGGCGCTATCTCACCGAGGGCACGAACCCGCGCCGCGGGCTCGCGGTCGCGCGCATGGGTGCGCACATCACCTATCTGTCGGACGCGGCCCTGCACCGCAAGTTCGGGCGCAAGTTCCAGGACCGCGCGAATCCGACCTTCTCATTCGATGCCGACTTCGAGGTCGAGTCGTATCTGCGCCACCAGGGCATCACGTTCGTCGAGCGCTTCGACGCCAATTCCTATCTCTACCTCACGCGCGCGATGGACTATTTCGACCTCGCGGCGGATTACGACGGCGTGCTGGCGAAGGCCTTCAAGGGCACGCCGACGCGCTTCTGCGTGATCTCGTTCACCTCCGACTGGCTGTTCCCGACGTCGGACTCGCGCGCGATCGTACACGCGCTCAACGCCGGTCTGGCGCGCGTCTCGTTCGCCGAGATCGTGACCGACAAGGGCCATGACGCGTTCCTGCTCGATGAGCCGGAACTGTCCGGGATCGTGCGCGGCTTTCTCGATTCGGCCGGCGCGGCGCGCGGACTTCCGGCGAAGGCTTGAGAATGTTGCTCCGCCCAAAGCGCGATCTCACCATGGCGGAGGCCGCCCGCGCGCCGGGTGGCGCGCGCGTCGACCACCTGCTCGTCGCCGAGATGGTCGAGCCGCGCTCGCGCGTGCTCGATGTCGGTTGCGGTGACGGCGAGTTGCTTCGGCTCCTGGAACAGCGCGGCGTCGACGGGCGCGGCATCGAGCTCTCGCGCGAGGGCGTGAACGAATGCGTCGCCAAGGGCCTTGCGGTGATCCAGGGCGACGCCGACACCGACCTTGCGGATTATCCCGACGACGCGTTCGACTACGTGATCCTGTCGCAGACGCTGCAGGCGACGCGCCGCCCGCGCGATGTTTTGGAGAACATGCTGCGCATCGGGCGCCGCGCGATCATCTCGTTCCCGAATTTCGGCCACTGGCGCATCCGGCTGCAGCTCCTGCTCAACGGCGCGATGCCGGTGACCGACAACCTGCCGGACAGTTGGTACGACTCGCCGAACATCCACTTCTGCACCATCAAGGACTTCCGCGAGCTCTGCCAGGTCGCGGGCGCTCGGATGGAGAAGTCGCTCGCGCTCAATCCGTGGGGCGCGCCACTGCGCCTCAACGCGCCCTATTGGTTCTGGAACCTGTTCGGCGAGCAGGCGGTGTTCCTGCTCAGCCGCAAGGAACGAACAGGACCGCGCGCGCGCGGCTGACGCACGCTCAAATGAAGTTCGTCCCGCCGTTGATCTGCACGGTCTGGCCGGTCATGTAGGCGTTGCCGATCACCATCAGCACGGCTTGTGCGACCTCGTCGGGCTGACCCAGGCGGCCGAGCGGAATGCGCGCCACGAGATCCTCGCGTCCCCGCGTCATGTCGGTTTCGATCAGCGTCGGCGCGACCGCATTGACGGTGATGCCGTCCTTGACGAGCCGCGCCGCATAGCCACGGGTCAGCCCCTCCATGCCGGCCTTCGAGGCGTTGTAATGCAGGCCAAGCGCGCCCGGGCCGCGCGCCGCGCCCGACGAGATGTTGACGATGCGGCCCCATTTGCGCGCCCGCATGCTCGGGACGACCGCTTGCGTGCACAGGAACGCCGACTTCAGGTTCACGGCGATCGTCAGGTCGAAGTCAGCTTCGGTCAGATCATCGATTCCGCGCACCAGACCGATGCCGGCATTGTTGACGAGCACATCGACTGCGCCGAGCTCGGCCGCAATGCGCCCGATCATGCCGGTCACGGCGTCGCCGTGAGATACGTCGGCGCCGACGGCGAGTGCGCGTCCGCCGCGCTTGGTGATCGCCTCGGCGAGGCGTGCCGC
>CAYZMR010000287.1:0-2841 GCA_964479515.1 uncultured Hyphomicrobiales bacterium | reverse complement strand
CACACCCTCGTGGTGGCGGCGCTCGGCATCACTTGGATCCTTGACGGACTTGAGGTGACGCTCGCCGGCACGGTCGCGGGCGCGCTGAAGGCGAGCCCGGTGCTGCGCTTCTCCAACACCGATATCGGTCTTGTGGGCAGCGCCTATCTGGCCGGGGCGGTGCTCGGGGCACTGTTCTTTGGCTGGCTTACCGACCGGCTCGGGCGCAAGAAGCTCTTCTTCATCACGCTCAGCGTCTATCTCCTGGCGACCGCCGCAACCGCGTTCGCGTGGGACCTGCCGAGTTTTCTCATTTTCCGCTTCATCACCGGCGCCGGAATCGGCGGCGAATACGCGGCGATCAACTCGACCATCCAGGAGCTCGTGCCTGCGCGTGTGCGAGGATGGACCGATCTCGTGATCAACGGCTCGTTCTGGATCGGCGCTGCGATGGGCGCGGTCGCGGCGATCGTGCTCCTCGATCCGGCGGTGATCGAGCCCGAGCATGGCTGGCGCGTGGCCTTCCTGATCGGTGCGGCGCTCGCGCTCGTCGTGTTCTTTATGCGGTTGTGGCTGCCGGAAAGCCCGCGCTGGCTGATGACGCACGGGCGGGCGGCGGAGGCCGACGCCATCATCGCCGCGATCGAGGCGCAGCTGCGCGCCGAAGGGCACGCGATTCCAGATACGCCGCTGCCCAAGGTGCGGCTCAGGACCCGCGGCCACACGCCGCTCGCCGAGGTGGCGCAGACGCTGCTGCGAGTGCACCGCAGCCGCACTTTCGTTGCGCTCGCGCTTATGGCGGCGCAGGCGTTCTTCTACAACGCGATCTTCTTCACCTACGCGCTGGTGCTCACCACGTTCTACGCCGTCCCGAGCGAGCATGTCGGCTGGTACATCCTGCCGTTCGCGGCAGGAAATGTGCTCGGGCCGCTCCTGCTCGGCCGGCTGTTCGACACGATCGGGCGGCGGCCGATGATCGCGTTCACGTATCTGATGTCGGGCTTTTTGCTCGCACTGAGCGGCTTCCTGTTCGCCAAAGGCGCGTTGAGCGCGCGCGAGCAGACGTTTGCGTGGAGCGTTATCTTCTTTTTCGCCTCCGCGGCGGCGAGCTCCGCCTATCTGACGGTGAGCGAAACCTTCCCGCTGGAAATCCGCGCACTCGCGATCGCGGTGTTCTATGCGGTCGGCACTGGTATCGGCGGCGTGATCGGGCCGTTGTTGTTCGGCGCACTGATCGATACCGGCTCGCGCGCGAGCCTGTTCGGAGGGTATCTCTTGGGCGCGGTGCTGATGGTGATCGCCGCCGCGGTCGCGTGGCGCTGGGGCGTCGCGGCCGAACGGAAGTCGCTGGAGCAGGTCGCGCGCCCGCTCGCCTTCATGGACTGATGGCATCGCCGGCCGCGATATCACCGCCGGCGATCACCTGCGCGTAGACGCCGCAGTCGGCGTGGTCGAACGTCCTTATCAGCGTCGCGGGAATCGCGAGGTCGCGGATACCGGTCTCCGGGTCGACATTGGTGGCGGCGCAGCGGACGATCCGCTTCGTCACCTTCAGGCGCGCGTCGCCGATCGCGAGCTCGGTCCCGAGCAGGTCGAACTCGTGCCAGGCCGGCCAGCCCGCGACATAGAGATTGGCGCGGAAGCGCAACGGATGGACCGGCACGCCGATCACGGTCTCGATCGCCGTGACCGAGGCGAGATTGATGATCGACACGACCTTGGCGGCGACGTCCGAGAAGGAGTGCCCTGCGGCCTGGAGCACTTTCGGCGGTCCGCGCAGCTCCACCGGCATGAAGCGGCGCAAGAACGCCTCGATCGCGAGCCGGCCTTCCTTGGTGGCGAGATCGCCGCGCGCGAGCTCGCGTCCTTCCCCGCGGATGACGAGGACGTGGGTCGCCTCCTCGTAGCGGGTGTCGAGGGTGGCGAGGCGCTCGTTGCGCATCAGCATCAGGAACTGGGTCTTGGGCAGATAGGCGGGCGCGGCCGGGTCGAAACCGGACGGCCCGTTCTCGATGGCGTAGAGGCGGTCGGCCGGCAGGGTCCGGCCGGGCTCGAGGCGCACGCGCGGCAACGACTCGGGGCTCAGGCCCTTCACCGGATAGCGGTAGATCGATTGGATCGTGGCGGTCATCGGCTCTCGCAGCGCCTTTCCTTAACGATGGAGCCACGAAACGCCAAGGAACTCCGCCCAAACCCCCTTCCGGCCCACTGTGGTGCTTCCTACATTGTGGTGGCAGCCGCCGTAATGGGGCTGCATGTTCTTGACCCAAATCAGGGACATTGAGGGCAAACCCCATGACGATGTTTCGACCGCGCCTTCGGGGCGGGCGGGACAGGCCGAGGGAGTGAAGGCATGAATATCGAGAAATACACGGACCGCGCCCGCGGTTTCGTTCAGTCTGCCCAGTCACTGGCCCTTCGCGAGGGCCACCAGCAATTCGCACCCGAACATCTGCTGAAGGTCCTGCTCGACGACCCGGAAGGGCTCGCGGCCGGCCTGATCGACCGCTCCGGCGGGCGCTCGCGCGAGGCGCTGCAGCTCGTCGAGGCGGCGCTGAAGAAGCGTCCGAAGGTCGAAGGCTCGGGTGCCGGCCAAATCTATCTCGATGCCGGCCTCGCCCGCGTATTCGATACCGCGGAGAAGTCTGGCGAAAAGGCGGGCGACAGCTTCGTCACGGTCGAGCGATTGCTCCTGGCGCTGGCGATCGAGAAAGACAGCGAGGCCGGCAAGATTCTCGCCAAGGCCGGCGTCACCCCGCAGAACCTCAATGCCGCGATCGAAGCCTTGCGCAAGGGCCGCACCGCCGATTCGGCGTCGGCCGAGAACGCCTATGACGCGCTGAAGAAATACGCGCGCGATCT
>CAYZMR010000286.1:0-4855 GCA_964479515.1 uncultured Hyphomicrobiales bacterium | reverse complement strand
ACCTGATGACGCGCCAGCAGCGCGAGGATCAGCCCGACGACGAGGACGTGACCCGGGCCGACCGGCTCGTCGTCGAGTCGCCGACCACGACCGGGCTGATCCTGGTGCGTGCGCTCAGTCCCGAGCGCGGGCAGATGCGCATGGCGCGCGCCGCGCTCGCGGCCGCGCAGTGCCGCGTGGCGCAGTAGATGGTAGGGTGGGCGTCGCGCAGCGATGCTCACGTGTCAGGCAGCATCGCAAGGTCGATCGAGTCCGCGTGGGCAACGGCGAACCGCCGTTATCCACCCTACGGCTTCGTCACCAGCGGCCGTTCGACCGGGACGGCGACCGCGATCTCGCCGCAGCCGCACCGGGCGAGCGAGCCGTCGGCCAGGACCACGGTCCGTTCCAGGCGATGCAGCATGCGCTCGGCCTCGATGGCGAGCGGCGAGGGGACCGCGATGACGAAGTGCTCGAGCGCGTAGCGATACGAGTCGACGCGCTGGTGCAGCGCGCGCTGCACCCAGGCGACCACCATGCGGTTCTCGGTCACGCGGCCGAGCGCGTTCTCGCGCTGGCTCTCGGATAGGTCCTGCACGTATTCGAGGCTGCGCGCGCGCTTGCCGTCGAGGTCGGCGATCATGCAGGCGAGCGCGACGAACGGCTCGATCAGCGCGCGGTCGCCGGTCATGTCGTCGATGAGCTGGTTGTATTGCGAGGCCTCCGAGCGGCCCGGCATCCACAACACGTTGCGGCCATAGGCGGTGTGGTCGAAATTCGCGGCCGTCGGCGGAAACACCTGCGCGAAACGATAGCGCGCGATCGCGACGTCGAACTCGACGCGCGGCTCGCTCGGGCGGATCAGCGTATAGGCGCGATCGCGCAGCTCGTTCTCGGCATCCGTCAGCGGATAGCTCGAATAGCCGGTGACCGGGCCCTTCCAGAACTGCTTCGGGATCAGCCCGTCGAGGAAGGACGGGTCGGGACGTCCGAAATCGCCGGCGGCGGCCGGACCGAGCGCCGCGATGGTGCAGCCGGCGAGGACAACAAATCGAAGCATCTATCTCTTGCGCCGCCGGCGCCGCGGCGATGTCGCGTCCGGCTCGACGCCCGATGGCTGGTCGTCGTGGCGCTCGATGCGGATCACCGGCAGGATCACCACCGTCGCCTCGTCGCCACGCTGTTCCGGGTTTCCGCCGCGCGCGGATCGCTCCGCCGGAAATGTGATCACTATGCCCATGTCGCCCTTCCCCCGAGCCCTGCGAAGCCCCGCAACGCCCGCCGGACCCTCTCTCGCGAAGGATTAAAAGTCGCACAAGGTTAACGGGCCGCTAACGCCCGTGGCCTAACGTCGCTCGCGTGAGGACCCCGTGGGGCGCGCGCGACGCCGGAGACCGTACCGATGTTCCCGAAACTCGAAGGCCTGGACAGCCTGGCGCGGCGCGACGGCGTCGACATCCGCCCAACGCTCGTGCGCGTGCTCACCGATCTGTACATGCAGAAGGCGGCGCATGCGGCCGAAGAGGAGCGCCACTATACGGAGCTCGCGCTGCGCCTCATCGACGCGGTCGATGTCGCGACGCGCGCCACGGTCGCGCGCAAGCTCAGCGCCTACCCTGGTGCTCCGCTCGCCGTGATGCGACGGCTCGCGCGTGACGTGATCGAGGTCGCCGAGCCGGTGCTGACGCAATCGCGCGTGCTCACCGACGCGGAACTCGCCGCAATCGTCACGGACTTCGGTCTCGCCCACGCGGCCGCGATCGCGCGCCGCCATGCGAAGGCTTTGCCGCCGCAGGATACGGACGTCGCGCCGGCCGCGGCCCTCGCGGCGCCGACGTTCCAGGACCAGCAGCGCGGCGAGCCGAAACCCGAGGAGCCGGCCGACCTCGAACTCGCCGATCTGTTCTTCTCCGCCGACAGCGCCGAGCGCCGCGTGCTGCTGATGAACCTTGCCGGGGCCGACGCGGCCGCGGCGCCTGCGTTCGCGCGTCCGAGGCTCACCGCGGTTCCGCGGCTCGAAGCCGCGGCGCTCGCGCACGCGCCGGCCGAGTTCGCGATGCTGCTGGAGCAGACGCTCGACATCACGCCGGATCAGGCGCGGCGCATTGTCGAGGATGCGTCGGGCGAGCCGCTGCTTGTCGCGCTGAAGGCGCTGGAAGCGCCCGCCGTGATGGTGCAGCGCGTGCTGTTGTTCCTGAACCCCGCGATCGGCCACTCGGTGCAGCGCGTGTTCGATCTTGCCGCGCTGTATGAGCGCGTCAGCGGCGAGGCCGCGGACAAGATCGTGACGAGCCTGCGCGGCGGCGCGCCGGCACGGCCGCGACGGGCCACGCATCAGCCGGTCTATTTCGACGACGAGGCGAGCCGCGGGCGGCGCGGCACGCTCGCGCGCCGTGCGTCCGTCTCCGACACGCGGACGCCTACCCGCGACGACAAGCCAAGCGAGCGTCAGCGCACCACGTGATCGAGGAAGTGCCGGGCGGCGCGGTCCTCGACCTCGACGATCCAGATGTCGGGATCGAAGCTGACCTGGCGCGCAAGATACGCTTCGATGTCGGCTTCAGGCCGCGGCAGATCCTTGAGCGCGGCCGAGAACGCGCGTTCGCTCGGCCGCGCCTCGTCGAAAGCCGACTGCGGCGCCGGGCCATAGAGATCGGCCGAGCCGTCGAGCCGGCTCACCTTGATGAAAATCGCGCCGGCTTCCTCGGCGCCGCGCCGCCGCAGCACCGCGGCCGCGCCCTCGACCTGGCAGCGGCGCAGATAGGCCGCGACCCATATGGCGGCTTTCAGGCGCATGGAGCGATGAGTACTCCGTCATGGCCGGGCTTGTCCCGGCCATCCCGTTCGGGAGGGCATATTGTCTCGATAAGCGGGATGCCCGGGACAAGCCCGGGCATGACGAATTGAGGGATTTGAGCGTTATTCCAGCGGCCGGCCGGTGAGCGCCGCGAGCTCGCGCAAGAGCCGCGTCGAGATTTGCCCCGTCACGGGCAGCTTGCGGTCGCGCTCGAACTTCTGGATCGCCGCGACCGTCTCGGCGCCGTAGATGCCGGTGATCTTGACCGGGCCGTAGCCGTAGTCATTGAGCGCGCGCTGCACCGCGGTTACGCGCGGCGTCGGCGCGATCAGCTCGGCGATCGGATCGTGCGCCGGCGCGGCCTTCGGCGCCGGTTCCGCTTTCACCGGGCGCTGCTGGATCGCGCGCAGCACGTCCTCGCTCGGCTCGCCGGTCACTTTCAGCTTCGCGCTGGTCTCGAAGTCGCGGATCGCGGCATCGGTCTTCGGTCCGACCACGCCGTCGGCCGGTCCGTCATAGAGGCCGCGGCGCGCGAGTTCGCGCTGGATGTCGGCGGCGATGTCCGCGCGCGAGCGGGTGACCGGCGCCGCGGGCTTGGGGGGAGCTGTATCCGGCCGCGCGCGCGGCAGGACGAGCGGAGCAGGGTCGCTCGAGGCGACCGGACGCGGCTTGATCGAGAAGATCGGCGCCGGATGCGGCCCCGGCTGCATGTGCAGCGCGTTGACCAGGATCACGCCCGCCGCGAGCGCCGCGACCGCGAGGCCGACCGCGTCGCGCGGATTGCGGCCGAGTACCCCGAACAGCATGGCGTTCAAGCGCGCGACGCCGTCGAGTGCGCCGGAACCGATCGAAGCGGCGTGGCTAAGCACGTTTCTTCACCCTGATGTCTGTTGGCTCGGAAAGCTGTTGGACCACCGGCAGGCGTTCCACGTCCGCCATACGCGGCACCGCGCGCGCGGCCTCGCAATCGACCGGCAGGCGCACCGCGACGCACGTGCCGTTGCCGACGCGGCTCTGGATGCGCAACTCGCCGCCATGCAGCGCGATCAGGCCCTTCACGATCGATACGCCGAGGCCGGTGCCGTCATGCGGGCGGTCATAGGCGCCGCGCACCTGGAAGAACGGATCGCCGATGTGGCGCAGGCTCTCCTCGTCGATGCCGACGCCGGTGTCTTCGACCGTGAGCACCATCTGCGCACCCTCGACCGCGCCGGTGACGAAGACCTTGCCGCCGCGATCGGTGAATTTGATCGCGTTGGACAACAGGTTGATCAGGATCTGCTTGACGGCGCGCTTGTCGGCGACGATGTCGGGCAGGTCGGCGGGGACGCGGCAGGAAAGGTCGATACCGGCCTCGCGCGCGCGCAGCGCCATCAGGTCGCAGCAGGTCCCGATCACGGGCGCGACCGCGAACGGCTCGGGCGTGATCTCGAAATTGCCGGTCTCGATGCGCGACATGTCGAGAATGCCGTTGACCACCGACAGCAGGTGGTGGCCGGACTCGCCGATCAGCTTGGCGTAATCTTCACGCCGCGCCTTATCGAGCCCCATCGTCACCTCGTTCGCCAGCATCTCGGAGAAGCCGATGATCGCGTTGAGCGGGGTGCGCAGCTCATGGCTCATGGTGGCGAGGAAGCGGCTCTTCGCCGCGTTGGCGCGCTCGGCTTCGGCGCGCGCGGCCTCGACCGTCTGTTCCTGAATCTTGCGATCGGTGACGTCGCGGATCACCGCGACCACGTCGTGCTGGTTGTCGCTCTCGTCCTCGGAGCGGTCGAGCGCGCGGCAGCGCATTTCCACCCAGATGAAGCGCGTGACCTTGCCGGCGTCGCCGTCCGGGCCTTCGCGGCGGATGCGGAACTCGACCGAGGAGCCTTCGCCGTGGACCGCGGCATCGGCGAGCGCGGTCAGGTAGGCCGGACGGTCGGCGACATGCACGCGGTCGAACAGGCCGTGGCCGGTGAGCGTGCGCGGCGCGACGCCGAACAGCGTTTCGGCGGCGGGCGAGGCGAAGCGCACCGTGCCGTTGCGCCGGTGGCGCGTGATGACGTCGGTGATGTTGCGCGCGAGCAGGCGGTAGCG
>CAYZMR010000285.1:2790-4888 GCA_964479515.1 uncultured Hyphomicrobiales bacterium | reverse complement strand
CACGCGTTCCGCCGCTGGCTCGTCGGCTCGCTCAAGTTCAACTACGGCTTCGACGACTATGTCGGCTCGCCGCGCCAGGACGACCGCTATGCGATCTCGGGCTCGATCATCTACAAGCTCAACCGGATGATGCAGCTCAAGGCCGAGATCCGTGAGGAATGGCTGCGCTCGACGACGCCGGTCGGGGTCGACTACACCGCGACGGTGTTCCTGCTCGGCATGCGGCTGCAGCGCTGATCGTCGTGCGTAGCCCGGGTTGAGCGGGGCGAAACCCGGGGACCGCGCGCCGCACGCACCCGGCTTTCGCTCCGCTCAAGCCGGGCTACAAAGTCAGAGTTACCCCAACAACCGCTTCAATTCTTCCCGGAATGCCGGCGCGATGTCGGGCCGGTCGAGCGCATAGGCGACATTGGCCGCCAGGAACCCGACCTTGGAGCCGCAATCATAGGTGCGGCCTTCGAACTTGAAGCCGTAGAATGGCGAGCGCTGCGACAGCGTGATCATGGCGTCGGTGAGCTGGATCTCGCCGCCGGCACCGCTCTGCTGGTTCTCCAAGATGTCGAAAATCTCCGGCTGCAGCACGTAGCGCCCGGTGATGATCAGGTTCGACGGCGCCTTGCCGCGGGCGGGCTTCTCGATCATCTGGGTGATTTCGAAGGCCTTGCCCTTCCGCTCGCCGATGCCGACGACGCCATATTGGTGCGTCTGGTCCGCCGGCACTTCCTCGACGGCGATCAGGTTCGCGGGCTCCCCGAGCGTGTGGTAGGCGTCGATCATCTGCGCGAGGCAGCCGCGCTCCGCCTTCACCAGCATGTCGGGCAGCAACAGGGCGAACGGCTCGCGGCCGACGAGCTCGCGCGCGCACCACACGGCGTGGCCTAAGCCAAGCGGCGACTGCTGGCGCGTGAACGAGGTCGCGCCCGGGCCGGGCAGGTCCCGGTCGAGCGACGTGAGTTCCGCGGTCTTCTGGCGCTCGCGCAACGTGTCCTCGAGCTCGACCTGGCGATCGAAGTGATCCTCGATGACGTTCTTGTTGCGGCCGGTGACGAAGATGAAATGTTCGATGCCGGCTTGGCGCGCCTCGTCGACCACGTGCTGGATCAGCGGCCGGTCGACCACCGTCAGCATTTCCTTCGGCATGGCCTTGGTGGCCGGCAAGAAGCGGGTGCCGAGGCCAGCGACAGGGAAGACGGCCTTGCGGATGGGGTTCATGAGGACCGGTTGATCGGAGAATACGTTGCGGGCGTGGCGCGATGCCGCGCGCGGCATGGGTAGGCGCGATGCATTAACATCCGGGAAACCCTATCTGTTGCCCTATGTTCCCGGCAACACGGTCGGGCAGGATCGACATGCAGGCTCGCCATACCAGGGTGCGGACGCTCGGCCGGATCGTTGCCGCCGCGATTGCCGTGGCATTCAGCGCCACCGCCGCGCTGGCGCAGGCCGACGATCGTTTTCCCAGCCCCGCCCCGGTGACAACCGGCACGGTTCCGTCTCAGGCCCAACCGTGGAGCGGCGAGCCCGGCGCCTCGGGCCATCCGCTGATGACGCCGCAGGCGATCTTGGCGGCGGTCGCCGATTTCAAGAACTGCATCGAGCGGATGTGGCCTGACGCCGCGCGGCGCAACATCTCGCGCGCGAGTTTCGACAAGTTCACCGCAGACCTCGAACCCGACCTGCGCATCATGGACCTGATGGACGCGCAGCCGGAGTTCACCAAGGCGTTCTGGGACTATGTCGATCAGCTCGTGACCGACGAGCGCATCGCCAAGGGCCGCGAGATCCTCGCTAAATACGAGCCGACCTTCGCGGCGGTCGAGAAGGCCTATGGCGTTGACCGTTACACGATCGTGGCGATCTGGGGCATCGAGACCAAATACGGCACCGTCAGCGGCGACCGCCCGGTGATCCGCTCGACCGCGACGCTCGCCTGCGTCGGCCGCCGCCAGGCCTATTTCAAGGACGAATTCCTGGCGGCCTTGGAGATCCTCCATCGCGGCGACGTGAAGCCGGAGCTGCTGCGCGGCTCCTGGGCCGGCGCCTTCGGGGCGACGCAGTTCATGCCGACCGCGTTCAAGCGTTACGCCGTCGACTTCGA
>CAYZMR010000285.1:0-2690 GCA_964479515.1 uncultured Hyphomicrobiales bacterium | reverse complement strand
GTGCCGGCCGGCGCGCGCGGCCCGAGCTTCCTGATGCTCGACAACTTCCGCGTGATCATGAAGTACAATCCGGCCGAGGCCTATGCGCTCGCGATCGGGCACCTTTCCGACCGGCTGCGCGGCGGCGGGCCGATCGCTCAAGCCTGGCCACGCGAGGAACGGGTGCTGAGCCGCGCCGAGCGGCTGGAGCTGCAGCAGCGGCTCGCGAGCCTCGGCTTCGACATCGGCGAGCCCAACGGCCGCCTCGGCGCCAAGACACGCGCCGCGGTCCGCGATTTCCAGGCCAAAAGCGGCCTCATTCCCGATGGTTTTGCCACGGCCTCGCTCCTGGCCCGGCTGCGCGCGCCTTAAAGCGACGTTCGGCAACCCTGTGGCGATCTTCAAGTTGACATTTTTCCCCGGCTGATGACCGATTGGCACGCGCCCCTGGGGCGTTGCCGACCGAGGGCATGATGCCGGCCGAGAAGGCTCAAAAATCCGCGCCAGCCAGGTGGCTTGGCCCGCTGCTCTTCGGCCTTGCCGAGGCGGCGGTGCTTGTCTGCGTGCTGGCGCTGGCGCATCCGGCCGCCGCGCAGGTCCTGGACGAGCGGTTTCCCAACCTGGAAGATCGGGCGCGCCGCAACCGCATGTGGCAGCAGCAGCCGCAGCAGCCGCAGTGGCAACAGCCTCAGTGGCAGCAGCCGCAGCAGCAACAGCCGTCCTTTTCGCCGTTCCAGGCGTTTCCCGACCAGCCGCAACGTCAGCAGCGTCAAGTTCAGGTCGATCCGACGCGTCCCCCGCCCGCGCAACGCCCGCCGGGCGCTCCGGCCCCGAGCGTCAATGTGGCGGTGTTCGGGGACGCGCTCGCAGACTGGCTCGCCTACGGCCTCGAGGAAGCCTTCGCCGAGACGCCCGAGATCGGCATCCTGCGCAAAGCACGCGCGCAGACCGGTCTGATCCGGCTCGATACCCGCACCGAATCCTTTGATTGGCCGCAGCAGGCGCGCGACATGCTGGCGGCCGACAAGCCCGATTACATCGTGGTGATGCTCGGCCTCGGGGACCGGCGCGGCATCCGCGAGCGGCTGCCGCCGCCCCCGCGCAATCCGGCGCAGAAAGGTCCGGCGACCCCGAAGGCTGCCGCGGCGCCGCCGCAGACCCCACCGCAAGACATAGCGGCCGCGAAGCCCGCGCCGCAGCCGGACGCGGAGGCGCCGCCGCAGGATGCCGCGCAGGCGGACGACCAGCAGGCGCCGGCGCCCGAGGCGCCCTCCGCCGGCACCGTGGTGCACGAGTTCCGCACCGACAAGTGGGGCGAGCTCTATTCCAAGCGCATCGACGAGATGATCGCGGTGCTCAAGGCGCGCGGCGTGCCGGTGCTCTGGGTCGGCCTGCCATCGATCCGCGGCACGCGCGCGACCTCCGAGATGGTCTACCTCAACGACCTGTTCCGCGCCCGTGCCGAGAAGGCCGGCATCATCTACGTCGATGTCTGGGACGGGTTCGTCGACGACGCAGGCAACTTCAACCAGTATGGCGCGGATTTCGAGGGGCAGACGCGGCGGCTGCGATCCGCCGACGGCGTGAACTTCACGCGCTACGGCGCGCGCAAGCTCGCCCATTACGTCGACCGCGAGATCCGGCGCGTGATGCAGACGCGTCTGACGCCCGTGGCGACGCCCGCGCCGGAACCGGAGCCCGAGGTGAAGGGCCCGGCCGCCAAGCCGATCGCGAGCCCGGTCATGTCGCTGACCGCGCCCTCGCAGACGAACGATATGCTGCTCGGCGCCGCTCCGATCCCGGCCAACAAGGCGGACTCGGTTGCAACCCGCGTGCTCCTTCGCGGCGAGCCGGTCGACGCGCCGCCCGGCCGCGCCGACGACTTCACCTGGCCGCGCCGCGACGTCGCGACCACCACCGGCGTGCTTCCGCCCGACCCGGTGCTGCCGCCGCCTCCGCTCCCGATGCCGGCGCTCGGCGCGCCGGTCGTGACCGCGCCGGCGGCGCCGCGGCCGTTTGCAGCCGTGCCGCGGGTCCAGCAGGCGCCGCAACAGCAGCGCACCAACGAGCCGTGGTGGCGCCCCGCCGCGCAGCCCCAGCCGCAACAGCAGCCGCGCGCATACCGCGATAACAGCCCGTCGATCTTCGGCAATTGGTTCGGGCGGTAGAGCCGCGACGGCGGTGAGCCTCGCTCCCTACCGCGGCAGGTCGGTCGAGCCCATCAGGTACTTGTCGACCGCGTGCGCGGCCTGACGGCCCTCGCGGATCGCCCAGACGACGAGCGACTGGCCGCGCCGCATGTCACCGGCCGCGAAAACCTTCGGGTTCGAGGACTGATATTTCTCGGTGTCGGCCTTCACGTTGCCGCGCTGATCGAGCTCGAGCCCGAGCGTCTTGATCATGCCCTCGTGCACCGGATGCACGAAGCCCATGGCGAGCAGCACCAGGTCGGCCTTGAGGTCGAACTCGCTGCCGGGGATCGGCTGGAACTTGTTGTCGCAGCGCATGCAGACGAGCTTCTGCACCTGGCCGTGCTCGCCGACGAATTTCTGCGTCATCACCGAGAAGTCGCGCTCGGCGCCTTCCTCGTGGCTCGACGAGGTGCGCAGCTTCAACGGCCAGTTCGGCCAGGTGACGAGCTTCTCCTCGTGCTCGGGCGGCTTCGGCATGATTTCGAAATTGGTCACGCTGAGCGCGCCCTGGCGGATGGC
>CAYZMR010000284.1:3130-4892 GCA_964479515.1 uncultured Hyphomicrobiales bacterium | reverse complement strand
TTCGACCGGCCCGGCAACCCGCTCGATCGCCATCCGACCTGGACCAAGGTCACCTGCCCGCAATGCGGCGGGCCCGGCCGGCGCGAGACCGACACGATGGACACCTTCGTCGACTCGTCCTGGTACTTCGCGCGCTTCACCGATCCCTGGATTACGACCGCGCCGACCAACCGCGCCGTGGTCGATCGTATGATGCCGGTCGACCAGTACATCGGCGGCGTCGAGCACGCGATCCTGCATCTGCTCTATTCGCGCTTCTTCACCCGCGCCATGAAGGTGACCGGCCACATCGATCTCAAGGAGCCGTTCGACGGCATGTTCACGCAAGGAATGGTGGTGCACGAGACCTACCAGCGCGCGGACGGGAGCTGGGCGACGCCCGCCGAGGTGAAGATCGAGACCGGCGGCAACGGCCGTCGCGCGATCCTGATGACGACCGGCGAAGACGTGACGATCGGCCCGATCGAGAAGATGTCGAAGAGCAAGCGCAACACGGTCGACCCCGACGACATCATCGCGACCTACGGGGCGGACGTGGCGCGCTGGTTCATGCTGTCGGATTCGCCGCCCGACCGCGACGTGATCTGGACCGAACAGGGCGTGCAAGGCTCCTGGCGTTTCGTGCAGAAGCTGTGGCGGCTGGTGCAAGAGAGCGCCGAGATCGTGCGGCGACCGTCAGCGGCGGCTCCGCGAGCGGACATGACGTTGGCCACCCTCCCGCTGCGCAAGGCTGCGCATCTGGCGCTGGCCAAGGTCGGCGAGGACATCGAGAAGCTGCGGTTTAACCGCTGCGTCGCCCACATTTACGAGCTGTCCAACGCCGTTCAGGTTGCCTTGTCGGCCAAACCGAGCGGGTTGGGCGACCCAGACTTTGCTGCTGCGGTGCGGGAAGCAATTGATATCATGATACAATTGTTCCAACCCATGATGCCGCATCTGGCCGAGGAGTGCTGGGCGGCGCTGGGGCACGACACGCTTTGCGCCGAGGCGCCCTGGCCCAAGGTGGATGCAGCCCTTCTGGTGGAGGACACCATCACGCTGCCGGTTCAGGTTAACGGCCGCAAACGCGCCGACGTGACGGTGCCGCGCGACGCCGCCAATACCGATATCGAGGCGGCTGTGCTACAGTTGGAAGCGGTGCGGCGGGCGCTCGAGGGCAAGGCTCCTAAAAAAGTCATCGTCGTCCCGCAGAGGATCGTGAATGTGGTGGCGTAACGACACGGCGCTCGGCCGTCTCCTTCGCGTCGCGGCGGTGATCGCGATGGGCGCGCTCAACGCCGCCTGCTTCACGCCGACTTACGCGACGAAAACATTTGACGGCGGTCCGGGCGTCGGCACCTCGCTCGCGCAGGTCGATGTCGACCGCATCGACGCACCGAACGGGACGCCGGAGTCTCGCATCGCGGTCGAACTGCAAAACCAGCTCGGGTTCGAGCTGCACGGCGGCAGCGCCGTCTCGCCGACGCACCGGCTCACCGTCAAGATGGGCACGAACCGATCATCGATCATCACCGACACGAACACCGGGCTTGTTCTCGCGGAAATCACCGGCATCGATGCGTCGTTCACCCTCGTCGAGCTCGCGACCGGCAAGACCGTGCTCGCCGGCCGCACGTTCTCGAAAGTCTCGTCCGACTATCCGGGCCAGCAGCAGCGCTTCGCGCGCGTACGCGCCCGCCTCGATGCCGAGGACCGCGCCGCCAAGGTCGTCGCCGACAACATCCGCACCCGGCTCGCGTCGTACTTCATCAGCGGCAGTTGA
>CAYZMR010000284.1:0-3030 GCA_964479515.1 uncultured Hyphomicrobiales bacterium | reverse complement strand
ATGACCGCCCTGAAAACCTCCGAGATCGACTCCTTCATCGCGCGCCCCGACGCGCGCGCCGTGGTCTTGGTGTTCGGGCCGGACGCAGGCCTCGTCAGCGAGCGCGTCGACGCGCTGGTCCGCGCATCGGTCGACGACCCGAACGATCCCTTCGCGCTGGTGCGGCTCGACGGTGACGAGCTTGCGTCCGATCCGGCCCGCCTGATCGATGAGGCGACCACGATTCCGCTGTTCGGCGGCCGGCGCGCGATCCGCATCCGCGCCGGCAATCGCAATTTCGTACCCGCCGTCGAGGCCGTGCTCGCCGCACGCTTGATCGACTGCCGCATCGTGATCGAGGCCGGCGACCTCAAACGCGGCGCGGCGCTGCGCAACGCCTGCGAGCGCGCGAAGTCAGCGGTCGCGATCCCGTGCTACGTCGACGCCGACCGCGATCTCGCGCGGCTCATCGACGAGGAGCTGCGCGCGTCCGGCCTCGCGATCACGCCCGACGCGCGTGCCACGCTGATCCCGCTGCTCGGCGGTGACCGGCGCGCCTCGCGCGCGGAGCTGCGCAAGCTCGCGCTCTATGCCCAGGGGGCGGAGCGCATCGAGATCGACGACGTGATTGCGGTCGTGGCGGACGCCTCCGCGCTCGCGCTCGACTCTCTCGTCGACGCGGCGTTCGCGGGGCGCGCCGCGGACGTCGAAAAGGAATTCGCCAAGACCGCGACCGCCGGCACCGCGCCGACCGCGGCAGTCGGCGCCGCGCTGCGCCAGGTCGAGCGCCTGCACGCGATCCGTCTCACGGTCGAGGACGGCATCTCGGTCATGCAGGCGGTGGAGCAGATCCAGCCGCCGGTTCATTTCCGCCGCAAGACGCTGATGGAGGCCGCGCTCAAGAGCTGGACCTCGGCGCGGCTTGCGCGCGTCATGTCGGCGCTGGCCGAGGCCTCGCTCGAAGTACGCCGCCATCCGGCGCTCGCCGAGACGATCGCGCAACGCGCGATGCTGTCCGTCGCGACCGCGGCGAGACGGAGGGAGTAGTCCCCGTCCTCATAGATGCTTGTAGCCCGCATGAGCGAAGCGATATGCGGGTCTAACGGCGCTCACCAAAGCTGAGACCGCCCTCGCTTACATCGCCGCCCCAATCATCCGGCAGCACACCCCGTCGCACATAATGATGGAAGGAAGAATGCGGCCAATCTCGAACGCATGACACAAGTCCGTGCTTCGCGGGATTGAAATGAATGTAGTCGATATGTCGTGCGAAATCTTCGTCGTTACGAATCGTGTGCTCCAAAATCGCCGTTGCCAAAGTGCGAGCTCGCCATTTGAATGACGGTCGAGCGCTACGCCGATCGCAATCAGGTGACTGCTGAAATGTCCCTTGATACGGCGCCAACGTCCCGAGAAGTCAGCATCTCCTGACGGCAACGTGAGAACCGCATGTAAATGGTCCGGCAGGATCACGAGCGCATCGATCTCGAACGGGCGCTCGCGCCGGGTTGCGCGGAATGCCGCGCGTAACTCCGTGACGTGATCGGTAAGCACGCTCGAGCCGCGATCGAAAAGCGTAATCGTGAAGAAATAGGTTCCGCCGGCCAAAATGTTTCGACGATATCGGACCATCTCTTCTCATCCCGGATATCGCTTCGCTCATCCGGGCTACGGCGCGGCGGTGTTTTCGTAGCCCGCATGAGCGAAGCGACATGCGGGACGAACGTATCACCCACCCCGCTCCAATTTCCGCAACACCTCGTCGAGCTGATCGAGGCTGGCGTAATGGATATGCAGCACGCCGCCGTCGCCACGATGGTCCACCGCCACCTTGAGGCCGAGCGCATCACCGACGCGCTTCTCCAACGCAAGGATATCCGCGTCTTTCGCGGCACGCGGTGAACGCGGCTTGCGGCCGCGCGCCTCGGCGCCCGCACGCGCAAGCTCTTCCACCTGCCGCACGTTCAGGCCGCGCATGATGATCTGTTCGGCGAGATGTTCGGCATTCGGCTGCCCGATCAGCATGCGGGCGTGGCCGGCGCTTAGTTTGCCGGATCGGATGTGCGCTTGCACGGTGTCGGGCAGCTTCAGGAGCCGCAGCATGTTGGCGACATGCGGCCGGCTCTTGCCGACGATCTTGGCGACATCGTCCTGGCTGTGGCGGAACTCATCGATCAACGCCTGATAGCCGGCCGCCTCTTCGAGCGCGTTGAGATCGGCGCGCTGCACGTTCTCGATGATCGCCAGTTCGAGCGCCTCGCGATCGCTGACTTCCAGCAACACGATCGGCACGTCGTGCAGGCCGACGCGCTGCGCGGCGCGCCAGCGCCGCTCGCCGGCGATGATCTCGTACTGGTCCGCCATGCCGCGCGCCGCGCGCACCAGGATCGGCTGGATGATGCCGCGTTCGCGGATCGAGGCGGCGAGCTCTTCAAGCTCGCCCTCCGCGAAGCTGTGCCGCGGATTGCGCGGATTGGGCCGCAAGAATTCGATCGGCACGCGACGCTGGCTGCGCGTGCGCTCGACCGAAGCGGACTCCTCGCCGACGTCGCCGATCAGCGCGGCGAGGCCGCGTCCCAGCCGCGATCGTGCCTCGTCCGCCATGACCGTCTCCTTCGCCGCCGTCCGATTCACTGCTCAAGTCCCCGTTGCATCGTGGTTTTCGTGATTGGCGCGGTACGCGAACTTACGCTGCGTGCAAGGTGCGCTCGCGCTGGATGATCTCCGAGGCGAGCCGCAGATAGGCTTGGCTGCCGACGCATTTGATGTCGTAGAGCAGCACCGGCTTGCCGTGCGATGGCGCTTCCGAGACGCGCACGTTGCGCGGGATGACGGTGTCGTAGACCTTCGCGCCCATGAAGTTGCGCACGTCGGCGACAACCTGGCCGGCGAGATTGTTGCGCGCGTCGTACATGGTCAGCACGATGCCGTGGATCGTGAGCTCCGGATTGAGCGAGGTCTTGACCTGCTCGACGGTCTTCAAGAGCTGCGACAGGCCTTCGAGCGCGAAGAACTCGCACTGCAGCGGCACCAGGATCGCGTTCGCGGCCG
>CAYZMR010000283.1:0-4895 GCA_964479515.1 uncultured Hyphomicrobiales bacterium | reverse complement strand
ACGGCACCAAGATCGAGCTGCCGGTGAAGCTGCGCGTCTACGACTCCATCTTCGTCCCGTTGGCCAAGTGGGCAATGCTGCTTGCCGGCAATTACCGCTGTGTCACCAAGGACGGCATGCGGACGGCCCAAGAGGCCGTGCACTCCGACCCCGCGACCTCGAAGGCGGTCTACGACTTCGTGTTCGAGCTCTGCGTCAAGCTCGGCGCCAATCCTGCCGACCTCGTGCCGTACGAGAAATACGCGGCCGCCGCGCAGTCGCTGGTGCGCCCGGCTTCCGCGGCACGCGCGCTGCAAAACGGCGCGCCGAACATCGAGCGCGCCGACAAGCTGGTGCAGCTCATCGCCAGGCAGAAGGGCATGAGCCTCAAGGCGATCGACGATCAGGTCGCGCTGGTCGACGCGCGCATCGAGGCGAACCGGAAGAAGGCGGCGGCGGCGTAGGTCCTGCGGCGCTCTCTCCTTCCCCTCTCCCGCCTCGTATTCGCTCGGCACCCTCTCCCGCATGCGGGAGAGGGGACTCGCGGCGCCGTTACCGAGCGTTACTTCCCGTTCGCCGGCTCGAAACCCGCATCCTTCCAGACCTTGGCGTTCGCCGGGTCGGCGAGGAACCTGATGAAGGCCGCGGCCGGCTCGGGCGCGGCGTTCGCGGCCAGCACGGCGGCGCCGTAGACGGTGTTGAGCTGCACGTCTTTCGGGATCAGGCCGACGATCGTGACGCCTTTCTCCGCGATGACCTCGCTCAACGGATAGAGTCCGATCTCGGCCTCGCCCTTGGTGAGGGCCGCAACGCCGCCGTCGAGCGCGTTGCGGAACGTGGCCTTCTGCTTCATCGCGTCGGCGATGCCGAGCTGCTCCCACACTTTCGCGAGATGCGCGCCGCTCGGCGTCGCGGCCGGATTGGCCTGTACGATCGACTTGGCGTCGAGCATGACCTTCTTGAAATTTTCGAGCGTCGAGATATCGGGTACCGGCGCGCCCTCACGCACGATCATGGCGACGCTGACCGTTCCAAGCACCGCGCGGCCCTCGCTCCGGAACGTGCCGGACTTCACGAGTGCGTCGATCACCGGAACCGGGATCAGCACCGCGTCCGGACGTTCGCCCGCGGCGAGTTTCTCGCGCATCGCGCTGATGACCGCGAAGGTGACGTGCACCTTGTGGCCGGTCTGCTGCTCGAATGCGGGAGTGAGCACGCCCAAGACTTCCTTCGGCGCGCCGCCGCTCATGACCTGAATATCTGCCGCCAAAGCCGCGCTCCCTGCAAGAATTGCCGCACCGCACGTCATGATAAAGCAACCACGCGCCCCGCCGATCATGTCTGCCCCCACAGCCGCTTGGTCGCGATCTCGGCGCCCTCGCGCAATGCGCGCAGCTTCGCCCACACGATGCTGTCCGCCACCATCGGGTCGCTGCGCACCGCGGTGCCGAAGCCGCAGTCTACGCCCGCGATGACGCGCTCGCGGCCGACGATGTCGGCATAGCGGCCGATGCGCTGCGCGACGAGCTTTGGATGCTCGACGAAATTGCTGGTCGAGTCGATCAGGCCGGGGATGAGGATCTTGTCGTCCGGAATGGCGATCTCTTTCAGGTCTTCCCATTCGTGATCATGACGCGGATTGGCGGCCTCGATGCTGATCGCCTGCGGCCGCGCCTTGAAGACGATGTCGATGATCTGCGTGAGCGGCAGATCGTGGGTGTGCGGCCCCGCATAATTGCCCCAGCAGACATGCAGCCGCATGCGGTCGGTCGGAAGGCCTTCGGTCGCGGCGTTGAGCGCCGCGATGTTGCGCTCCGCGATCTTGCGGAATTCGTCGTCGCTCAGATGCCGATACTGGTTGTTGCGCGCCGAGCCCAAGTCCGGCGCGTCGATCTGCAGGATGAAACCCGCCTCCACGATCGCGCGATATTCCGTCTTCATCACGTCGGCGAGCGCCGCGACATACTCGTCCTCGGTCGGATAGTACAGGTTGATGATGAAGCGCGTCAGGATGCCAGGCGACGCCGCGGTCATGAACGCCTCCGCGGCATTCGACGTCGCGGCCGCGGCCTTGAGGTTTGCAAGGTCGCGCTTGAGCGCGCTCGTATCCTTGTAGCGCAACGGGCCGACGCAGCCCGGAAACGGCATGTCGGAGAAATTGCTGCGCAGCCGCGCGGCGAAATCCGGATGCGCCAGCTGATCGCGGCCGATCATGACGTCGCGGCCCTTCGCCGAGGCGCGCGGATCGGGCTGGATACCCTCGACGCGGTTCTTGATGTAGGTCGCGTAGGACGGCTTGCTCATCTCGCCGTCGCTCACGATGTCGACGCCGGCCGCGACCTGGAGCGCGACGACCTCGTCGACCGCCTTGCCGACTTCCGCCTCGAAAGCCGCGGCGTCGATCGCGGCGCCACGTTCCTGGGCGAGCACGAGGTCGATCAGCGGCTTCGGCCGCGGCAGGCTGCCGGTGTGAGTGGTGAGAATGCGATCGATGCTGGTCTTCATGCGTTTCCTCGAGGCCTGTTGTGGCGCGGCCTGCGTAAAGGATAGTGTCCCGGCGCAATCGCTGGAAGCAACCCATGCGCATCATCGATCTGAGCCGCGAGCTTTATCATCGCACCCCGAGCTACCCGGGGCAGCCTCCCATCATCCACGGCGTCTGGAAGACCCATGAGGAGGCCTTCGCGGAGTCGGGCAATGTGCAGGGCAACAGCGTGATGTATTTCTCCATGCCTGACCATGGCGGGACGCATATCGACGCCCCGCGCCATTTCGGCAAGACCGGCATGCCGATCGACGAATATCCGCTCGAGAACTGCATCGTGGAAGGCATCTGCGTCGATCTGCGGCATATCCCGCCGCGCGCCGAGATCGCGCCGTCCGACCTTGAGGCTGCGGTGGCGAAGACGGGCCTGTCCATTCCGCGCAGCGGCACCGTGCTGTTGTGCACCGGACACCACGACCGCACATTCCCGACGCCCGCCTATGCGACCGACAATCCCGGCGTCAATGTCGCCGCCACCGAGTGGCTGGCGCGCCAGGGCATCGTACATTTCGGCATCGATTCGATGCGACCGGGCCCCGAGGGCCGCGTCAATGCGCTGGTGCACAAGGCCTGCCTCGAACTCGGCATCACCCACATCGAGAGCCTCTGCAATCTCGAAACACTGCTCGGCGCCGGCCCGTTCCGCTTCATCGGCCTGCCGCTGAAATGGCGCGGCGGCACGGGATCGCCGATCCGGGCGGTCGCGGTGTTCGAAGAGTAGCCGTTCATGACGCAACCGCGCTGAGCGCCGCCTCCCGCATGGCGAAATGGTCGCCCTCGCGCGTCAGGCTCAGATGCCGGTCATGGAACGCCATCAGCGTCGAACGATGGCCGATCGAGATGACCGTCGTTGCGGGCAGCCGCTCGCGCAGCAGCCGATAGAGCGCCGCCTCCGCGGGCTCATCGAGCGAGGCCGTGGCCTCATCGAGAAACAGATAGTCGGGCGCATGCAGGATCGCGCGCGCGATGCCGATGCGCTGCTGCTCGCCGAGCGACAGCATCCGGTTCCAGTGCTCGACGTCGTCGAGCCGCTCGGCGAGCGCCGGCAATCCGACCGCGAGCAGCAATTCCCTGATGCGCGCGGGCTCGTGCGCCGGGCCGGGCGTTGGGTAGGTCACGGCGGCCGAAAGCGGGCCGATCGGGAGGTACGGCCGTTGCGGCAAGGTCATCACGCTCGCCTGTGCCGGGATCGAGACGGTCCCGCGCCCGAACGGCCAGATCCCGGCGATCGCGCGGAACAGCGTCGACTTGCCGGAGCCGGACGGGCCGGTGACCAGCACGTGGTCGCGCGGCGCGAAGGCGACGTCGTCGACGGAGACCAGCGGCTTTCCCTCGGGCAGGGTGACGTCAAGCGCCGCGAGCCGGACCTGCTGCGCGGCGGGGGCCGCGACGACCGCGATCGCTGGCGTCGTCACGCCGAGGTTCGCCGCCGTGGCGATCGCAGCCTCAAAGCCGGTAAGGCGTTCGATCACGGCCCGCCATTCGGCGAGCTGACGATAGACGTTGATGAAGAACGACAGCGCCGTCTGGACGGCGTTGAAGGCGCCCGCCGTCTGGGTGAGACCGCCGAGTTGAAGATGTCCGGCGAAATAGGCCGGCGTCACCACGATATAGGGAAAGATCACCGAGATCTGCGCGTAGCTCGACGTCAGGAATGTCAGCTTCTTGGTACGGCTCATGATCGCGAGCCAGTTGCCGACCACGGCGGCAAAGCGCGCTCCGAGGCGTTCGCGCTCCGCCGGCTCGCCATGCAGCAGCGCGATCTGCTCGGAATTCTCGCGCACCCGCACGAGATTGAAGCGGAAGTCGGCCTCATAGCGTTGCTGGTAGAAGTTCAGCGCGACCAGCGGCCGCCCGATGAGATGCGTGAGCAGCGTGCCGACGGCCGCATAGATGAGCGCGGCCCAGACGAGATAGCCCGGAACGTTCCAGATCTCGCCGCCGATCGTCAGCGGCGCAGCCTTCGACAGTGTCCAGAGAATGAGGACGAATGACGCCAGCGACACCGTGGCGCCGAGCAGGCCGATGCCGACCGTGAGCGTGCGCTCGATGAAGATCTGGATATCCTCGGCGATGCGCTGGTCCGGGTTGTCGGCAGCATCGCCGAGCACTTGCATGCGATAGTGAAATCCCGAGGTGAGCCAATGCTCGAGATATTTCCGCGTCATCCATTGGCGCCAGCGGATCTGAAGCCATTGATTGAGGTAAAGCTGATACACGGCAAGGACGATGTAGGCGGCCGCGAGCGCGCAGAAGACCAGCAGCTCGTGCACGAACGAATCCCAGTTGCGATCTTGAAGCGCGTTGTAGAACCGCGCGTTCCACTGGTTGAGCAGCACCATGATGCCGACATTGCTGAGCTCGATCGCGA
>CAYZMR010000282.1:0-4914 GCA_964479515.1 uncultured Hyphomicrobiales bacterium | reverse complement strand
CGCTCGTCCTCGACCGCCGTCGCGGGTTTTTCCTTCACTGCGGCGTCAGCCATTAGGGTCCTCCAAATCCATTCGTCTCGAGTCGTCGCATCGCGTGCGATTTTCGCGCGTTTCAATCCAGGTAGTCGGCGTACTTCGCCACGTGATCGGCCAAGCCGAGCGCGTGATTGCGCACGAGGTCTTCGGCGCGCTCGGTGTCGCGCGCCTCCAGCGCCTCGATGATGTTCATGTGATCGCGGATCGAGCGATCGACGCGGTCCTGCTCGCCGATCGTCTTGCGACGGATCATGCGCATATGTGTGAACAGGTTCGCCGCCAGGTCGATCAGCACATGATTGCGGCTCATGCGGATGATGGCCTGGTGAAACGCGATGTTCACTTCGGAATATTCGTCGAGATGCGCGCGCGCCTGCCCGTTCTCGAACGTCGCGAACATCTTCCTCAGCGTCGCGACCTCGTCGGTCGTGGCGTTGGTCGTGATCAGCCGCGCCGCCATGCTTTCCAGCGCTGCCCAGGCGGTGATCATCTCGATCACTTCGCTCTTCGATTTACGCACCACATAGATGCCGCGCCGCGGTACCGAACGAACGAAGCCCTCGCGCTCAAGCTGCGCCATCGCCTCGCGCACCGGCGTGCGCGAGATGCCGAGGTCACTCGCGAGCTGGCGCTCGTCGAGCCGCACTTCGCCCGGCTGGTCATAGACGTTGAGGGAAACGATCACATCCCGGAGCGCCACATAGGCGCGGTCGGCGAACGTAGATGTGTCTCGGAGCGGGGCGAGCACAACCCGGCTCGTGCCCAAAGCGGGATTCCGTCGGTCGATCAAACTCATAGACGTTCCCCACCGATCGCGTCCGGTCGCTTTGTCAACGTTATAATAAATTATACCAAGGGAGTCGATTACCTTCCGCCAATCCGCTATACTGCGCTGCACAAGAGTCTTGATGCGATGCACAAATCGTGTGAGGGGCTTGAACCGCCTCCCGTTGCGTAACGACGAACTGAGATAGGCCGAATTCCAACGCCGGATCGGAGAACCGCAATGATCGTTGAGCTCCAAGCCATTTTGGGCCCTGACCTGGTGCCGATGCTTCTCGTGAACGGCGTGGCGGCGCTTCTCGGCGTTTGCTTCATAATCCTCGCCCTGTCCTCGGATGCCGAGGTCTCGCAGACGGCCCCGCGGGCGGCTGCGCGCATCTGAACCGAAACCAGAGATAGGCCTGTCATCGTCGGTCGCCGCCGGCACGCGGCGACTTTGCGGGTCGCCGCGCCGGCGGAGATACCGTCATCAGCCTCGTGCCATCATTCGCCGTCGCATCGGCTTGAGGACGAAGAGCGCCAATCCCACGACCACGAGATTCATCAGCGCCGTCACGGCGAACACCGCGTGCCAGCTCCCGGTCGACGACTTGATGATATTGGCGACCGGAACGAGGAATGCCGATGTTCCTTTGGCGGTGTAGAGAAGGCCGAGATTCACGGTCGCGAATTTCGTGCCGAAGGTGTCGGTGCAGGTCGACGGAAACAGGCTGAAGATCTCGCCCCAGGTGAGGAAGATCAGCGCGGCGAAGATCACGAAGCCCCACGGGGCGGTGCCGAGTGTTCCAAGCAGCCAGTAGGACACGCCGCCAAGGCCGAAGGCGATCGCCATCGTGTATTCGCGACCGATATGATCCGAGACCCAGCCGAACAACGGACGCGCCGTACCATTGGCGATGTTGTCGATGATGAGCGCCGCCGTCAGCGTCGTCGCACCGAAGAAGATGATCGAGTCGCCGACGTTGAAATCCTTCGCGATCGGGGCGATCTGCGCGGTCGCCATCAGTCCGCTCGCCGACACCATCACGAACATGACGTAGAGCAGCCAGAACACAGGCGAAATCAGCACTTCCTTCGGCGTGAAGCTGCGCGACGACTGGGCGACTTTGGGTGCAGGCGCGCTGGCGAGCTCTCCGGGCTCCGGGCCTCGCAGCAGCCAGGCGATAAGAAAAACGACCCCGCCCTGAATGATGCCGAACCAAAGAAATGCGTCCTGATATCCGTAAGCAGCAATCACGTGCTGGATCGGAATGACGGTGATGGCCGCGCCTGCGCCGTAGCCCGCAGCGGTCAAGCCGACCGCGAGGCCGCGCCGATCCGGAAACCACTTTACCGCCTGGCCGACGCTGGTCGCGTACACGGCGCCGCCGCCTACTCCGGAGATCACCGCGCCGGCGTAGAGCAGCGTCAAGGTGTCCGCATAGGCGTTGATCACCCAGCCGATACCCACGAGCACGCCGCCGGCCGCGACCACCAGCTTCGGTCCGCGTTGCGCGCCGAGACTGTCCACGATCCAGCCCTCGATCGGCGTGAGCCATGTCTCGAGAGCGATGAAGATCGCGAACGCAAGCTGGATTGAAGCGATGGACCAGCCATGCGCCTTGTTGATCGGATTGACGAACAGCGTCCATCCGTATTGCAGGTTAGCGATCATCACCATGCAGATGATGCAGAAGATCAACTGACCCCAGCGCGTCGCCGCGCTGCTGGTCGCGATCCGATCTCTCCCGGACGCATTTGTTGCGACGGTCATTCGCGTTTCTCCCCGCGCCCAGTTCGGGCGTCATCTTGTTTGTCGTCACGGCAGTTTGCGCTGCCGCTTTCTTTGGCGCTGCCCACCCCCATGGTTGCGGCGCCAATGTCAAGTGCGTATAATGTATACCAAATTAGAGTAGTCGCTGTAGATGTATTTTGTCGCAGGGTGAAACTCCATAGCTCATAGTCGCGCCAATTCCTATTGGCTTGATATAACAACTGAAATTGTGAAGTTCCGTCAGGGTCCACTGGGTTTGCCGCGGAGAAATCTGCCGCGATTGCATGCAACCTATGATCAACGTTCGCGGCGCGGACCCACAGGGCGGCCGCACGGCGGACAGCAAATGAAGCCGGCACCGCTTGAGATAAGGGACGCCTCTGGTCCAAATCGGCGCCAGTCCGTAAGGTCGGTAGAGACGGGGAGATTTCGTGCAGTTCCATCTCAACGGATTCGAACCTGGTGATCCGGAGATCGCCGACCCCGCGCAGCGCCATGCAACCTCGGGATCGTCCGGCATTGTTCCCGAGGAGGTCGACGTCCTCATCGTCGGCTGTGGGCCGGCCGGGTTGACCTTGGCGGCCCAACTGTCGGCCTTTGCCGACATCAAGACAGCAATCGTCGAACAGAAGCCCGGCCCGCTGCGCCTCGGTCAGGCCGACGGCATCGCCTGCCGCACCATGGAGATGTTCGAGTCCTACGGCTTTGCCGAGCGCGTGCTGAAGGAAGCCTGCTGGATCAACGAAACGACATTCTGGAAGCCGGACGACAAGCGTCCCGAAAACATCGTCCGCAGCGGACGCGTGCAGGACGTCGAAGACGGCCTGTCGGAATTTCCACATGTCGTTCTGAACCAGGCGCGGGTGCACGACTTCTATCTCGACGTCATGCGCAAATCGCCGGCGCGGCTCGAGCCGTATTATGCGCGGCGCCTCATCGATGTTGAGATCGATGAGGCCGCCTCCGGCGACAATGCCGATCCGTATCGCGTCACGGCGAGGCTCGAACGTGTCGATCCCGAGCACGAAGGACAAACCGAGACGATCAAGGCCCGCTACGTGGTTGGCTGCGACGGCGCGCGCAGCGCCGTGCGCAAGTCGATCGGGCGCGCGCTCAACGGCGACTCCGCCAACCACGCCTGGGGCGTGATGGATGTGCTCGCCGTCACCGATTTTCCCGATGTCCGCTTCAAGTCGCTGATCCAGTCCGCCAAGGATGGCAGCATCATCATCATCCCGCGCGAGGGTGGCTTTCTGTTTCGCGTGTACGTCGAGTTGGACAAGCTCGATGCCGGCGAGCGCGTGTCGAACCGCAACATCACGTCCGACGATCTGATCGCGGCGGCGCGGCGGATTCTCAATCCCCATACGCTCGACGTGAAAGAGGTCGCCTGGTGGTCGGTCTACGAGATCGGCCAGCGCCTGTGCGACAAGTTCGATGATGTGCCGCAGGAGGACGTAGGGCAGCGCCTGCCCTGTGTGTTCATCGCCGGCGATGCCTGCCACACGCACAGTCCGAAAGCGGGCCAGGGCATGAATGTTTCGATGCAGGACGGCTTCAACCTCGGTTGGAAGCTGGCGTCCGTCCTGCGCGGGCGCTGCGCGCCGCACCTCCTGCATACCTACTCGGCGGAACGCCAGGCCATCGCCAAGGAGCTGATCGAGTTCGACCGCGAGTGGGCGGAAATGCTCGCCTCAAGCAAGGGCTTCGATCCGGCCGAGACGCAGCGATATTTCGTCCAGCACGGGCGCTACACGGCCGGTACCGCGACCCGCTATCGTCCGGCGCTCCTCACCGGCGAGGCGAGCTACCAGCATCTGGCCGAAGGCCTGACGATCGGCACGCGGTTTCATTCCGCGCCGGTGATCCGCCTGGCGGATGCCAAACCGGTTCACCTCGGCCACACGATCAAGGCGGATGGCCGCTGGCGCATCTTTGCGTTTGCCGGCGGAGAGGATCCGGCCGCCCCGAACTCGGGTATCCGCGCGCTGTGTGACTTCCTTGCCGAGGCCGCCGCGTCTCCCGTGCGGAAATACACGCCAGCGAGCGAGGACATCGACGCGGTGATCGATGTCCGTGCGATTTTCCAACAAGGTCATCGCGATCTCGCCGTCGAGGCGATGCCGTCCTTTCTTCTGCCGCCGAAGGGGCGTTATGGACTGCGCGACTATGAGAAGATGTTCTGCGCCGACCGCAAGGGCGGCCGTGACATCTTCACTCTGCGTGGCATCGATCGCGCGCGCGGCTGCATGGTGCTCGTGCGGCCGGATCAATTCGTCGCGCACGTCCTCCCGCTCGACGGCTATGCGCGCCTCGCTACATTCTTCGATGGCTTCATGGTG
>CAYZMR010000281.1:0-4951 GCA_964479515.1 uncultured Hyphomicrobiales bacterium | reverse complement strand
GACTTGTAGGGGAACTGCTCGCGCCGGATCAGGTTCTTCATCCGGAACTCGGCCGGGTCCATCTTCAGTTTCTGCGCCATGATGTCCATGGCCCGCTCGATCGCATAGGCGGCCTCAGTGACGCGGAACGAACAGCGATAGGCGACGCCGCCCGGCGCCTTGTTGGTATAGACGCCATCGACCGAGCAATGCGCTACGGGGAAGTCGTAGGCGCCGGTGATGATGGAAAACAGCCCGGCCGGCCATTTGGTGGCGTTGGCGCAGGCGTCGAACGCGCCGTGGTCCGCGATGGTGTAGCAGCGCAGGCCCGTGACCTTGCCGTCCTTGGTGGCCGCGATTTCCGTGAGCATATGGAAGTCGCGCGCGAAGGCCGTGGTGGAGAGGTTCTCGATGCGGTCCTCGACCCACTTCACCGGGCGCCCGGTGACGATCGAGGCGACGATCGCGCAGATGTAGCCCGGATAGGCGCCGACCTTGTTGCCGAAGCCGCCGCCGATGTCGGGCGCGATCACGTGGATCTTGTGCTCGGGGATCTTCGAGATCAGCGAGCCGACCGTGCGGATCACGTGCGGGGCCTGGAACGTGCCCCACAGGGTCAGTTCGCCCCTGATCTTGTCGAACGAGGCGACGCACTGGCAGGTCTCGAGCGGGCACGGGTGCACGCGCTGATACGAGATCAACTCCTTGATCGTCACCTCGGCCTTCTCGAACGCCGCGTCGGTCGCGGCCTTCTCGCCCGCCTGCCAATTGAAGATGTGGTTGGGGTGCTTGCGCTTGCCATGCGCGCCGTCGGTCTTGTCCTTGACGTCCTCGCGGATCACTGGTGCGTCGGCGTCCATGGCCTTCATCGGATCGATGCCGACCGGCAAGGGCTCGTACTCGACCTCGACCAGGTCGGCGGCGTCGGCCGCCACATAACGGTCCTCCGCGATGACGAAGGCGACCTCCTGATTCTGGAACAGCACCTTGCCGTCGGCGAGCACCATCTGCACGTCGCCCGCGAGCGTCGGCATCCAGGCGAGATTGACGGTCTTCAGCGTTTCGGCGGTCAGCACCGCAACCACGCCCGGAACCGCCGCGGCCTTGGTCGTGTCGATGCTCTTGATGCGCGCATGCGCATGCGGCGAGCGATTGAAGTCGCCATAGAGCATGTTGGGCATCTTCACGTCGTCGACGTAGTTGCCCTTGCCTTGTGTGAAACGGACGTCCTCGACGCGCTTCCTCCGGCATCCCATGCCTTCGAGCTTCTCGGCGCGTTCGGCGGAGGTGGGGGTCATGTCGTTCATTCTGCGGCCTCCTGGAACGGCACGCCATTGATCTTGGCGGCGGCGTATTGAATGGCCTTCACGATGTTCTGGTAGCCAGTGCAGCGGCAGAGGTTGCCGGCAATACCCATGCGGATTTCCGCTTCGGTCGGGCTCGGGTTCTCCTGCAACAGCCGGTAGGCACGCGTGATCATGCCGGGCGTGCAGAAGCCGCATTGCAGGCCGTGCATCTGGCGGAAGCCTTCCTGCAGCGCGTGCAGCGTGCCGTCGGCATTCGCCATGCCCTCGATGGTACGGATGTCGGCGCCGTCCGCCTGCACGGCGAACACCGTGCAGGACTTCACCGACTTGCCGCCGAGGTCGACCGTGCAGGCGCCGCAGTGGCTGGTCTCGCAGCCGATATGCGGGCCGGTGAGGCTCAATTGCTCGCGCAAGAAGTGGATCAGCAAGGTGCGCGGCTCGACCAGCGCGTCGACCGCCTTGCCGTTCACCGTCATGGAGACTTGGGATTTGGCCATGGCTCACTCTCCTCGGGCGCGCTTCGCGGCGCGGGCGAGCGCACGGCTCAGCATCACGCCGGCCATCTTGGTGCGATATTGCGGCGTGCCGCGCCGGTCGGACGCGGGCGCTGTGATCGCCTCGGCGGCGGCGACGGCCTTCTTCACGGTGGCGGCGTCGAGCGTCGAGCCGACGAGGATCTTCGCCGCGTCCTCGGCCCAGAGCGGCGTCTCGCCCACATTGGTGAGCGCGATCGAGCAGGTCGCAACCTTGCCGCCGCCCATCGTGAGGACTACGGCGGCTGCGGCGGTCGCGTAGTCGCCGATCTTGCGCTTGAGCTTTTCGTAGGCTGCTCCGTGGCCAGCAGGCGGCACCGGGATGCGGATCGCGGTCACGACCTCTCCGGCTTCCAGCGCCGTGAAATAGGCGCCCTGGTAGAACTCGCGCGCCGCGATGCGCCGTTCGCCGCCCTTGCCGGCGACCTGATAGGTCGCGCCCAGGCACTGCATCACGGCCGGCATGTCGTTGCCGGGGTCGCCGTTCGCGACGTTGCCGCCGAGGGTCCCGACGTAGCGCACCTGTGGGTCGGCGATCAGCAGCGAGGTCTCGCGCAGCAGCGGCAGCTTCTGGCCGAGCAGATCGGAGGCAATCAGCTCATGCTGGGTCGTCATCGCGCCGATGACGATGTCGGAGCCGTCGGCGCGTATGCCCTTGAGGTCGGCGATGGCGCCGAGATCGACGAGGTGCGCCGGCGTCGCGAGCCGAAGCTTCATCATCGGGATGAGGCTATGGCCGCCGGCGAGCGGGCGCGCATCCTCGCCGAGACTGCTGAGCAGGCCGACCGCTTCGCTGACGGATTTCGGACGGTGATAGGCGAATGAACCGGGTATCATGGCATCCCTCCCGGACGCTCTTTGCCGGTATCGCGCGGCTTATGCCCCGCCCCTCCGGCGCCTAGCGGCACCATCGCGCCGCTCAAGCAGTGCGAAATTCTGTCGAAGGGTGCGGTGCAATAACAATCGCGCCTGCACCAGACGGCAAGCGCGTTCACGAACAGCCGCGTTTCTGCACGAACTGCGTCAGCACTATTGACTGAAAACTACTGGGCGATCTCGCCGAGCTTCGAGCCCATGCGCGATTTGAGCCACCCGACGCGGCTGCGCGCGATCGGGACCGAATAGCGATCCGCCGCGGCCAACTCGACCAGGCCGCTGTCGCCGGCACGTTTGAGGCCGATCACCCGGTCGAGGTTGACGATATGGCTGCGATGGACGCGGGCGAAACGGCCGGTATCGAGCCGGGATTCGACGTCTCCGATCGCGAGCGGGCAGAACAGCTTCGCGGTTCCGTTGAAAATATAGGTGTAATGGGCGTTGGCGTGCACCGCCACGATGTCGTCGACGGAGACGAAATGAGTCATCCCGTCGCGTTCGACCGGCAGCTTATGGGCGAGCCGTCGCGGCGGCCCACCGGCGCCGCCGAGCGGCCCGAAGCTCCCTTGCCCGGTCAGCTCATGGCCATTGACGGCGGCAGTCACGTCGGGCGTCGTCACTGCCTCAGGCAACGCCGCCGTAGCCGCGACGGCCGGCTCTTGCGGTGCAGCCACGGCCGCCGCCGGACGGCTGCGGTCCGGGACGAGGAAGAGCAGAAACACCCCGGAGACGAGGAACGCCACCACGGCGACCACGATCGCCAGCAGATCGCTTGAGAGCGCCGGCGCGTTCGTCTGCGCGTTGCCGTGCGGAAACAGCGTCAGCCCGGCCATCGCGGTGTAGTGCATCCCCGAGACCGCGAGTCCGAAGGCCGTCGCCGACAATGCGAGCGGCAAGCCGCTCGACCGCCCCGCCGCGAGCCAAAGCGCCAGACCGGATGCGCCGATCGCGACCGCCATGCTGGCGGCCACATAGGCTGGCGCATGCACCATGTGCGCGCTCGCATGCAACGCCGCCATGCCGATGTAGTGCATGGTGAAGATGCCGCCGCCCATGAGACAGGCGGCGCCGGTCAGGCGCACCAGGGTCAGCGGCCCCATGCTGGTGAGCAGGACCGCGGCGCCGACCACGATCACGCAGACGAGGAACGACAGGAGCGTCGGCAGCACCAGATAATCGACCGGGAACGGCACGCGAGCCGCCAGCATGCCGACGAAATGCATCGACCAGATCGCGACCGCGAGCGACATCGCCGCGCCCGCGAGCAAAAGTCGGCGCCGCACGCCGGCGGCATCGCCGACCTGAACGGCGAGGCTCAATCCGACATAGGCTCCCTGGATCGCCACGATCAGCGAGAGCATGACGAGCCAGGGCTCGTGCGTGACAGGCATATCCTGCCGCCTCCTGGGCGAGGCTTATTTGAATTTATTATAGGTCACGACAAGCGCCGAGACCAAGGGCCGGGTGGCTGGCGCCAGCTATCGGGACAGATTGTCGAGCAACAGTTTCAGCCCGGCGGCCGCGAACGCGCTCATATTGGCCTGCCGGTCGGCGCTTCCGGTCTCGAGCGTGATCGCGCGCTCGGAGGGGCCAGCGACCGCAAGGCAGCTATGGCCTGCGGCATCGCCATAGCGGTTGCCGGTCGGGCCGGTGGCGCCGGTCTCAGCCAAGCTCCAGGTCACGGAGAAACGCTCGCGCGCGGTGCGCGCCAGGAGCAAAGCGTAAGGCTCGGTCGAGGGCCGCATGCCGTCGAGCGCCTTGTCGGGAATATCAAGGAGCAACCGCCGCGACTGGCGGGTATAGACGACCGCGCCGCCGAGAAAGTAGGCGGAGGCGCCGGGCACGGCGAGCAGCGCCGCCGAGATCAGGCCGCCGGTTGAGGATTCGGCGACCGCGATGGTCTCCTTGCGGGCGACCAGCACGGCAGCGATCTTCTCGGCGAGCGGGACGAGGTCGTTCATCGGAGTTGCATCCTTCTTCGGCGGGGCCGGCATTCAAGACCGGCACGGCGGCGGCTTCAATCATCATCGCAACAGTGCAATTTTCGCGAGCAGACAGGCCAGCGATCCCGCATGGAACCGATGCGCAAATATTTTGAACCATTCCAGCCGTTTCCACTAAACTCAGCCCCAACAAGGACCGATTGGAGGACCCCATGAGCCGGGCAAGCAAACTGCGCGCAATGCTGAAAGCAGACGGGATGATCGTGGCGCCGGGCGCCTACGACTGCATCACGGCGCGCACCATCGCGCAGGC